>CAZJAD010000005.1:0-26976 GCA_964543855.1 uncultured Alphaproteobacteria bacterium
CCCTTGATGACGCCGTCCTCATAGACCTGCACCCGAAAGTTCTGCTGGCCTCTCATATTGGGATCAAACTCAAGTCGCGCGAGTACTTTCAGTTTCGTAGGTCCAATGAGATCCAACTTAACCTCACGGGTCTCGGCCAAACGATAGTAGGTCGTTACCTGCTCGCCAACGACGAGGCCGACGGACTCCGTCGAGGCTTCTGGCGTCATGGCGACGACATCGGTTGGTGCCCCAAAACCACTCCCGAGTTGATGGAAGCGCACAAAGACGCGGCGCGTTGATTTCTTTGACAGCCGAAAAGTATAGGTGTGTACGCCCGCCGGCACTTTCAAAATGTGCTTTTTCGAGATCGATACCTGCGTCGAACCATCGCCCTTCAAACTGGCCTGGGACGACACCCCGCTGTACCGCGTGAACTTCACCCATTTGCCCTCGTCACGGCGAACGAAATAGGTGTACTGACGCTCCTCCTTCGACGACGGAATCTCCACACGCGAGATGACGCGCAGCTTCGTCGGACCCGAGACGCGAACCCGGACTTCAGAGCCCTTCTGGATTTCATAGTAGACACGGTCCTTCTTTGAGATCTTCAGCGTGATCTCGCGGTCAAATGCCTCAGGCGTGATGCTGTTCCACTCGGTCTTCGCCCACAGGCCGCCTCCGAGAACCAGCACCACAAGAACAAACGCAGCCCCCTTGATCCAGTATTTCGCCATTGTCCAACTCGCGAACCGTTCCACGGATTGTCCCTCAACTTTCTGCCGAAACTCGGCCTCACATCAATGTGTCCGGATCGACGCCTTCTTCCTTAAGCCTGAACAGACGCTCATCCAGTCTGATGACCGCGATCAAGAGAATCAGGGTCACCGCGGCTGCTACCCCGGCCAGTCGCAAATCGTAGCGCTCCTCCACGAAGACCGCGCCGGTACCGACGCCGGGCAGGGGCACCCGCATGGGTCCCAATCCGTACGCCTGCGCCAAATCCACGATATTGTAGAGGTGCAGAATCGGAAGCCCTCGACCTGCAAAATGGTGAACGACGCCTCGCGCCGGATAATTCCGCAGAGGAAGATGGATGTTAAACCCACTCGGGATGAGGGTACCGTTTTCAGAGTGGCCCAAGCTTGCCAGTCCCCCGCCGATGTTAACATAAGCCTTGATCGGCTGTCCAGCCGCCGCTTCCGAGTAGAGCTCGATTCGCTTCTGAATGGAAGCAGCGAGGTCTCGTTCATAGAGAAGAGGAATATCGTTTCGCTCCGCCGCCGTCCGCATCAGTCTTCTTCCCATATGCGAAAGGCTCGTGGCCTGGTCTCTTCCACCTCCCATGGAGGCCGCCAGCGACCGGAAATGGATGATGCCTTTGCGCTCTAAGGCCGCTTCCATGTCAAGCCAGGTGAAATCCGGGTCGTTGGCCCCCCACCAAGAGCTGCCGATTGAAGAAATAATGAGTGGTCGGAGGTCCAACACTTCACAGGCTGCGTAAACCGCGAGATTAACGCCGGGATTGGAACCCGTGCACCCAATCGCTACCAGGTCGCCCGCTTCCAATCCCGCCTCTTTGAACATCTCGACGGCAATCGCTGCGAAATTCGGATTCGCGCCCGTCACCTTTGCGTCAAAAACGCCGTAATCCGTGGTAATCAGAGAAAACTGCTGGCCGAGAATGGCCGCGAGGCGTGGGTCTTCGTATTCACCCGCGAAGACGCCCTTCTCCAGCCGATCTTCCTGCAGAGCCACCAGGCCCCGTGCCGCCAGCTCGGCAGCCTGCATCTTCTCCGAATACCACCTCTGTCGACGCGGCACTCGACTACGCTCGACGACCTGAAAAAGCGTGAAACTGACTACCGCGAGGAAAAGAAGAGTCCAGATGGATCGCATCGACGGCCTAAACATTCGCGAAAATCCTCCCACCAGTCAGCAGAATCACAAGCAGTCGAACGAACGAAGCCGCGATCAACATAGCGGCCAATGTCTTCAAAACACCCTGTCGCTCAAACCAGTTGGCGATGAGGCCAGGGATGATGAAACCAATCGCCTGAAGTCGAACATCCACGGAGAACATCTCGTAGAATATCATCTGACGACTTAGATAGCCGAAGATGAATCCAAGCAGGATCGCCAGCACGAGCCTGCGCCGCCCATAGACGAACACAAACTGAGAGATGACCCGGATCGCCAGGAAGGTCACGAAACTGACAATGATAGTTCCCGCGAGTCTCAGCGGCTCGTGGAGATGAAGGGCGATGTAGCCGGGAACAACAATGCCACCGGCCGCCGCGCCAAACACCTCATTGAAAACCAGACTGAAGACAACCCCCAGTCCGATCGAAAGTTCAATCATTTATCGTTCTTTCTTCGCCTACTTCAAGCTCCCTTCGGTCGTTTCACCTCATCACAGCGCTGGCTTCACGACGCACTTCCTTCGGCGGACCCCTGCTCTGGAGGGGCCAAAACGGCCCCACTCATCTTTCGCCGATCCCGGAAATATTTGACGATCTCAAGTCCCCCCGATCCCACATTTCCAATGCCGAAGATCGTTCCCACCGAATTGATGCGCTGGAATGCTTCATGACTAATGCGTTCCGGGGTCGCATGGCCGAGATCGAGGGCTTTCAGCCGGTCAATGCCGTATCGCCCAAGCGTCGCCAGAATATTCGAGGTCTTCTCGCCAGTCAGGAAAACATGCTGATACTGATCGGCCATCCCCTCTTGAATCATCTCCAGCAGCTGCAGGCTGCGGTCATACCGATCGGCGCGTGTATGCAGCAGAATGATCATGACGCCCTTATTCTCGACCACGCTTGTCGCTTTCCTCCAAATGCCCATGGTGGATTCCGGGTCATTGGCCGCCATAGCATAGATAAACTGAAGCGTCTTACCGTCCTGTTCCACTTCGAAAACCCGTAACGCACCGACATCTGCATGGCTTCGATGCATCCCATCCAGTGCAACCTGGCGCGGGACACCGAGCTTCTCACAGGCGGCAAGTGCCACGGCAACATTCTCGGCATGCTCGATGTGAGCGAAACCCTTCAGCTCATCGAGACTAACCGTAGACGGCGTGACCCGGTGAAGTTCACAGCCAATCTTGTGGGCCTGTCTCTGCATGAGCCAGAACATCTGGTGTTCTGAGGTATAAGCGACCCCGCCGGGTGGGAGAGTGTTGCACAGAGACCGCGTGATATTCTCGATCGTCGGCCCCATTTCCAGCACATGGTCGAGTCGTGTGTTGGTAATCACTCCAAGTGTCGAATGCACAAACTTGTTCTCGCAGATCCACTGATACTCCGGCTGAACCGCCATGCACTCGACAACAACGGCTTGCGGCCGTCGCCGGGCAAAATATCGGAAGACTTTCACATGCTCCAGGATATTGGCACGGTTGGGACGGACGATCTCGACCTCGAGGCCTTTCTCGTCAATCAGTCGCGGGAGCGTACCGGTCGTCTTGGCCATCGTCCGGATACCTCCCGCCCTCAGACCGGCGGCGATCAGGCGCGTGACCGACGACTTCCCGCGTGTGCCATTGACATGAACGCGGATAGGAATGGAATAGACCCGGTGCTGATGACTCCGGAATTCAAGGATCCCGAACAGAATCAGCAGTACAAGCAGCAAAATGAGTACAAACATTCGTGCACAGCGGTTTATACTAAAATTATAATATAATCATCTCCTCAATCAAAGTCAACGCCCCCGTTCGCCGAACCCACCGGCGAGACATCTTCTGCGACCATCCACCTGACAGCATCCGCCCTCCTACGGTCTCATCACCACCTCAAAGGTGTCCACATGTGCATCCGAACCGATCGTCGGAATCCCCCGACTTCCCTTAAAGAGTGCTGCCTCCCCCGCGGGTCTGGCAGCAACGAAGAGCCGGCTCGAAACCGGGATTCTCAGCGTGTCGAACGGCTGCAGATATCGTCGATACTCCATCCCGTCACCGCGCTGGAAAACGACAAAACACTCACCGACCGCGATAAGATCGAATGTAGCCTTGCGCCCCGAAACGATGGCCGCTCTCTGGCTCAGGGCAGGGATTCCAGGCGTTTCTTGGGATGATTCCGGAGGAATAAACTCGATCGGCCCTTGCGACACTCTCTGCGCGTAGCTCAATGTTGTCTGGAACGGTGTCTCGGGAATGACATGAATCGTGAACCGCTTCGCGGAGATGAGAATCGTCACCAGGCCGCCCAGGAGGATGACAAACAGGACGAAAGTGACGCGCCGACTGGCCACCAGCCATCCAAGCGTGACCTTCATTCGCGTGGCGCCGACGACCTCGGGCCTCGGCAGCAGCTCGCCCGTGTCGTCGAAACTGGCACCCGCGGCCCGCGAGCGGCGTCTGCTCAGTTGTCGAAACAGCGCCAGCGTCTTCTCTGGGCTGAGTCCCGCCGCGGTAGCATACAGGCGAAGGTAGCCCGCCAGAAACGCCCCTTCAATCTCGTGCCACCGACCGCTCTCCAGTGCCTCCAGAGTGGCCAG
Organism: uncultured Alphaproteobacteria bacterium; assembly: GCA_964543855.1. GTDB lineage: Bacteria > Electryoneota > RPQS01 > RPQS01 > DYHQ01 > CAZJAD01. The sequence goes on from CAZJAD010000005.1 coordinate 4,486, forward strand.
CGAAATGCGCGTCTTCTCGGAAATTGTCTCCAGCGTCACTCGCTGCGATTCGCGGGCCTTGCGCAAATCATCACAGAAACTGGCGATCTCCCCAGCCTTGCTGGACGCAGTGCGCCGTGAGCGCCAGGGGTAGCCCGACGACATTGGAGAAGCTCCCTGCAATCGTTACCACGAAATCCCCTCCCCGCCCTTGGATGGCATAGGCTCCAGCCTTGCCCCGCCATTCATCCGACCGTACATACTCGCGAATGTCCACCGCGGCGAGATGCCGGAAAAGCACAGCCGTCGCCGCGCTCGCGCGCAGAGGCTCGCTCTGGGGCTCCTCGGCCAGAGCTACGCCGGTGACCACCCAGTGCCACCGGCCGGAGAGAAGCCTGAGCATCCGGGCAGCGGAATCCGGCCCAGCCGGTTTTCCCAAGAAGCGCCCGCCGACCTCGATCACCGTATCCGCAGACAAGAGCAGCCGGGGACGGTCCGTCATCGGTGCACAGACTCGCAGCTTCCGCGCGGCGTTCTGCTCGGCAATCTCGCGAGCATGGCGCCCCGACCAACTCTCTGAAGAGTCTGAAGGCACGACATCAAAGGGGATATTGAGAAACGCCAGCAAGCGCGCGCGGCGGGGTGACCGCGACACCAGCGTCAGTCGAATCGGGGAGGATTTCACGCGAGGAAAAGACCGATAAGAACAATGAAGGTCAGCCAGCGCGCCAGGCGATTGAACCTCGCGACAGCCACCTCTGAGAGTTCTCTGTCTCGGCCACGGAGCTTACCCCACATCCACAACAGAGGGAGGTCGGCGCCAATAGCCACGATCCAGAAATAGAGGGGTCCGTACAGTCCATTCAGAAAAGGCCAGGTCGTGATAATGCCGAAGATGAAGAAGAAAATCCCGGCAACGGCCAAGGCCATCCGGGGACCCATCAGCGTCGCAAAGGTTACGCGGTGGTGCGAAGCATCGGTCTTCCAGGACTCGATCCCGATGGTCGCTCCCCACGCCAAGAAAAAGAAGAAAGCCAGTGCGGCCGGATAGCCACCCTGCGCTATTCGTCCAAATGCCGTGGCCGTGCCCAGGAAAAGAGCACTTGCCAATATGGCGACGACAAAATCCGTCAGGAGTCCGGGGCGGCTGTCGACCAGCGTGATAAGGAGAAGCAGAACCGCCGCACTCAGCGTCCACACGCCAAACGGCACGCTTACCACGAAACCCAACACACCTCCTACGAGGAGAACGGCATGGCCGGTCTTTGCACCCGGTTTCGCTCCACCAACCGGCGCTGTACCCCGCCAAAGCGACATCCCCCCAAACGCAATCGCCAGAACCGATACCAGCACAATGAGCCCCGGCCAAAACGGATTCGTGCCGTCCCGAAAACACAAACGGGTTTGAACGGCCACGGCTAAAACACACCACAGCAAGGTCACGAAGGGCGGGTGGGTGCGCGAGTCCCTTTCAGCCGGTGATTCAGCGGCGGGACTCGAAGGGAATTTCGAGTTGTAGGCGGGTCCGGAGGAGTTCGAGGGCACGGGTCAGAACCTGATCTTTGTCAATTTCTTGATGACTTCCTGTATCGAGAACGGCAAAACGCGCCATGGTCGCGGCTCGCTTCGCCCAAGCCTCATAAGCGTCGTTCAATTCCTCAAGATAGGATGCGTCGATCTTCTTCTCGGAATCCCGCCCCCGAAAGCGTATACGATTGAGCAGAGTCGGCACATCGCAGCGCAAATAGAGAATAAGATCCGGCGGCTTCAAAAACGAAGTCATCGCGTGGAAAAGGTCGCGGTAATTGTCCCAGTCACGACCGGTCAAATGACCCCGGTTGTGCAGAGTCGTCGCGAAGACCTCGACATCTTCATAAATCGTGCGATCCTGAACGCACGACGCGTTCTCGGCGATGATCGCTCGCTGACTCTCGAAGCGTTTTGACAAAAAGTAAACCTGGAGATGAAAAGCCCATCTCGACATGTCAGCGTAGAAATCATCCAGATACGGATTATTGATAACAGGCTCAAAATAAGAGCGCCACCGCAGTTGTTCGGCCAAGGCGCTCGTCAAGGTTGTCTTGCCGACACCGATATTCCCCGCGATGGCTACATAATACTTGCGTTCGCCAAAATCTTCCATGGGTCAATCGCCGCTCATTTGCTTTCGGTCGCCGCGGACGGCTTGTCGACAGAGCTCAGGATTCGTGCGCGTCAAGATCGAGGAGCTTGAGGCCCGTGCGCTCGTCGAGAGACCTGCCGACAACACCCGATCCGCGAGTCAGCCAGAACTCGCCGGTCACGGCAATCGTCAAGGCGACAAGATGCCCGCCGAAAACCCGAAAGTCCGCATCCCCGATGATCGCATGGAGGTGCCAGAAAGGTTCGCCATCGACAACAGCCAGGTTCCCCGTGCAACTCAGCAGCTCGTAAACGCCGTCGAACTTCTTGCGCTGGTACTCCCGCGACGCGCGATCGTAGTAGGCCAGCTCAACATCCTCAACGCCCCCGATCCCGTGAACATGGCCTGACGCCCATCCTTCACGCCGGGCAAACTCCACGAGAGCCTCCGGCATCCTCTCCCCGACAGAAAGGCGCACGAGTGTTCCTGTCTGCAAGTGGCGATAGGTCACGGCAGGATTCTCTCCTCACGATAGTCCGCGGCCAGTTCGACTTCCACCGGCCGAACATCAAGTTCCGGCAGCTCTACTTCTCGACGACCACGCCCAAAGGATGTGTCACACGGCATCAGTGCCGCTTGCGAATGCGTCAGATACGAATTCTCGACAATGGTCTTTTCGTCGATTCTCGCCGCTCGGCAGAGTGCTCGACCAAGCTCGGCTCGACTGAGCCGTTGCGGTCCTCCCAGATGCAGCACGCCGCTGACTTCTCGCCCGACGAGCCAGCAGACTGCCGCGACAACCGAACGGACATGAATCGGGGAACGAAACTGATCGCCAAAAAGCGGAACTTTGCCGACCTTGCTGATTTCCGAGAAGATTCTATCGGTGAAGCTCGCCCCCCACTCCTTCGCCGCGCCGGCAACTGAATTCAATCGCACGACCAGGTTTCGGGGATTGGCCTCCAGCACCAACTTCTCGGCGCGAAGCTTGGTGCGCCCATAAACATTCTTCGGAGACGGACGATGGCGCTCCGTGTAATACCCGGTATCTCCGGCGAAGACCATGTCACTGGAAAAGAACACAACTCGCGCCCCTTTGGTTGACGCCTGCTGTGCCAGCGTGGCCGTCGCGTCGACATTGATCCTTTCGGCTCGTGCGGCTTGCGTTTCACAGTCAAGCACGCGCGACATCGCCGCCGCATGGAGAACAACTTCCGCCGGGAAACTGCTCAGCAGTTCTTCAGCGGCCCCGGGCTGGGTCAAATCCAACCGGCGAGTCGGGAAGTCAGGCAAGCGCGGATTTATTCCCGCCACTCCCAGAACATCGTGCTCGCGGTATAGTTCCATGCCGAGTTGCGATCCGATGAATCCCGTGGCGCCGGTGATAAGAATCCGCATGTCAAAACGAATAATTCAAATGCAGTGCCAGACCCTGTCGGTCCGATACCGGTGTAACGAAAAAGCGCCAGTCCCGATGGGCGGAATCGCCGGTCTCCGAGGCGCGAACGCCCCGCCCGGCATGGATGGCGCTCCCGATATGATTCAGAATGAGGCCACCGATCAAGTAATAAACGGCGTTGAAGGCTTTGTCCGATTGGACCCGAATCTTCTTCATTCGAACGCGATGGTCGTAAGAATCCCATTCCCATCGATCCAGAGAGCTCGTGTAGAGCTCGCCGAACTCGCGATCCTTGAGCCGCTGCTCATTGTAGTCCTCGACGCGATCCCAATTCCCGACATCCACATAGAAATCGTGCGGATGATCGCCGACAACACCGGCATGCTGGGCGGCATACGCCACATAATCATGGCGCTTCGCCACGCCGCGAACATGAAACGCATACATCCCACTGAAAACCGCCAACTCGCCGAGAGCAAAGAAGAGAGCCGACTGCTTCCGGCCGCTGTCATACTGACCCCAGCCGGGAAGAACGAGCGATTTCAGAAAAGCGTTCCCGCGCTCTTTGGAAGTCGGTTTCTGAGCTCCAGAACTCGGGAATGCCAGAAGCCCAATCGAAAGGATGGCAATGAGGACTGTTCGCATGTACTCGTCGCGCCGTAAGAAATGTGCTTAGTCCAGCGGAATCCGCAGCGTGAGCATGCGTGTATCCGCCCCATGGATTTGCTTGCGCTCGTAGATCAGATAGTCGCTGATGCCCGCCGCTCGATCGACTCGGCGATTGTGCTGACGGACCATAAAAGCAGCATCGAGAGCAGAGAGAATGTGGTTGACCAGAACCACTTCCATCCCGACATTCGCCGTGCTCAGCAGGTCATTGGCCTCGCCTCTCATATCGCGGTAGAAGAAAAAATTAGCCGTCGTCCCATCAAACGCGTAAGTGGGTCCGTCCGGATTGTCGCCGGTCGCGTCATCCCAGCCATACCCAAACTGGGACAGGTATTTCCCGATCATCTCGTAGTACTGCTGGGTATTCGTGGGAGGCAGCGTGTGCGTGAAGTTGTCCGGAAGTTTTCTCGAACCATCTTCGTTGTACAGCTCACCAAGCTCATGCCAAATGGAGTCCTCCGCTGCCCGATACTTGTCCCGATCGAAATGGATGTCCGCGAAATCCTGAAACTCATCCGTTTTGTCGTTGCCCTTCTTCTGGTAGATGGCGAACACCGTCCACCCTGCTGCTTCAATCGCAAACCATGGCAACGCGCGCCACCAGGGCGTGGCATAGAGCTGGCCTGTTCCGGGAACAATCAACGAGAACAAGAGCCCTCGACCAATGTTCTTTTTTCCGGGAACTCCGGCGGTGCCTGTTTCCTCCATCTGAAGGTCTGAACCCGCGTCAGTACCCAGCCGCTGCATGAGATCCGGCCGACTGGAAGAAAACTCCCACTCCGCGGCATGACTCGCGCTCGGCGTACCCAAGGCCAGAAGAAACGCCATCAGCACGGCTATCGCTGTTGCCTGAGTGCGCATGTTTCCGTCCTCCTCGCTCTCTATTTCTCTCTATATTTGTTCTTCTGTCTCCAAGCCCCCAATGTACTGCGCCGCATCGTGAGCTCCCGTCACGGGGCAGAGCGCCACCGCTCATCACCTCGGGAACAGACTCCTCGCGATTCCCTCGTGAAACGGCGTATAGAAATCGAACAGAATCGTCAGATAGTAGCGCCATTCCTTCCCATAGGTCGCCTGAAAATCTTCCTCCACATTCGTGAACCGGTCGAACCCATAGGCAACATCCACTCCAACCGCCGTCGGGTAGAAATAAAACGAATGCATTTGTATTCTCAAGCCGGCACCGACATCCTTCTTCAACTCCACTTCATCGAAATCGCCCACCCATGCGTCTCCAACATCACAGAAAATGTTCCCGTAGATGTGATTGATCGATAGCGGGTAAAGACTCCACGCCGCACGCTTGACGATCGGAAAACGATAGGTCGCCGTCGCAACCGCCGTGCGTTCGCCGCCGAGACTGTAATAGGAATAGCCGCGCATCCCCGGCAATCCCCCTGCATAGATGTAGAAGAACGGATCCACCGTCTCGTCAATCAAACCGCCCTGAAACCTGAGGGCAAACGCATGCGAGCCATAAGGCAATGGAAAGTACTTCTCAATTCCGCCTTCAATCAAATTGTAATTGTATGGCTCATACACTTCCACCAGCACATATTTGTCCGCGTCGATGCGAAATCCGGTGAAAAACTGCTGGTTTGCGCGCGTGAATCGCAGAAAACCGTAGTAACCTCCCGACGGATTCACCTCACTGTCCACTCCACGCCTGACATTGTTCACATAGTACATCAGCTGCGCCGACCAGCCCTTGAAATAGGTCAGCGCGATCGCGGTCTCGTCGTCAAACCGATTGTGAGCCGTGTACCGGTCGTAGATGCCCGCCAGCCTGAGATACGACATCCGTCCCAGAGGCCAGCGCAGACCCGCGTCCACTTCGGTCAAATTGTATCGGTATCGGATTCGATAGGTGTCATAAATCGGCACGCCCTGCACTTCGCCGATAATGCGCGTGGAATCGGCAAAGTGATGCGTGAGGCGCCGCTGGATATTGAAAATCTCCGCAAAAATCGTCGGATGAAAGGTGCGATACTCCACGTGCCCGTACAGATCGTAGTCCTTCTTGCCGTTCATCGCAAAACCGCCGATGAAGTCGAGCTTGCCGAGGATATCGGTCAGCCATGCATAGGCTCCCGGCTTCACCGTTCCATAGTCAATCATGATTCGCGGAAACCAATAGAGATTGTCAAAACGCGGTTTGTAGGAACTGGCCTCGGGAGACGCAACCCGGTCGTCGTAGGCGGGAGGTGGAATGCGTGAGACATAGCTCTCGTGATCAAGGTGGCCCGGCGGAAGCTTGAGAGGCTCGGGCGTTGCAACGGCGCAAATCTTGAAGCCCTCACCCGTGTAGTCGCAGAAAACCAGCGTGTCGTTCTCCAAATGCGGATAGTACGCTCCGCCAATCACAGATGTCAATTGTTCGCGTTCGTCCGTTGTGAGGTCTATCCGATAGATATTCGAAATCCCGCTCCGGTCGTACGCGACGACGACATGATTGCCATCCTCACAAAATGCGGGATCACGCAGCTCGAAGTTGCCTCCCGTGATCGCTTTTTCCAGCCAGAGGGAATCGCGGCTTGGCGATATCCCGAAAATATTGATATCGCGACCCTCTTTCTCGTTGAACGCCACGACCAATCTCATGCCGTCTGGGCTCCATCGTGGGCGGTAGTACTGGGCTCCCGAGTGCATTCGATGTCGATACATGACAGCGTCTGGGGAAAGTGGTTTGAACTTTTTCGACAGGTAATCCTCGGGCATCGGCAGCAGCGCCAAGTCCCGACTGCCTCCCTCATTGATCGTGAACGCAAGCGTTCGTCCGTCTGGCGACAGGTCGGGCCCTTCCGCACGCAGACCCTTCGTCAATCGAATCTCCTTATCCGTCTCCACCAGATAGACATAAAGATCGTATTGCAGCGACCCGGTGCGTGCATTCCGATGCCAGCGCGAGAATACAATGCCCGTCCCATCCGGCAGCCAGCAAAACGACCCCTGGACGCCTGCCGAGAGCATTTTCAGGTCCTTGGATTCGAAATCGTACACAAAAAGACTCGATTGACTCCAGTAATCCCTATCTGGATTCGATATGAACGCCACGCGACCCCCGGTGGGCGAAAGACGCGGGTACAGATTGACGAATCCCTCCGAAGCGATCGTATCCGTCGGCACAACCGTGGTAGCGATTCGATCTCGCAGCGCTCCGTATTCTTGCTCAAGATGAGCTTTCCAAGACCGGTACCAGTCGCGGCCTGATTTGCCGGTGATCTTCTTCAGTGCTCCGCTGAAACTGACCGGATAAGGCGCCCGCATGACTCTGCTGACCTTTGCCAGTACCTTCGGATCTCCGATCTCATCAGCGATGTATTTCGTCAGAGCAAATCCCTGATTGTAGACCATCTCCGCCTCAAGAGAGGTCTTGCCGAAATAGCCCATCTCAGTATACGACAGAAGCGTCCCGCTGAGCGTTGCCGCGCGCAGCAGCATGTCGCGGTGACTGTCCCAGAAATCGTAGCGCCCACCCGTGACCTGGAGTTGAGCGGTTCCTTCGGCGAACCACGCCGGGATTGTCACGGAAGGATACGGATAGCTCACAACGCGATTGGGATAACCATACAGAACATCCGGGCGTCGTTCCGGCTCATAGTCCATCCACTGGATGTAGCCTGCAGGAAATCGCCGCGACCACTTGCGCGATGCGCCAAGTTGAATCATGTGCGTGTATTCGTGCGTCACGACATTCCGCAACCAGTGATGTGTCCCGCGCAGGTCCCAATCCATCGCGGTCGCCCAGAAGAAAATCTTGTTGTTCATGAAATAGCTGGCGGCGTTCGCGATGTCATCCGTGTCCTGAAAAATCAGCGAAACCTTTCCATCGGGACGGTAATCGTAGAGCTGGCACAGCGGCTCGTGGACGTCTTCAGCAACCTTGCTGCCCAGTGCGGCCACATAGTCCAGTCCCTCTGTAAAATAGACGACAAAATGCTCGGTCTCGAAACTCTTCCACTTCAGCTCGGGATGATTGTAAAGGTCCTGAGCTTGCAGAGCGCAGCTGCCAAGCCCGAACAGCACGAGAGCAGTCAGAAACAGCCCCTCCAAGCGAAATATTCTGCGCAGGCTATTCACTTCACCACCGCAATCTTAATCTGTGCGCGTTCGGTCCGGCCGTTTCCTGCAATCTCGACGATGCCGATATACACACCCGAGGCAATTCGCGATACATCCCACGGCACATCATACGGCCCCGGGCCAACCGATGTAGCCGGCAGTTCGTCGATCAAATGTCCCGCAATATCAAAGAACCGAACACTTGCCTGTGCCGCATAGGGCAAGGTCAGCCGAATATTGCTTATGTCGTTTGTTGGATTCGGCCAGGGGTAAACCCAATTCGAGCGCGAATGGACGACCGATCCCGCTCCAGCATCGATGGAGTGGAAATAGGTGGGATTTGGATCCTGCTGTCGAGGACTGGGATACGCCCCGTAAATTTGCCGCAAACCCGGCGCTCCGACAACCGCGATCCTTCGCAAATCCAGATACCGCATCTCGCCCGAGAAATAGGCCGGCGAAAAGAGCACCGGCATCTCGATGTGGTCTTCCGCATCCCAGTGGAAAACAAAAGCCAAATCTCCAAGCCGCGCCATCGGAAATCCCTGAGGCTCGCTGAAATTGTGCCGAAACAGATGCCAGCGACCATCATCACCGAACAGGTCAACGCGGTGATCGCCGTCGAAGTCAGCGGTGACGATGTTGTGAACCGACGCCGACACCGGGAATCCCTCCACGGGGAATCCGGTTTTCAGGTGACATGCTCGAGAATCATCGATGACCTCCGGCGTGCCGTCTCCGTCCCAGTCAACTATCTGATAGCTGAAATCACACTTGGCCTCACGGAGCAGTTCGCCCGAATATCGATCTCGCCATCCGTCGTCACACCACAGCAGCGTTTCCGCCTCCGCCGCCACGCAAGCCAGAGGCCTCAGGCCCGTTTCGCTGGTCTGCTGCCATCGTATCTCGATTTCATCTGACAAATCAACCGCGACCAATAACTCACCTTGCTCCGCTGACTCGTAGCCAATCGCCCACGAACGGCTCGGCGGCGGGTCCAAAGCAACCAGACCGCTGATATGCCAGATCGAGTCATCGGGAAAAAACAATAACTCCAACGATACGGCTTGGCCATCGAAGAGAGCCAAACCCAAGGCATGTTCGCTGCCAGGTTCATCCTCTTCCCACACCGCCAATACGCGCGTCGAGCTATCCGGAGCCACTCCCAAACAAATGTGATTGTAAATACCCTCCCTCAGCGCGTGACGCGATGAGTCAATCTGGAGAGGTCCACCCATGAGATTTTTCACGATATACAGCCGGTCTGCGCCAAGAAGCAACTCATCTTGTTCATCTCCGTCGATATCCGCCACACGAATATTACTCCACGCTGGCAGCGCGACTGTCCGCATCGTTACGGTAGAATCAATGATAAAGACTGTGCTATCCGTGCCGACCATAATCAGTTCGGCCAATCCGTCCCCGGCAAAGTCACTGGGAAACACGTTCACCGAATCGCCGAGCGCGGGAGGTATCTCCACTGGAAACCCGGCCACCCGCGTCGGATTCCGTAACACAACGCTCATGACCGGCAAGATCGCCGAGAAATCGAATAACTCATACCAACTGTACGCGCCGTCGTAAGTCTGTGCGGCGGGAGAAGTCGTGTTGCCGAAAGCGACACGGAGGACATTGCCGTTCGCCTGTTTGTGATAATCGTTTTCGTCCCACCAGGCATCCTCGGGAGCCCCTAATTCCGTTCCTCCTCCCGCGAAGCCAAAACCATATTCTTCACCGATGTCCTGAGGGCCGTCGGCTTCCACGAGATCCACGCCGCGGTGTTCAGGATCCGCATTCACCGAATTGTCAATCAAACCTGCTTGTATCTTCGTCTCGTCAATGTGCCAGATGAGCAGCCCGGCGCCGGGAATGCCGAAATCATAGTTGTCGGCCTCCGTGACCACTCCAAAATCTTCGCCGTAGATCGTCACCTCGCCGTCGAGGGTGATCTGCATGCGGCGTCCTTGCCGGTCGCGGCATTCTACATACTCGCGTTCATCAGGATCGGCCGCGCGATTCTCTATCAGGTAGTACTCGGTGTCTGTGATGGGAAACAGCGCAACTTCCGGCGCGCCCTCTGTAACGCCGAATCGCCCGATGCGAAGCGTTTCGGGCAGCGCGCTCGCCCAGATAGTATCTGGAATCTCCCATCCCATGTAGACACGCGACCAAGCCTCCGGCATTGCTGGAACGAGAGCAAACACATTGCCGCTGCCCTGATCCATCATGCCCCACCGGCCAATCCCGGAACGGCCCGTCTCCGTGTCGAAAAGGTCCGGCAATCCCAGCCAATTGCCGAAGAGCTTCACCATGATGCCATTCAAGCCCAGCTCGTAACCATCCTGGCTCTCGCCTTCCGGAAGCAACAGGCCTCGGTTCACAACCACGCCGTCGTTCGTCTGAAAACCGGCGGCATGGTCTGGCGGCAGAAAGGCCTGAAAGTCCGCCGGAGTAACATAGGCCGACGGCAAATCAAACGGTGTCTCATCGTAGCCCAGATTGAAATCCTTGCCGACTCCCGCGTGAAATACGATGACGGCATCGTAGTCCGCGAAATTGACATCCGAATCCGCAAGCTCGAGCGCCTCCAAGAGAAGCTCGGTCAATCGCCGATTCAAGAGATCGTCGTCCACATTATAGTTGTAGTGCCACATCGGATGAGCCACCCGATAGACACTGTCCTCTGCCGTCGGATAGACATCCAATCGGCCGAATGGAAGCACGCCTTTTGAAACCGTCTCATAGTAATGTCGGAGGAACGAAAGATGATCTGTGAAATAGGCGCGATCATGTGGCAGAGGGTCGATGAGCAGTGAATCCGTGAACGCCGACTCCATTGTGCCATCCCCAAGGGTACCCGTCACATCATCCGGCACAAACTCAACACGGATGGCACACACATGCACCGTCTCTCCCACGGGCCACGGCGCACCAACCGCGCGTGCAGTCACCGTCATGGCCGCCGGTTTCAGAACCTCCGCCAGACAAATGCCTGACCCAAGGAGGACCGCCGCGACCAGAAGAAACAAAGGGAATGATCTCGGTTTATCGCACATTCTGCAGAGCGGATCAGAAAACAACGGAAAGTGAATAGCGCATGGTATCCGAGAGCGGATGATTCTCACCGGCGTTCAGGTAGCTGAAGTCAAACCGATAGACGCTGTATTGCAGTGAAACGCCGAAGGAGACCGGGAAAACCTTGCCCAGGTCATCATTGTAGTAACCCGCTCGCAGCCCGACCAGAGTGCTGTACCAGTATTCAACACCCACATTCCAGATGATCGACTTGATCAGGTCATCATCACCCCATGCCGTGAACATCGCGGCGTAGAACTCATCGGAGGTTCCGTCGTCGTGCCGGACAACGAGCTCCTTGTTCATATCCGCGCAGACCGTGACCTTGTTGAATTCCTGGTCAATGACATGATACGCGACGCCGAGCTTCAAGTTCGTGGGCAACGGGTCAGCCTGAGCGCGGTCAATATAAGCCGCTTTGGGTCCCATGTTTGAAAGGTTCAGACCCATGGAAAGTCCGCGCAAAAAAGTGGCCTTGTAAAGTAATCCGATGTCGGCCGCCACAGCCGTCGCCGTTCCGGTTCCCTTTTCGGCACCCGCACCGAAGGGAGAGAGATTCGAATAGATGAGCTTCAGACCAACTCCCATCGTGAGGTTTTCGTTGACCGGAGCTCCATAAGCGCCCGCAACCGCCAACTCGAAACTCGAGAATGTCCCCAAATTACGATTCTGCTCGTCGCGGCGCTCGGTCTCACCCAGATTGAGAAAGATGACATTGGCTCCGAAAGTGCCCCATTCCGGAACATCGTGGATATAGCCCAGGTAGCTGTAGTAAAGGTCGGATAGTTTGAATTGTGGCAGCCACCGCGCATACATCGCTGTGAATTGCTTCTGCTGCTGAAACCCCAGCCCCGCAGGATTCCACCAAACGGCCGTGGCATCGTCGGCCAAGGCGACGAAAGCCTCCCCCATCCCCGTGGGGCGAGCGCCGGGTGCAATCTTCAGAAAGAGCATCGTCGCCTGGCTGACTCCAGCCGCTTGCGCCGACAAGCCCGTTAGCGCAAGCGCCATCACGAGAATGGTACACACAGATCGCTTCATCAGCTCCTCCGAACTGTCGATTTATCAAAAAGAATTTGTCCTCGAGTTACCGAAAACTCCGCAGAATAGTGCCTTACCATCCACGGAGACAAGAATCAGGCCACTACCTCAGAACGACCAGCTTTCCCGTCTTCTCCGACCGCGTTCCTGTCGCCGTCCGGGCCATCACCCGATAGAAGTAGACTCCGTTGGCCAGCTCGTGCCCCGTCAAATCCCGCCCGTCCCACGGGCGCGTGCTGTTGCTGCGGAATCCATAGCCGGCGTCGAGTCGGTCCAAGGTATAAACATGCTTCCCGGACAGCGTGTAGATCTTGATCGTCACCTCCGCCGCCGGTTGTGTCAAGAAATAGGTGAAATAGGTGTAATCCTTCATCGGATTGGGCCAGTTCAGGACATCCCGCACATCAAAACCTGCCGGACCCTCCTCGCCCACCAGAAACGAAAGCGAACTCTGGTTCAGATTGTTGAAGCTGTCCCATGCTTCCACGACAAGCCGGTGCTCACCTTGTGAAAACGGCCCAAGTCGTTTCTCCAGGCTCCCGCTTGTGTGACTGTCAAGGTTGTAGTTGAAGAATGGCGTCAAGTCCTCGGACTGTGCTTCATCGACCCTCACCACGATCTTGTGCCCTACCTCACCACTCAGGTTGATTCCGAACGAATCCGCCACCGTAACATGAAGCAGCGGCGTCGTGCTCACCGGATCTCCGGCCTGAAAACTCGGCGTTTCGAGCCATGCCGCAATCACCGGCGGCACACTGTCCGTCTCGCTGCCAACGGTGGCGGCAATGGGAATATGCTCCCGAACACCGATCCCGTCGGCCGAATCCCCGCTCGCGTCCTTCCCGAAGAAATACAGGCTCGCCTTCGCATCGCTGCCCCCGAAGGTGACATCCTTCGGAACGCGGAAGGTCACCGAAAACCGACCGTCCTGCACACTCGCCAGTCCCCGAAAGATGGCATTGCCGGGCAAACGATATTCGAAGGGCGACTGACTTGGATCATTACACCAGTAATAGAAAGCCGTGTCTTCATTGTCATAGACCCGCGCTTCCACAACGCCGTTGAAATCCGGCCACATCTGCACCGTATCTTGCAGGACTTCGCCGGAGATCGTGAAAAGCGAGAGCGCTTGCAGGGAATCCGATGAAAGCTCCGTCACGCGCGCCAGGCGCTCGGGCGTTGCCAAGCGTAGCGCCGGATCTGCGAAAAGATGGTAATGCGGAACGTTCTTAGCGAGAAGGAGTGCCTCGCCAAGAGAGGTCCGCGGCCACTGTTGTTCGAAGAGCTCGCTGTAGAACTTCAGTAAGAACTGATTGTTGCTCCACGGCGATGTGAAGCGGGTGGCGCCAAGGGCTCCGATGGCTCCGGCTCCCGACTTCGCCAGCAGAACCTCGGGATGACAGCGCAGAAGCGGCGTGTCGAACTGCCCCCAGCTGCAGGTCGCGGCCACGAAGAAACCGAGCATGCGCCCGTTGTCGATCAGAGGCGTGTCGCGATTGGAAACGAAGACCTGTTCGTCGGTCCACACTTCGGGATTCCCGTGCCCCATGTAATTCGTGATCAGCGTTCCCCGATTGATGCATTCGATCAAATCGCGCGTGGCGTCCGGCTTGAATCCTCCGGTCGGACTCGACCGAAAGGGATAGAATATCTCGTAGATTTTCTTGAAGGTGAAGTACGGCGGGAGAACCGAGTTCAAGATCGCCTCTGAATCCACCGTGTGACGCTTCTCACCTGCTGGATTGCATCCATCCTTGTACTCGTCATCCGCCACGAAAGTTGCCGTGTTCTTCCACGGGCCGTACAAAGGATTGCTGCCATACTGAACGGTCTTGTCCACGACGACTTGCAGTTCTGCGGTCGACTGCACGGGCAACCGGCCGGTGAACATGAACGGCAGATCCCCACCGAACTCGCTATAGAAATCGTCCTTGCATAGACTCCCATCTTCCCACGGCGGCAGACAGTTCTGGTCAGAAATCAAGAGGATGTTCCGGTAATCGTAGTTACCGTCACCGACCAGCAGCAGATACCGAGGCGCTTCTTCTGACCCGCTCGGTCCACGCCAGTTACGGTAGGCATAGTAGAGAAAATCGCGCAAAGCCACCGGGTCTTTGTTGCCCCAGCCGAATTCATCATACACATCGCTCAGTTTGACCCGCGTCACCGTCAGGGGCTCCTCGGCATCAACCTCGTGAAAGGTCTTCAGAGGCAGTACCAGATCAAACCACTCATCCGGCGTTACAATAATCATATCGGTTTGCCGACCTCCACGACGAAGGATGTCATAGTCTTCCGTCGCGTGCGCATCCCTCCCAATCCACTGAGGTGTACGGAGCTGCGCGGCGCCGCAGGCGTAGTACCTGCGCGGCGCTGCGGCCTCCGAGCTGTCGACGAAAACGCTGCCACGCCCAAGGCGCGGATGAGCCGGGTCGGTGACATCCACGACATACGCATCGGTCAGATCCGGCAACTCATATCGATAGAAACCGGTCACTCCCGTCGGAGCCTCGAAGAAAAGCTCCCCACCGCTGGATGTCAGATCGCGCGCATAGTCGTACTCGACATAGTTCAGCAGCGCTGACCGACTCCCATAGTTCTCAATCGAGAGAGTGTTCGCCCCCGGACGAAGTACCCCCGAGGCGAACGCCGTATCGAAAGGTGAATCGGTATAGTAATTCTCCACGATCGCCGCATCATTCAGCGTGATCGTCAAGAGCGGACTCCCACCGTTCTGGCGTTTGAAATCGAATCCGATTCGACCGGATCCGTCGCCGACACCGGGCAATGTTGTCACGAACGACCGCACATCCCCCGGCGAAATCGTCGCCATGAACCACACGAGACCCGATTCGACGAAACCAGCGGCATCAAAAATGAAAAGGTCCTCATCGCGCACAACCCGGCCACGAGTCTCCGTCACGAGCTGCCCGCCGGCGCCGTTCATCGGGAGCGCATCCATCTGCAAATTGTCAGGCCCGAGACCGTCGAACTGGATAAAATAGACATTGTCCTGCGAGAAGGGGCTGTGATGTACCAAACCGGCCAGGTAGGAACCCTCGCCGTAATCGAAGCCCTTCAGCGCTCTTCCGTAGAAGATGAAATAATCATCCGCATCGAACAAGCCATCTCCACCATCTTGGATGAAAATGGCATTCTCGACGAGCACGGTGTCCCGCTCATAATCGAGGCTGCGCGGCAGCAAGCGTCCGCCGTTGCCCAGAAGATGAAGTTTCCGCGACGACTGCCCAACGATGCCCGCTCCATGCGCCTGCAGCCACTGACCCGTGACTTCGTACAGGCCGGTCTCTCGCACCGAAATCTTGAACAAATCCCCTTCAGGCCATGTCGAAACCGACACGCCCCGCGTCGGTTGAGGCGGCTCCCACCATGTCGCTCCGATATCGCCATTAACCGCCAACCGCGAGAGCACCCGGTGATCCCGAGTCTCCCGCGTCGGAATTTGACCATCTACGAATCGAATCCCTACACGCACCCTATCAAGGATAACCGCCCTTCCATTCTCGTCTCGCGCAGGATAGAGCTCGATATGAGCCAGCCGAAAATCGCGCCAATGGAATTCGCCGACAAACTCCACAAACGACCGGGGCGCGGTCGCTCGCTCAGGGCCCAGCCAATCTGACCATATCGCAGCCAGGCCTCCCTGCTCTGCGTGAGATTGCAGCCCGCTGACCTCCAGAACCGGCCTTGCTCCCGGCGGCAAGACAACATACACATGGCGAACCGGCTGGCGCAAACCTCCCGCTGCCACTTCGTCTGCGCCCAGCCATTGACGGATGAGGGCTCCCGCCCGTACGGAATCGGGCTGAACGACACTCGGAACGCCAGGCACGTAGACAAACTGGCATCTTTGCGAGGTCGAGGTTTCGACCTCAAGCGGGCGGGCCGCAAGCACCAGCGGAAGACCGATCAGGATGAAAACAACGCGGCGAATCATCTGTTGAAAAATCCCACGGATGTCGCACAACAAAAAAACCGAATATTCGCCACCTGAAACATTCGGTCGCAGGAACCGTCAAGGGAAATCATATCCCGTCCAGGAGGTGACGAAAGGGCGCAATTCTTCAGAATTGAAACGGCGAACGTCAAGAATCCTCTAACGAACGGGCATTCATCTCCCTAAATGGTGCTGAATCGTATCATGTAACTTTACAAAAATAAATGGACAAAGTCAAGCGCTTTCCGTCGAGAAGGCTCTCGACATCGTCGCCCGCAGCTTGGACTCGACAGCAATTGTAAACTACTGTCAATACGCTTGTTACGGTTGGTATCCGATGGAAGTCGAAGCGGACGCCGCCAGTCTCATGGGCAGCTGTCGGGTCCGACTGATTGGTGAGGGCGCCGTCGGAGGACATTCCCCTTCCTCCAGAATCCCCATGCGTAGCGCCGAAACACACAGGGGGCAGAACTGTTTGCCAGCTTCAGACTCGAGCTGCGCGAGGCTCATTTCCGTTGAAAGGGCAGCCCGGTACGGTCGATTGGAGCGCATCGCGTCGTAAGCATCTGCGACGGCAAGAATGCGGGCTTCTATCGAGATCTGATTCTCTTTGAGCCCGTCCGGATAACCTCCGCCGTCATAGCGCTCGTGGTGATGCCGGATCACCTGACGCGTCGTCTCCAGGAAGGGTAGCGGCACCAGGATGTCCTCGGCCAGTTCCGGATGGGTCCGAATAACCGCAAACTCCGACTCCGTCAGAGATGAGCTCTTGAGCAGGATGCTGTCCGGGATGCCGATCTTGCCGATGTCGTGAAGAACGCTCGCGAGCGCCAACGACTCGAAACTCGAGTCCTGTACCTGCAATCGACGGCCAATCAGGGTGCAGTAATAATAAACGCGGTCACTGTGCCCGCGCGTGTAACGATCTTTCGCCTCGATCGCTGCACACAGCGAAGTGACCGTCTGCAGATAGGCCGATTGAATCTCGGCGTAGAGTGTCTCGATTTGCTTCTTCTGCTCGCGCACCGTCCGGCTGCGATCCCGAATCTTCGATTGAGCGGATCGCAGATCGTCGCGCTGAATCTCGGACTGGTGACGCAGCAGCTCGTTGTAGCGAAGCACCTCGCTGGCGAGACGCTTCTTCTCCTCCTGTACCGTGCGATGCTCCGCAGCCCGTCGGACAATCTGCTTGAGCAGCGCCAGGTCCAAAGGTTTGTCTACAAACTTGTAGACCTTGCCCCGATTGATCGCGTCCAAGGCTACAGTCAAATCCGCATAGCCCGTGATCAGAATCGGGACCGCGTCCACACCCGTACCCGGCAGCTCCGCCAGAAAATCCACACCGTTGCCATCGGGAAGGTTCTGGTCACAGACGATCACATGCACTTCGTGCCGGGCAAGGAGTGTGCGGGCCTCACGCAAGGTCGAAGCGAGATGAACCTCATGGCCCTCGCCCGTGAAGCTCTCCCCCAGAACCTCGAGAATGTCTTCGTCATCGTCAACGACCAGCACGGACAGACGAGACGCCGGGAACTGTGTCATTTCCAGCCCACTTGAGTGCTACTGGGATGGTGTGAAGCGATATTCGCACATCACACCGGTTGTTCCGAGCACAACAGGCAGGCAAAACCAATGCCACCGCAGGTTGCCGAGAAGCTACACCGTCGCTCCGACGACTCTCATGAAAACGTCTTCAAGGTCGGTCGTTTGCATTTGCTGGCGCAGCTGCTCGAGGGTTCCACAGACTCGCACCCGTCCATCGTGGATAATCGCCACGCGATCGCACAGCTTCTCCGCTTCCCGCATGATGTGGGTCGAAAGAAGAATACAACGCCCCTCGGCGCGTGCTTCTCGCACGAAGCGTAGGATTTCGGCAGCGGCAAGGACATCCAGTCCGGTCGTCGGCTCGTCCAGAATGAGCACCGGTGGATCATGAATGATGGTTCGCCCCACCGAGACTTTCTGACGCTGACCGCTCGACAATTTGTCACATCGAGTGTCGAGGAACTCCCGCATGTCGAAGCGAGCACTGACCTCGCCGATCCGAGCGTCGATCTTCTCCGGAGACATCCCGTAGAGCCGGCCGAAGTAGGTCATCATCTCACGAGCCGTTATGCGACCATAGATGCCGGTATCGCTCGAAAGGAAGCCGATCCGCTCCCGCACCGCCTGCGCATCCTCGCCGATTTCATACCCGGCAACCCATGCCATACCCGCCGTCGGCTCCAGCACCGTGGAGAGCATGCGCAGCGTCGTGGTCTTCCCAGCCCCATTCGTCCCCAGAAGGCCGAACACCTCACCGGCATAGCAAGTGATAGAAACATCAACGGCGGCGCGAATCTCGCCCCGCCGCGCGTCGTAATAGGTCTTGGAAAGACGGTCAGTACTGATCTGTTCGCTCGATGTCATGGCGATAGCTGTGTCGGATTGCTGATCGGTCGTCCAGCCAGTTTCTCCAGCCAGTTCGTGTCCGAGATTTCTCCACGCTTCGTCGAATGAACCAGTTCCAGATTTCCAAACCCGGAACGGTCCGCGAAGATATACTGCACCCCGCCCTCGATTTTGTCGTAGTACCAGACCTCGTAGTCCGGCACTTCCTGTGCCGCGACATGACGGTCGATCAAATCAGGAGCTCCCAATTGAACGAACACTCGACCCCGGTCTGTTTTCCATCCGGGTTTCTTCAGGTACGAAAACCGCCGGTTGGCTTCTTCCACTCGTTGGGAATGTTCCCATCGAACGATCTCCGGATCAAGGCCTCGCTCTCGCCCCACGCGCATCCAGTACTCCTTCAGAAATCGGACCTTGCCTTCGGGTGTCAGCCGCCGAACCTGCGCATTCTCCTCGGGTGTCAGAATATACCGCATTTGTTCGAGTGCGGTCGCCGCTTCGTCCATTTCCATGGCCGGCAGCGCAAACTCCGTCAGCCGGTCAACGAAGTGTGTGTCCATCGCGACTTCCCGCCCGGGCTCAAAATCTCCCGGCCGGTAGATCCAGAACTTCTTCGACTGCCTCGCGACAGAGTTATCGTACAGGTCCGTCACTCGAATCTCGAGAACATAGGTCCCGGTGCGAAGAGTCGTGATCGGGAATCCGTCCGCCTCGACGGCGCTCGAGCCAACCTTCTCCCTGATGCGGGACGGCAACTCTCGGACAATCGCCCCCGATTCGGTGGAACGAATCTGTCGATGAACCGAGAAACTGTCCGGGAAATCCTCAGAGAATCTCAGGTTGTACAACTCGCAGTAGTAATAGAAGAGCGGAAGTTGCGTCCCGAAGAATCGAATCGGATTCGGCAGGACATGCAGCCCATTCTTCCAGAAGCGAGAAACCTCGTCGGTTCGCTGGACTGTGCAAGCCAGCTCAATGTCGGAGATGGTCAGCCGATCCTTAGGGATCAGGCGCACATCAAGCACAAGACCCTTGCGCTCCACGGGCTTCCCCGTCTCATCCATAAGTGTCGCGCGGACATCATACCGACCGGGTCGCATGTAAAACGCGAAGACATGGGGAAAGAACTGACCCGCCTTGAGTTCCTCTTCATTGGCGACCGCATCCACCCCGTGAAGAGTGTCTGTCACCAAGGGTCTGCCGTCCAGATCGATATCCAGAGCGAGGCGGAATCGCGAAATGAATCCCGAGTCCACCTCGGTATGGACAATCTGCGATCGCTGCACAGAGGCATATACCTCGACATATGCCAAGGAATCACGACCGGCGAAACAGGCGTAATCGAGGTCAATCGCGAGCCCCGCAAAGGAGACCCCCGCCTGCGCAATAAAGAAGATCAGTGCCAAAAACTTGGGCAAACGCATAGCAGCACCTCCGCCCCGGCTAACTCGTCAAGCGAACGGAGACAACCTTTGAAATGCCCTCCTCTTCCATCGTCACTCCCCAGAGAGCATCCGCGGCCTCCATCGTCCGCTTGTTATGCGTGACCAGAATGAATTGTGTTTCGGTGGCATGTCGTCGTATCATCTCATTGAAGCGCGCGATATTGGCATCGTCGAGCGGCGCATCGACCTCGTCCAGAATGCAGAAGGGAGATGGTTTCACCTGGTAGAGCGCGAAGAGCAGCGCGATCGCCGTCATCGCCTTCTCACCCCCGGACATCAGCGAGAGAGACTTCAGCCGTTTCCCCGACGGATTCGCCCACAGGGTCACATCCGCCTCCAACAGGTCCGTGCCGCTGAGAATCAGGTCCGCTTCTCCGGCGCCGAAAAACTCGCGGAAGAGTCTCTGGAAATTCGCCCTCACTTTCCCGAAAGTTTCCAGGAACTTCGACTGAGCCGTCTCGTTGATTTTCGCGATCGTCTCTTCCAGAGTGGCCTTCGCTTTGAGCAGGTCGTCGCGATTGGCCAGCATCGCCTGCAATCGCTCATTCTCCTGCTCGAATTCCTCAATGGCCAAAAGATTCACCGGTCCCAATTGATCAATCTTCGTCTTCAGCTCGGCGACCGCCTCATCACTCGTTTGCGCCGAGACGATTTCTGCATGCGCGTCGGCGAAATCCTCCGTGGACAGATCCATGCCGTAATTGCTCTTGGCGCCAGCCACGAGGGCATCGAGCTCCGCTTGGAGTCTCGCGATTTCTCGCTCGAGTTTTCGCTCGCCCTCCAGACTCTCCTCACGCTCACTGCGAAGGGCGCGCAACTTCTCTTCCTGCTGTCGCACTCTGTCCCGCGATTCGTCGAGTTGCGTCTGCAGACGGTCGACTTCCTTGGCAAATTCGTCTCTCCGATGAAACTTCTGAAGAAGCAGCCCCTCGACCTCCCGTTTGCGCTGGCCGAGAGTCTCCTCCTCTTGCCGAGCCTGCGCGGCTCGCTCGTCGCTTGCGCGAATCTCGGTCGTAATCTCCTCGGACGATGTAATAATCCTGTCGAGCTCGGCTTCGGAGAGCTCCAGCCGATGCTTCGCTTCGTCACGATGTCGTTCAGCTTTGTGGTATTTGTCGCGCGAAGTCGTCGCTACGCGGCGCACCTGGGACAGCTCTTTTTCCAGATCGGTGCCTGAGGCCGCTGCTTGGTCAAGCTTCTGTTGGGCAGCCGCAAGTTCCGCGGCGTACTTCTGGACAGCAGCACGAGCCGCATCAATGCTCTGAGTCAACGCCGCCAATTCCTTCTCGGCATTCCCCTCGCGCTCTTTGAGATGTTCAAGCAAGGTACGCTGTTGAAGCCGACCCTCATGCAGACGACCAAGTTCATTCTGCAGAGTACCGATTTGTTCTTCGGCTTGAGAGAGCCTCTCCTCGACCGACATGCGCTCGGCGACAAGCTCGCTGTGTCCTCGAGTCTCCGCTTCCAGATGGCTACGCGCTTCCTGCAGCTTTGCTCGCAGACGCTCGAGCTGTTTCTCCAAGCCAAAATCCGAAGGGATTTTCGCCTCACCACCGCCGCGCACGACTCCCTGAGGCGTGATCCACTCGCCGTTCAGACTGACCAGGATCAACCCGTTTTCCCTGCCCCATCCACGCAATGCCCACGCTGTCTCCCAATCCTGAACGAGAACCACATTGCCCAGAAAATGACGAACAATCGGATCGTCGAGCCGTCCATCCAGGAAATCTGCGGCGCGTCCCAGTGTTCCTTCCGGCAACGCCGTCTGTGGGATTTCCGATGTCTCAAGCTCGTTGATCGGCACGAAAACCGCTTGTCCGGCACCGGCTTCACGCAGAGCCTCTATAGCACTGAAAGCCGCGTCGGCGGACTCCACAAGATAGTAATAAGCCGCCGGGCCTAAAACGGCGGCAAACGCGCGCGTGTAAGCTTCCGGGACATCCAGAGAATCGCTGAGCAGGTCAATCAAACCCGCAACCGGCCTCTCACGAAGGAACTTGAGCGCCGGATCCGAACGCGGCCCTTGCTCCGATAGCGTGCTCAGAAGCTCAACCTTACTCTCTGTGACATCCAGTGCGTGCTGCAACGCTCGAAAGTTCTCATCCGAGCGACGAATTGCTTCGTCGCGACCTTCGAGCTTCTGTCGTAGCTCGGTCGCCTCCTGCTCTAATCCTTGGAGCGGTGCGCGAATCTCAGCTTCCTTTCGAGCGATGCCGTCGAGTTGTGCTTCCAGCGCCTTCGACTGCCCGCGCACATAGTCCAGTTCGTGCTGATGCGCCTCCTGCCTCCCCGTCAGGCTCGCCAAAGCGGCCTCTTGCTCGGAAAGCCGTCTTCCTTCGGCGGCGACCTC
>CAZJAD010000005.1:27076-29748 GCA_964543855.1 uncultured Alphaproteobacteria bacterium
ACGCGCAACTCCTCCAGGTGCGCTTCCTGCGCCCGCAAAAGACTTCGTGTCGCCAGCGACGAATCCCCCGTTCGCTTCATCTCCTGTTGGAGTGGTGCCAATTCGTCTCGAAGTCGCTCATAATCGCGCCAGATGAGCGCAAGTTCTCCCAGCGACAATTCCGCCCTGAGTTTCTGGTAGCGGCGTGCCCGAGTGACTTGCCGCTTCAGAGAAGACACCCGGCGCTCGACTTCCGTCAGAATATCCGCCAGACGCTCGAGGTCTTCCTCGGTCTGATGCAGTTTGTTCTGAGCCTGCTGGCGACGCGATTTGTATTTCGCCACTCCCGCCACCTCCTCGAACAGGTGACGGCGACCGTCTCCACTCTCACGCAGAATCTCCTCGACCATTCGCAGCTCGAGGATGCTGTAACTGTCCGGGCCAAGGCCGGTGTCCTGAATGAGGTCAACGATATCTTTCAGTCGAGCGGGCGTACCGTTCAGGAAGTACTCGCTTCCGCCGTCTCGAAAAAGCCGCCGCTTGATTTCGACCTCGGTGTACGGTGTCGGCAAAGCGCCATCGCTGTTGTTGATGGCGATCGAGACCTCGGCCATCCCGATGGGTTTGCGTGTCGCCGTTCCGTTGAAGATGACATTCTCCATCCGATCGGAACGTAACACAGAGGTCTTCTGCTCGCCCAACGCCCAGCGAACGGCGTCCACGATGTTCGTCTTGCCGCATCCGTTCGGTCCGACGATCGCGGTCACACCATCGGCGTAGGCAATCTTGGTCGCCTTCGGAAACGATTTGAATCCCGAAAGCTCAATCGATACAAGTTGCATGCTGTTCTACGAACTCCATTGACGACTTCTCGTCGCCACCTTACTCACGAAAGGTGCTTCTTCAAAATATCGCCTGCCACCTTCGGATTGGCACGCCCTTTGGTCAGTTTCATCACTTCGCCGACAAAAAACCCGAAGAGCTTCGTCTTGCCCGACCGGTATTTCTCAACTTCATCGGGGAATTTCGCAACAACTTCCCGCACGACTCTCTCAATTTCTCCCGCGTCTGAAGTCTGAACCAATCCCTCTGCTGCGATGATCTCTCCTGGACTCTTGCCCGTCTCCACCATCGTGTCCAGCACTTTCTTGGCCTGATTCAGAGAAAGACGATCCACCTCGACTTCGTTCATCAAACCCGCCAAATCCGCAATGGATACTGGAAACGAGGCCATCGGCCAGTTTCTGTCTTTCAAGATTCGGAGCACTTCCCCTTGAACCCAGTTTGCAGCGCCACGCGGGTCGTCCGACGCTTCGGCCAACGCTTCAAAATAATCCGCCACGGTGCGCTCGCTTGTCAGCACATCTGCCGCGTCCTCGCTCAGACCGTACTCCTTGCGGAAACGCGCCCGGCGAGCAGCCGGCAATTCCACAATCTCTCGGGTGACGCGCTCGATCCACGGTGCGTCTACGACTACTTCCACCAAATCAGGCTCCGGGAAATACCGGTAGTCGTCCGAACTCTCTTTGCGACGCATCGGCCGCACTTCGCCCTTGGCCTCGTCCCAAAGCATCGTCTGGCGCGCCACCGCGCCACCGCTTTCCAGAACTCCAATCTGCCTTTCAATCTCGCACGCCAGCGCTCGCTCAACGCCGCGGATGGAATTCATGTTTTTCACTTCCGTGGCGGTTCCCAACTCGTCGCTCCCTTTGACGCGTACCGACACATTCGCATCGCAGCGCATCGACCCTTCCTCCATATTCCCGTCGCACACATCCAGCCACCGAACCAATCGACGAATCTCATTCAGATATGCGCGCGCCTCCGCCGGAGAGTTCATATCGGGCTCCGAGACAATCTCCACGAGCGGAACGCCGCAGCGATTCATGTCCACGATGGTCGACCCGTCCGGCTCGTGCAGAGATTTACCGGCATCCTCTTCGAGATGAATGCGCGTGATTCGGATGCGCTTCCGATGCCCGTCGACCGTCACTTCGATCGACCCGCCCGTGCTGAAAGGCTCGTCGTACTGAGAAATCTGGTAGCCCTTCGGCAAGTCGGGATAGAAATAATTCTTGCGGTCGAACTTCGACCGCGCATGGACTTTTGCGTCGACCGCGAGAGCCAGCTTCATCGCCTGATGAAGCATCTCTCGATTCAGCACGGGCAACGCGCCGGGAGTTCCCAGACAGACCGGACACACGAGCGTATTGGGCGGCGCACCGAAACGGTTCGGACACCTGCAGAAGGCCTTCGTTTCCGTAATAAGCTGGGCGTGAACTTCGAGCCCGATGACGGCCTCATACTTCGCCATAAAGCCGCTGCACCTCGTCGCCGACCCGGAGAATCAGCTCTTCAGAAAAATGCGGGCCCATAATCTGCACGCCAACCGGCAGCCCGTTCGAATCCTCTCCGGCAGGCACCGAAACCGCCGGAATCCCCGCCAGATTCGCCGGTGTCGTGTAGACATCGGAGAGATACATCGCTACCGGATCGTCGATCTTCTCCCCAATCTTGAAAGCGGTCGTCGGCGTGGTCGGAGCAAGAATCACATCGACCTGCTCAAAAGCATCGGTGAAATCATTCAGAATGAGTCGCCGGGCACGCTGTGCCTTCTTGTAATACGCGTCATAGTAGCCCGCCGAAAGCACATAGGTGCCCAGCACAATGCGGCGGCGAACTTCCGTTCCGAA
>CAZJAD010000005.1:29848-35583 GCA_964543855.1 uncultured Alphaproteobacteria bacterium
CCGGCAATTCGCGGCAAACGGGGATATCTGATCCATCGACGAGCCAAACGCGACCAGACCGTATCGCGAGACGCGCCCATAAGTCGGCTTCAGCCCGACGATACCACAAAACGCTGCGGGCTGGCGCACCGAACCACCGGTATCGCTGCCAAGTGCCGCGTGCACGAGACCCGCTGCCACGGCAACCGCCGACCCGCCCGATGAGCCCCCGGGCACACGCTCTGAATCAACCGGATTGTGCGTGACGCCGAAAAAGGAATTCTCACAGGAAGACCCCATCGCAAATTCATCGAGATTAGTCTTCCCGATAATGATAGCGCCTGCCTTTTCCAATCGAGCGACCGCGGTGGCGGTGAAAAGACTCTCGTAGTTCTCCAGAATTCTCGACCCGCAGGTGACTCGCGTGCCTTCGATGGCGATGTTGTCCTTCACGGCCAGAATCATCCCACGAAGCGGGAGTCCGTCTGCACGACCAGCGCCCTGTGCGAGGTCATGCGCTTTCCGGCGGGCTCGGTCTGCCAGGAGATGCACGAAAGCGTTTAAGGGCCTTGCGTCGTCAATCGCCTTCAGGCAGGTCTCGACCGCCGCGGGCAACTGCTCAGGATGATTCTTTAGATGCGGATGAGGAGGGATCTTCAGGTTCATTCGAGCTTTCGGAAGTCGTCTCGCCTTTCGGTGGGCTGGGCGGCTCAGATTTTGTCTCACGACGCGGTGGCGCAGAAGAGACATCGATGGTAGACTGGATTTCTTGCTGAATGTCGTGAGTTGCCCGACGGAACTCGCTGAGCCCGCGCCCGATCCCCCGCGCCAACTCAGGCAGCTTCTTCCCTCCAAACAGGAGCAGAACCACAACGACAATTAGGATAATCTCGGGAGCACCAAGATGCATGGCACTGGCCGCCTCTATTGCTATCGCTCGTCTGTCACAAAAACAGTATCACGAAGACGAATCAAACCGCAACCGCTCTCTTGCCGGTTACGCTCTCCGCGACCGAGACAAAAACATTCATCCCGTCCGTTCGACCAACCGCCGGATCGCAATGCCGCTCAGGGTGTGGCATCATCCCGAGGACATTGCCCTCCGAATTCGTTATCCCCGCAATCGCGTTGGCGGAACCATTCGGGTTTCCATCCGGTGCGTCGGCGCGCTTGGGACCCGTGTATCGGAAGACGACGCGTCTGTCCTTTTCGAGAGCTTCCAACGTGGCCGGGTCTGCCGTGTAATTGCCGTCGCTGTGCGCGATGGGCAGGACAATCTCCTGACCTTCCTGATACCGGGAACTGAAGGCCGTTGACGCGTTCTCCACCCGAAGATGAACCGGGCGACATACGAATTTCAGCGAGCGATTGCGAACCAGAGCACCCGGAAGAAGGCCCGCCTCGCAGAGCACTTGAAACCCATTGCAGATGCCCAGAACAATCCCCCCGCTCTGCGCAAAGGCCACAACCTCATCCATGATGGGCGAAAACCGAGCGAGCGCGCCCGCCCGAAGATAGTCACCGTAGGAGAAACCGCCCGGCAGAATCACGGCATCAACCGATCCCAACTGCTCATCGCGGTGGAAAACCTTCCGAACCGTGTACCCGAGGACCCCTTCGAGCGCCCAATGGCAATCCCGGTCACAATTCGAGCCGGGAAATGTCACGACAGCGAAAGTCATTCAAGCTCCACTCGGAAGGTCTCGATCACCGGATTGGCCAGCATTCTATCGGAAATCTGAGTCACCGTTTTCTCCGCGTCATCGCGACTGGGCGCGTCGAGGTCAATCTCCACATACTTCCCGATGCGGACATCCTGAACATCGCGGTGACCAAGTTGCCGGAGATTCTGCAGAACCGTCTGCCCCTGCGGATCAAGGATTCCCGGCTTGTAGGTGACGATAATCTTAGCTCTCATCGGCGGCTCCGGACATACTTGCTTCGCTCTCGGGCGCGGCAGCACGGCTCTCCACGAGGTCAACGACCTCGCGCCGTGCGCTGTGCACCGCCCCAACGATAAACGCGGCCAACACTAACGCGGCCAACACCGGAAAGGTATGGCGAGGGGGATTCAGCGCGATCACAACGATACCCCCAATTAACACGAGCATCTTCGTCAGATTATACCCCGGCTCGCGAAAAGTGATACGCGGCAGGTTCGGCAAGGGGAAACGGGTGACCGTAAGCAAACCCAAAAAGATCACAAGCCCGGCCAGTACCGTGTCGGAACGGACATCTCCCCACAGAGATACACTAAAAATCACGAATGACGCGATCAGACACCCCTGAAGCGGAGCGGTCAATCCTGCGTAGTCGCTGTCCTCCCCCCGCTCGGCTATATTGAATCTTGCCAACCGGACTGCCGAGAAGATCAGTGGCGTGAAACTGACAACCACTCCAAGCACACCGTGCTCCCGGAAGGCGAGAAGGTACACGAGAACACCCGGCGCCGCACCAAACGAAACCAGATCAGCCAGCGAGTCGAACTGCAGGCCGAAGGCACTCTGGCTATTCATGAAACGAGCGATCTTCCCATCGAGGGCATCCAGCAGAGCCGCGCAGATAATCAGCCAAGCGGCCAGCACGCCGTAACCCTCGATTGCCGCCACAATCGAGATGAAACCGCAGAACAGATTCCCCGTCGTGATCGTGTGTGTGATCGCTTGCCTCATCGGTGCCCCTTAAGAAACCTCACCCAGGATCGTCAAACCTGCCTTCACGTGCTGCCCCGGCTTGACTCGTATCCGAACGGAAGCCGGCAGTCGTACCTCCATCCGCGAACCCAGATAAATCAAGCCGAACCGCTCTCCGGCCACCACCGCCTGACCCTCCTTCAGCCGACAGGAAATTCTCCGTGCCAGAGACCCCGCCACTTGAACCCAGGTCACATCACCATAATCCGTCAAAGCTCTCGCCGTCACGGATGCATTCTCGCGAGCCGCTCGGTCACTCGCCGCGTGGTGGAAACTCCCTCGGCGACGCTGCAGTTCTTGAACGACGCCGGTGACCGGCGCACGGTTGACATGAACATCGAGAATCGACATGAATATTGCCACGCGCCCCCGGTCGCTCTCGGCCGTGGCCTCTTCGGCGAGAAGAACCTTCCCGTCGCAGGGAGCCAGGACGAGGCCGTCTCCTTCCGGGACAGCTCTCTCCGGATCCCGAAAGAAGAGAAATAGAATTAGAAGAAAAAGGGCCGCCCAAGCCGCCCCCACCTGCACGGCAACAATTCCAAAAAATTGTCCGATCAGAAAAGCCAGCAGCAGGAAAACCAGCGGGGGCACGAGCAGCCGTCTGCCCTCAGGTGCAATCCGCACGATCGACGCTTTCACGACGAATTGGTCAACCGGTCATAGAAGTCCCGGTACATCTTCTCGATCACTACCGGATCATGGCGCGCGCGCTCAAAATCCACTCGACGGTTCGTTTTCCTGTCCCAGAAACAGCACGAATCCAGAGAAATCTCATCGCCGACATAGATCTGGTTATTCTGTTTCCCAAACTCAATCTTGAAGCTCGCAAGCAGGAGTCCGCGCCGTTCAAAAAACGATTTCAGTATCGCGTTGATCTTGGAGGCCAGCCGCCCGACCGTGCGCATCTCATCCGGCTGAGCGTAACCTAGCGCGAGCGCGTGGTACTCGTTGATCATCGGATCGCCCAGTGGATCGCTCTTCAAATAATACTCCAGAATCGGATAATCCAGCTGACTTCCCTCGACCAGCGCGAAAGTCTTCGCCAGTTTCACATTGGCAATATTGTACATCTCCACTTCGATCGGAATCATTGCCAGCTTCCGCACCAGCATCTCCGTCGGCCCGTATCGCTCGACGAAATGGGTCGGCACATGGTAGCTTTCCAAATACTGGAAAAGGAAGGAAGAAATCCCGTTATTCGACTCACCCTTGCCGGGCACGGGATTCTTACGCCCGCCTTCCCCGTCGGGCAATTCGTCCTTGAATTCCTGGACGAGATAGTCCTCTCTATCCGTGGCATAAAGGCACTTGGCCTTTCCTTCGTAGATCAGTCCCCGTTTTTCCAAGAGTCCTATTCCTGTCCGCTCGAAAAACTCTACCCAATATCGTCTATGATGCTTCCCCTGTTAGACCGGCACGCGCAAAAATCTCTCGAATCCGTTCAAACGGCGGGCGCACTTGCAGCAGCGTTGCCAGGCGCTCGCGCCCTAACAGGCTGACGACATCCGCGTCGCTTTCCACCGCGTGCCTGAAATCCTGCTTCCCCTCCCAAACCTGACGCGCGGCTCTCTGCACATGCTCATAAGCGCGCTCGCGCGTCCATCCCGAGTCCGTCAACGCCAGAAGCAGCGCTTCCGATGCCGGCAGGCCTCTCGTCATTTCCAGATTCCGCTGCATCGCCGCAGCGTCCACCTCCAATCCCTCCACGACCCGCGCCAACACATGAAGCATGTAGTCGAGAGCGATGGTCGCGTCCGGCAGAATCACGCGCTCAGCCGAGGAGTGGGAAATATCCCGTTCGTGCCAGAGGGCGACATTCTCCAGCCCGGCCATCGCGTAACCGCGCAGAAGTCTGGCCATCCCGCAGAGGCGTTCGCAGAGAATCGGATTCCGCTTATGCGGCATGGCCGACGAGCCCTTCTGCCCCTTGCCAAAAGGTTCGAAGGCTTCCGCCACTTCCGTGCGTTGCAGGTGGCGGATCTCGGTCGCAATCTTCTCCACGCCGGTGCCGATCAGCGCCAGCACCGTCAGAAGCTCGGCGTGCCGGTCCCGCTGAATGACCTGCGTCGTCGCCTTGGCGGGTGACAAACCCAGGCGGGCGCACATGGCTTCTTCCAACTTCAAGTCGGTGTGCGTGAACACGCCAACAGCGCCGGAGCACTTGCCAACGGCGAGGCGTTCGCGCGCACTGGCAAGCCGCGCTTCATGCCGGGCAAATTCCTCATCCCAGACCAGCCACCGCATGCCAAAGGTCGTCGCTTCCGCATGAACTCCGTGGCTGCGAGCAATGCACGGCGTATCCCGGAACTCCAAGGCTCGCCGGCGAAGACGCTCCCGCACTGCCGCCAAATCCGTCTGCAGAATGTCAATCGCCCGGCACAGCTGGAGCGCCAGCGCCGTGTCCAGAACATCCGAAGAAGTCAGCCCCCGATGGATGTGCCGCGACGCCGGACCAACATGGTCAGCAATCACAGTCAGGAACGCGACGACATCGTGCTGCACCGTCTCTTCGACCCCGGCAATCTCTTCGGGCGAGAAGCGAGCTCGCGTGCGAATCTCTTCGAGGTCAGACGCCGGGATCTCGCCGCGGATCGCTCGCACTTCGAGTACCGCCAGCTCGACGCGCCACCAGGTCTCGAAGCGCGCCTGGTCCGACCAGACGGCGGCCATTTCAGGCCGTGTGTACCGAGTAATCAAATGAGCCGAAAATTTATGGAAGAATCAACCAGTTCGCTTGGGAAGCTCTTCGAGCTCGACGACGACATCAAAGGTGTTGCCTTCGCGAAAAATCTTGAAAGTCAAAGTGTCACCGACCCGCAAATCGGTATTCCCCAGCAGCTCGCGGGCCGCGCGCGCGTTGCGAATCTTTGCCCCATTGATTTCGAGGATAACATCCGCCGGCTCAATCTTCGCCTTGTCCGCGGGGCTTTGAGGTTCGACTTGCGAGACAACCGCCCCTTCGGTCGAACTCAGTCCCAGGGATATCGCCATCATCCGGTTCAAATCCGTTGCCACGACGCCGATCCAGTAGTTCCGCTTCACCCCGCCTTGCAGAAGTTCGTC
>CAZJAD010000005.1:35683-53495 GCA_964543855.1 uncultured Alphaproteobacteria bacterium
TCAATCTTGAGCAAAGCGACATCAAGAAGCGGATCCGTACCGACAATCTGCGCGTTGTACCTCTTGCCCGATGTGGTCGTCACCACAATCTCGATGGCACCGTGGACAACATGCTCATTGGTCACAATATAGCCATCCGGTGAGATCAGAAAACCGGAACCCAGGTTCTCAACCTTCTGTCGGAAGACACGCGGCGGCAATCCAAAAGAAAACATCCGAAACATCGGATCGTTGAAAAGCGGGCTGCGGGATACAACCTCCCGCACCTGACAGACATTGATGCCCACGACGGCGTCCGCCGTCCGCTCGATCGCCCGCGTGATGGCGTTCTGCCGCGTTGTCTCGATCTCCAGCCAATTCGCATCCTGGATCGCGCGGTCGTAAGCGGCAAGGTCCAGCCGGTGCAGCGCGTTAGCCTGAGAGGAGCCCGCGTCCGCCGCATGCGCGCTTGCCTGAAGTTGCAGCGTCTCGATCTGTCGACTCAGTGCTCGGTCCCGGTGGTAAAGGAACATCCCCGCCGTTCCGACAAGCAGACCAATAATGAAATAGGAAATAACTCGTGCCATTTCCAATCAAGCCAATTGTTGATCAATGAATAGGCGATCAGGCCGCGCCGAGCCTCTACCAGCCTTCGGGCCGAATCTTTTTCCAGTCGGCCAGAAAGCGGTCAATCCCAAGATCCGTCAGAGGATGATGGACAAGTTTCTCCAAAACGGACCATGGAAGCGTCGCTACATGCGCACCGGCCAGCGCCGCCTCCACCACATGAAGCGGATGCCGCAGACTCGCGGCAAGACAACTCGCTCCAAAGCCGTACCGTTCGAGAATCGCAACGATATCACGAACAATATCCATGCCGAAATGGCTGATGTCATCGAGGCGACCGATAAACGGACTGACATAAGCTGCGCCAGCCTTCGCCGCCAGAAGTGCCTGCGCCGGATTGAAAATCAGAGTCATGTTGACCGGAATGTTCTCGGCGTGCAGCTTCCTGCACGTCCGGAGACCGGCCACGGTCATCGGAAGCTTGATAACCATATGAGGGCTGATCGCCGCAAGCTCGCGCGCCTGAGCGAGCATGCCGTCCGGCTCCAGGCTGATCACTTCCCCTGACACCGGGCCCTGTACGAGGTCGCAGATTTTCTTCAAATGCGTCTTGAAGTCCGACGCACCGGCCTTCGACATCAAGGTCGGGTTCGTCGTCACGCCATCCAGAATTCCCCATGATACCGCCTGCTCAATCTCGGCAAGGCTCGCCGTATCAACGAAAATTTTCATGCGACCCTCATTAAGATGTACCGGACTCTCCCCCGTCGTCCTGTCTGGAAAAGCCTCTCCAAGGGCTGTAACCGACTTCAACCAGTGTCAGACCGTGAGCGGGTGCCTGAGGACCTGCCTGTTCGATCCGGCCCGCCTTCAGAATGATCGGAATGGCCCCCGGTTCAAATCTTCTACGGCCAACTTCGAGCAGCGTTCCCACGAGCAACCTGACCATGCCCCGCAGAAACCTGTCCGCCACAATGTCGAAGATCCTCAGCCCCTCCGTCTCGACCCACCGTGCCTCGAGAACCTCGCACACGCTTCCAACCGTATCCGATCCCGAGAGGCGAAAGGCAGCGAAGTCGTGGAGGCCACGCACATCCGCCGTCGCTTTCTTGACCAGATCAAAGTCGTAGTTGAAACGCGGACACCAGCTGAGTCGCCGCCAGAGTGCCGAAGGCCGGGTCGCCAGAAGGTACTTGTATCGGCGCCACTGCGCATGAAACCGCGCGTGGAAGTCGGGGGAAACCAGCGCGGCTCCCTTTACATAGATGTCTTCGGGAAGCAAGGCATTGAGCGCTCGCTGAACCGTCTCCACGGGCCGATGACGCTCGCTGCGGAAGTGGACCACCTGCCCGGTGGCATGAACCCCCGCGTCCGTGCGCCCAGCAGCGACCCCTCTCGTCGGCCCTCCAAAAAGCGCCTCCAGTGCCTTCTCCAGCTCGCCTTGAACGGTTCGGCCGGTTCGCTGAATCTGCCATCCGAGGAAATCCGTTCCATCGTACTCGATTTCCAAACGGTATGACATTTGCTGCTTCGTACCATGCCGCGGAGAATTACAGCTCATGAAACGGTGATCGCGACCGCCGCAATCCCCGTCACCAAAGCGAACACCAAGGCATCGAGCCAGCGAAAGTGCGCCTCTGTGTAGGACGAACGGGGAGCACCCACGGCAAACCCGCGGGCCTCCATCGCAATAGCCAAACCATCGGCATGCCGGAAAGCCCCAACGAAAAGAGGAACGAGGATAACCGGCAACTGGCGTATTTTGCCTATCCAGCTGCGCGCTTCCCCTCGCGCTCGCTTGGCAAGGGCCAAACGGCTGGCCTCGCGCTCCAAGATTGGAATCAGGCGAAAGGCCACTCCGAGAATAAGCTGGATTTCACCGACCGGCAGCCGGAAACGACGAAGCGGCGAAAGAAGTCTGCCAAAGGCTCGCGCATACTCCTCGCCGCTGCCAACATGCAATACGATTCGCGAAACAAAGACAAACAACACGAGGCGGGCCGCAAAGAGACCGCCTTGACCCAACCCCGTGGTGGTGAGCGAAAAAGTCGCGCAACGGACAAGCGTCCGGTCTGTGGACGGACCGGCAAATCCGTGCACCAGCAAGGTGATAATCAGAATGGGCCACAATGCAAGCGCCGCCGTCGCGGCAAGTCGCAAGGGAAACCGTACCAGGACCGCTGCCAACAGAATCAGCCCAGCGTACAAAGCCAGGGCAACCAGTTTGTCAGCGAGCAGCAGCCCTGCTATCAAGACAGCCGCCGCCCCGAGTTTGGTGCGCGCATCGAGCCCGTAAACAAATGGCCTTTCCAAATGAGGCCTCAACAAAGCGCTAAAGCTCGCAAACACCAAATTATACAGATAAAATGCCACAGAGTCAAGCCAGCATATCCTATGTCGCGCCTGTCATGTGAATGGCCTTCTCGCCCTCGACAAGCCCGCCTGAATCGATCCGGAGGCTTGGAGTCGACTAAGCCTGCACAAAGGCGACTTTAGCAGCGCTCAAAAACTGCGGATTTTGAAGTTTTTGCTTGACTTTCCGCTTTCTGTTACTTTACTTATAGAAAGTCCTATGGACCCCCCGATGCCTGTTCAAGGACGGGCAAACGGGTACGATAGACAAGATTCGTCCTAAATATCTGATAAATTTGACACTTGAAAAACCCAGTTGGGGCCCTGTTGTCTCAAGGCGGGCAACGCGCACAGTGGCAGCAGGCCCCACGAGCCACCAAAACATCGGGAGGTTTCCCATGCGTGAGAGAGGAATAATCTGCCTTACATTGGCCCTCGGAATTGGATTGCTGCTGGCCACCGCGGCCTGGGCACTGCCCAACTCCAAAGCCGATCTCAACAATCGCGAGACGGCTCTTCGGCTTTCTTATACGGGAGCCAGACACTTGGACCAAGATGAAATGCAGTATCGGTACTGCAAGACCACCGACTGGGGCCACACATGGTCTGATCCCATGCAGGCCGGAGATCTTTCTGACCTTACCGGATGGAATACGGAAATGTATGATTTCGGATCCATCTGTGACGGCCAGAACAACCTGCACTTCATCGGTGCCCTCAACACCTTCGCCAGCGCCGACGACAACGGAGTCTATGACATCCATACCACGGACGGTGGAACGACATGGACAAGGACTCTGGTAGCGGCCGCGGGAACCAACACGTTCAACTGGTGCAGCGCGGCGATCGATCCGAATGGCAATCTCTACTGCCTCATCTGGGGCATGGACGCCAGCGAGAATACCGTCTTCTGGGCCTCCAAGTCCGGGGACCATGGCGCCAATTGGAGCGCGCCACTCGTGCTCGCCACATCACCCGGCGACATCGATGTAACAGCCGAATATCCACACCTTGCCGAACAGGCAAGCGCGAGCTACTGCTTCTTCATCTTCCAGGAGGAAGTCGCAGGCTACGAGCAGTATGCCGCTCGTTTTCCTACGGACATGAGTGCCGGCGCCACCATCGTGAACCTTCAGGCTGCGTCCGGCGCTTACTACAGCTACTACACCGCCGCCAATCAGCCGATTGCTTACGACCCGACGAACAATGCCCTCTTCCTTTGCTTCCGCAGCCTCGATCTCTCTGCGACTGCCCTTTACTATTCTGGAGATGAAGGAGCAACTTGGGACGCCGGTACAGATATTGTCGGCGCCCAGCGCTATCCGCAGGCAGTGGCGGATCAGGGCAACATGACTCCCTGGATCTTCTCCAATGTCGGCCCTCCGGCATCCGGCGCCTATCACAACGATTGGGTTGCCTTCGACGAACTCGGATACGGCGGCGGCTCTTGGACCGGCCAGATTCCCCTGGACTCGCTCTTGTACGACGGTGTGCGTGATCTGCTCTATATCCACCACGGCTTCTTCGACACCGACAATGTCATCAGCATGTGCAATGTCTGGGGCAGCTTCACACCCGAAGGAGCGCTGGTGAACTACTCCACCGACGATGGAGCGACCTGGGCTGGCGGCTGGAAGATCTGGGACTTCCTCGAGGATGAGTTTGTCGGTGGCTACATCGAGCAGTGCCAGTTAAATGGTGGATCAGGCGGTGTCGCCTATGTCACCTGGTGTGCCATGATCGGAGAAACCGACCTGGAGCCGATGGAGATCACCAACCAGAACCTGGTGACGCCGTATACTGAACTGCCTCCGTATGTCATCAGCGCGCACTATAGCGACAATGACTCGGTCGACTGGGAAGCATACATCTGGGTGAACTGGATTTCCTACACGCACGGAGCCGAATGGCTTTATGCGGAACAGGACAGCCACGTTTGGGACGACCCGGCAACGGGCTCCGGAACCTACTACTTCACGATTCCAGACACTCACTACGATGGCAGTGCGGTGGCACAGGGCGACACGATCTGGTTCTATTGCGACGGCTATGACTATTCGGGGAACTACTCCTACCACGATGAGCAGGCTGTCGTTGCAGGCGTGGCATATTTGGATGTCGAGAGACAACCTCCGATGACACCCACGACTTTCGCACTACATCAGAACTACCCGAATCCGTTCAACCCGATCAGCACGATTCGGTTTGATCTGTCCAAGGCGGCTCGTGTCGAGCTGAAGGTCTACAACACCCTCGGCCAGGAAGTCGCCACGCTGGTGGACGGGCCAAAGAGCACGGGTTCCTATTCGATTCCGTTTGATGCATCAGGTCTGCCCAGCGGCGTCTACATCTACAGGCTCTCAGCCAATGGTATCAGCGAGAGCCGCAAGATGGTACTCCTGAAGTAAAGAGCGGGATCAGATTCGCTTTCCTTATTGTATGCTTCGAAGCTGGGGCAGGGCAAGCATGCCTTGCCCCAGCCAAGAGGAGCTTTATGGGGTATGGTTTGGCCTACCTCAAAGTGCATTAGGACAGCGTTAGAAGGCACAAGCATTGTCATTTAGGCTCGCAAGGGACGAAAGTGGCCCTTTGCGCAGGAGGTTTTGAGGTGAAACGAAAACTATTCTACCTGGTCTTGCCGATACTCTTTCTCGCGATCAACCTGCCACTCATGGCAGCCGAGACGGGAAAGATCGCCGGCGTGATCAGAGACGAGGCGACCGGTGAACCTCTGCCGGGGGTGAATGTCCTCATCGTCGGGACCAACCAGGGAGCCTCGACAAACATCGACGGGGAGTTTTTTATCCTCAATGTCCGACCGGGAATGTATGACCTCCGAGCCACGGCGATCGGTTACAAAACCGTGACCATGACAGGCGTCATGGTCGTGCAGGATCTCACGAGTGAAAAAGACTTCGTGATGGAAGAAGCCGTGCTGATAGGTGAGGAGGTCACAGTTACGGCTGAACGCGATGTCGTCCGCAGGGATGTTACCTCATCGACGCATATCGTCTCTCGCGAAGAGATCGAAGCATTGCCCGTAACCACCTACCAGCAAGCGCTGGCGGCCACCGCGGGGGCAGTCGGGACCGGAACCAATATTCACATCCGGGGCGGTCGTCGGGACGAAATCCTCTATCTCGTTGACGGACTTGAGGTCAAGGACCCGCAGTTCCAACAGCGTTCGCTTGATGTCGGATCCGGCTCGATCGCCGAGATGATTGTTCTCACCGCCGGCTTCAATGCGGAATACGGCGAAGCACAGTCCGCTGTGGTCAATCTCGTGGTTCGAGAAGGGGATCCGGAGTATCACGGCCATGCAAGCCATTTGATGGACATGGAGGGCGCGGAGCATTACCAGGACTATGACTACTCGGAAGCCTCCATCTCAGGACCGGAACCCATCACAAGCGAACTCCTGCCGCGGCTGGGCACACGCATTCCCGGCAAGATGAGCCTGTTCGCGTCGGGCAATGTCTGGTCACGCAATACGAACTCGCACGGCGTCCCCATCAACACCAGCACATGGTACCGCCACCAGGTGACGGACGTCTTCGGCATGGATGTGCGTAAAAACCAGACATACACCGCCTCCAATGTGAAACTGACCTATGTTCCAGCGCAGAAGTACAAAGTCGCCCTCGCATGGAATCAGTCTCAACAATTTGAAAACCCTTACTGGTATCGCCTCTCCCGCGTCTTCCCTTACGATTACACGCCGGACGAGCGGATCATCGGCATCCATGCTCTCTCGCAGATCCGGGGCTACACATCGAACGCAACCGATTTCGACAATGTCTTTGGCGTCGATGATGACGGTGATGGACGTGTGGATGAGGAGGCCTTGAATTGGGCCGACGACGATCTCGATGGCCTGATCGACGAGGACCTGCAGTTCTATGAGTACAATGCCAACGACCATACGCGGACGGAACGGATCCGCGACCAGCAGGTGGCCCTCAGTTGGAACCACACGATCAGTCAGAGGACTTTCTATACGGTGAAACTCAGTGCCTTCGGCGCCCGGCGGGGTCTGGCGGCCAGCAACAAACCGGCCTACGAGTATGGCGAGGCCTCCGAGCCGTTCACCGACCTGCCCGATGCCGAGGGAAAGTTCAATGGCCGCTACAACACCGGTGAACCCTTCGTTGACCTCGACGGTGACAACATGTACGACACGGGGAATCCAGGCAACGCGACTCCCTCGGTCTACGGCTTCCACATCGCCGGCGACGGCCTGGCAGCAAACAACCAACAGCTTGTCCCGTACTGGGCGGATTTTGAATCAAAAACCTGGACAGCCAAGTTCGACCTCGCCTCCCAGATGACCCCTCGGCACCTCGTCAAGACAGGCCTCGAGCTCACCTACTACGATGTCCGAACGGAAGATCACCCCTACGCCTCCGTCGATAACGAGGGACAGGGTATCTATACCGACATCTATCACTGGTATCCCTCGCAGGGGGCCATTTATATCCAGGACAAGATGGAGTACAAGGACATCATCGTCAATGCGGGACTTCGCATGGACTACTGGGATGCCGGA
This sequence comes from uncultured Alphaproteobacteria bacterium, assembly GCA_964543855.1. GTDB lineage: Bacteria > Electryoneota > RPQS01 > RPQS01 > DYHQ01 > CAZJAD01. The sequence goes on from CAZJAD010000005.1 coordinate 43,128, forward strand.
GATGACGGAATCCAGAAATCGGTCTACAGCAAGATTGAGGAAGGCGTTCAGGAAGGCGAGAAAGAGAACTATGTTGATTACGAGCCCCCGGACAAGAAGTTCTACTTGTCTCCGCGACTGGGCGTCTCGTACAGCGTGACGGAGAAAGATGTCTTCCACTTCAACTACGGGTACTTCTACCAGCGATCGCGGCTCGACTACTACTACACGGCCGTCAACCAGCTTCAGACCGGTGGCACGCCGATTGTCGGAAATCCCGACCTGGATCCGATGAAGACGATCGCTTACGAGCTGGGTGTGCGCCATCAGTTTGCTCAGGATTTCTTGCTGGATGTCTCGACCTATTACAAAGACATCAAGAATTGGATCCAGACGGCCTCACAAAACCTCCTCTACTGGGACCTTTACCACCGTGTTATCGTCGGGTCCAATGCGGCCATCTACTACAACGCAGATTACGCCTCCATCCGCGGCTTTGAGTTCAACATCTCGAAGCAGTACGGAGCGAATTTCGCGGGCAGGCTGACCTACACGCTGGCTTGGGCGTCCGGCAAGAACTCGTACAACATCGGCTCCGATGTCACACGGGCGAACTATGTCGACCCGAAACGGGAAACCCCGCTGGGTTGGGACCGGCGCCATTCCGTCGTCGCAAATATCGGCCTCCACTTCCCATTGAAAGGGGATCCGTTTACGCCCGAGTGGTTCCAGTCCGGTTGGAATGTGAACATCCTGACGCAAGCCCTCTCTGGAACGCCTTACACACCGACGAACGCCAACGGCACCGACATCGAAGGCAGCGAGTTTTCGGAACGGTCACCGTGGACCTACTCGACCGATGTCGATGCATCCCGCGAATTCAAGTTCGGAAAACTGTCCTGTCGCTTGCTCCTGGAAGTGCGCAACCTGTTCAACGCGCACAATATCCTGGGCTGGGACCTCAATAATTACACGATAGACACCTATGTCGAGCACGGAGGACGCGCGGGATATATCAACGACAATATTTCCCCGAATTACGGCCTGAACCCCAAAGCCGGACCGAATCCCGATGCGTGGGATTACCGCCGTCTCATCCGGATGGGGCTCGCGCTTGATTTCTAAGGGTAGGAGAGAACCGACCCATGAAACACCTTTCCATTCGCGCTTTCATCATCGGTATTTTTGCCGTGGCCATGCTCTGCGCTGCCGGTGCCTCGGCACGCATGGTGAGCGAGAAGAGTCGCAAGGGCGATTCAGCGATCGATGTGGCCGACCCGCAAGCGCGCAAAGCGCTCATCATGCACGACATCGGGAATGTGCGCATGACCATGGCCAATTGGGGAGAGCAGGGAAACCCGGACGGCGTGGTGGGATTCAAAGGCTTCGAATTTCCCATCAATTCGGGTAACGATTTCCTCTTCTCCGCCGGAGTCTGGGTTGGCGCCATTCTCAACGAACAACGCCTGGTCTCCACGGCGACCGACGGGGATAACGGCACGAACGAATTCTGGCCTGTTCACATTGGAACCTATCCCGGAGCGAACTCGGCCTCCGGTTTCGGAGACTGGGTCGTATCGTCCACCAGCGTCGACTTTCTCGGTGAGCGCTACTATGTGCGCGGAGCCAAAGAGGTCGATGACGACGGGGACTGGACTGAGGCAGACGACAAGGACGGCGACGGCAAACCCTCCGCCAACTACGACGGCGGCCTCGGAACAATCGGACGGGATGACGATGGCGACGGTCTGGTCGACGAGGACAGTGTCTACTTTGTACAAGGCCAACTTCCGGTCGAAATTGATGTGGATGAAGACGGCAATGTCAGTGACACCGGTCCCTCAGGGGATGCCAACCATGACGGTAACTGCAAATATGATCCTGAACCGCACATCGACGAGGATCCCCCCGGAGACATCTCCGCCGACTACATTGACAACGACTTCGACGGCCTGGTTGACCTTGAAGACAACATCCCCCCCATATATGATGGGGACCAGGTGGTTGGAAGCTTGGACGATGATGGCGACGGCCTGCTGGACGAAGACGGGCTCGCGCGAGGCGCGCAGGAATACTTCTGCGTCTACCAAGACGACATCGAGGAAACCTATGTGGGCAGTCCCGATGTGGACGGCCACACGCCTCTGAAGATCCAGATGTCGCAGCGGACTTATGCGTATCCGGAAGAATATGCAGCGGACTTTATCCTGCTGGATTTCCGAATCCGCAATGTGGGGCAGCTCAAACTGAATGATGTTTACATCGCCATGTTCTCAGACCCTGACATCGGAGCGCGCGGGGAAGGCGGCGATGCTGCCTCCCTCGATGACTTCAACTACTACGATGCGGGGCGGCTGATGATGGTTCAGTACGACGCTCTCGATGACGACGACGGTCCCGGTCCAGGGGTCTTCGGCATCCGCGTGGTGCAGACACCGGTGCCGCTGGAGGAGCTCCAGATCACCTTCGCCAACTTCGAGCGTACCGCGGGCGGCGATCCGGAAACCAACCTTGACAAGTACAATATGATATCCTCCGGCGATATCTCGCTTCCTTCAGAACAGGCAGGCGACTGGCGCATGCTGCTCGCTTTCGGATCAGCAGGAGAACCGTTCTCCATTGCACCGGGAGAGGAACTGCCCATCACGGTCGCTTTCATCGCCGGCGAGGATACAACCGATGTGGGGAAGAATGCCGACTGGGCACTCGCCCTCTACAACAACGACTTCCAAGGGCCTGCCGCACCCGCTGCCCCGATCACGCATGTGGCATCTTTCCCGGATTCAGTTCACATCACCTGGGACACCCTTGCGGAAGCGTCCATCGACCCGATTACACAGGAGATGGACTTCGAGGGCTATCTCATCGAGCGCTCCGTCAACCAGCAGGACTGGTATGCGATTGCCTACTACGACCTCATCGACACTCTCGCGGGCGAGTTCGAGTGGCAGAACTACAATGTCGGAATGCCTCCAAAAGAACCGGTTGCCCCCGGCAGTACAGACTCCGTCTACTACTTTAATGACACGGATCTCATCCCGGGACACACCTACTACTATGTGGTGCGGGCCTTCGACCAAGGGGTCCCTGGTGCCGGAATCCTGACCTCCTCGCGCACCGGAAATTATGTCGAGGCGAAGACGGTGAGGACCGAGATAACGGACGCGCCGACCACGCTGGACGAAAATGAGATCTATGTCTTTCCCAACCCCTACAAAGGCTCGCATAAGGGGGAAGCCGGTGGCTGGGTCAATCCGTCCAAGGGGCTCATTGAATATCCCCGCTGGATCTACTTCATGGGACTTCCGGCCAATACCGCACAGGGACGGTGCATGATCGACATCTATTCCCTTGCCGGTGACCATCTGGCCACTATCGACCACTGCAATGGAACGGAACAGGATGCCTGGAATCTCATCACGAAGAACAAGCAGGAAATCGTAAGCGGAATTTACTACTACGCGGTGAAATACAAGAAACCCGGAAGCGACTCATGGGAGCGCTACCTCGACAAGTTCGTGGTCATCAAATGAGCGCGGCCTTGCCGAATGCAGGAGCGCCAATCCCAATGAGAGGAGAACCTTCCATGAAATCTTTACAACTTTCCCTCGTGATCGTCTTGGTCGCCTTGCTGGCCATCGGGTGCGCCGACCCACGCCAGGCACCCATCGCCCCAGGACAGTTTGCGTACACGAAAACCGTGATACTCTGGGATGATGTCGTTTCCGGGGGCACAGCACAAAGTGCCACCTTCGTGGTCGACAGTACGCTTGCTGCGGCCACAGTGACGGTTGCCGGGTTCATCACGCCAGACGATGACATCCTCCATATCGAGGCGATCCAGAATGACTCCATCCCGGCAGAAGCGGATACGATCACTTATTTCCTCGTCCGGCTGGATTCCTTGGGCCCCGATTCCACCTGGAGTCCTGACACCACCATTCTCGGCCTCGCGTTGCGTGACAGCTTGCAGTGGACTATCGACGATACGACCGAGATGGGAATGCGGCGTGATTCCCTCATCCTCCTCGTCGATGACCGCTACGTGCTGTCCATCTGGTCGGATGTCGATGCGACAGAGCGATATCCAAGCGCAGTCTATCTGGACGACCAAGCGGATACGCTGTCCGGACAGCGATTCTGGGCCGCAGCCACGGATACGGTAACCGAGATGAAAGGCCGCTCCTTCCAGTTGAACCTCCGCGAATGGAATGCAGCCGATCCGGCCAATGTGGGTCGTCCCATCGTGATCAATTGGCTTTCACGTCTGACAGAGGGAAGTCACACCATCACCGTCAGACTGATGGGGAGCGGATCGCGAATCACAGGAACTATCATGCTTGTTTACGAAGAGGGCTAGATATGAGCTATCCACAGCTGCCCTGGAGAGGCTCCATAGTCTCTCCAATAATAATCTTTGTCCTCATTGCCTCTCTCGTTTGCCCCGTAGCGGCCCTGGAGAAGATCGGCACGACATCCATCCAGGTCCTCAAAATCCCGGTCGGGGTGCGAGGCGTGGGCATGGGGAACGCTCAGGTGTCGGCATGCACCGATGCATCCTCGGTCTTCTGGAATCCAGCCGGCCTGGTCTATCTGGATCGGCCGGAAGGCGAGCACTATGAAGCCGTGCTCGGACAGATCAACATGCCAGCGGACATTCAGCTCAATACCTTTGTCGTCGCTCGCAAATTCGGAGGGGTATCGGCAGCCTCCCTGCACATCATCAACCTCTACACGGGCGACATGAAGGTGCGCACCTGGGATAAACCCGAGGGAACCGGCGAGAACTTCAACGCCTATGATTTCATCATAGGAGGAAGCTACGCCCGGCGGCTCACCGACCGATTCTCCCTCGGTGGGAATGTGCGCTACCTCCGTTCCGGCCTGGAGAATTCAACCTACAATGGCGTCTCCATCGATCTGGGCACTCTCTACCGGACCGGCGTGCGCTCCCTCACTCTCGGAATGGCGATTCAGAATCTGGGTCCCAATGTGACCTACTCGGGCAGTTACTTGGACTATCGCAACGAGAGCAAAGCCGAGGGCCTTCTCGAGCAGAACTATGAGGATGCGGCCCTGCCCACGATGTTCCGACTCGGCGTATCGGCGAATATCTTCGAAATGCTGGAGGTCGATCCCGGTGAGAAACATGAAGCCACTCTCGCCATCGAGATGAACCATCCAAACGACAACCGCGAGCGCCTGAACATCGGAGGGGAATATGTCTGGGATAAGATCCTCGCCCTCCGACTCGGTGGGAAATTCGCGTACGACACAGAGAGCTTTTCGGCCGGCCTGGGACTCAAGATCCCCGTGAGCGGGGACTATCGCATTACCTTCGACTATGCCTATTCCGACTACGGTGACATCACAGCGGCCGTCGGCGACGATCTCATGATGCAGCCACACCGCCTTGCGCTGGGATTTGCATGGTAGCAGGATTGTCCATTTTCCCGGAGGAGCCACTCAAATGCTGAAAGATATTTTGCGGCTAAGTCTATTGGGGTGCCTGATCGTCGTGATTGCAGGCTGCGAGGTCAGCGATCCCGGGAGTGCGGTGCCCAATCAGCCGCCAAAAACCTATCTCGTTCTGGCGCCAGAGGACTCGTCAGTGTTCAATCACTTCGTCAACCTCAAGTGGTCCGGCACCGATCCCGACGGTGAAATCGCCGGCTTCTGGGTACTGGTGGACGGAGACACGCTCATGTTCACCACGGCCTACGAGGATACCATCGCGTTCTACGCGCCGGGCGATACGGTTCTCGCTCACCGAGTTCAGGTGACGGCGGTGGACGATGACGGTCTGGAGGATCCTGCGCCGCCCAGCCGCTTCTTTTACACCTCGAACACGCGCCCCTCCGTTGCCTTCGGCGAGGGGAGCGTGCCGCAGGGAGCGGTCGTGGGCAAAGGATTCGCCATCGAACTGGAAGGCGAAGACCCGAACCCGTCATCCCTTTACTATTCGATTGCCATCGATGATTCAGCGGGCGGATGGCTGGCTTGGTCGCGTCATTCGACCTTCCTTTTCTGTGACAAGACAATCCGTTTCCTGCCGTGCACGACTGCTACGTGGCGGGACGTCCCCTGTACGGCAACGCTCATAGACAAGAATATCCTGACGGCGGGCGACCATACGATCTACGGCCGTGTCAAGGATGCCGGAGAGGCCCCAGGCCTGGAAATCATCTCGGTCAATGTGACCGTCGTCGACACAATGACGCCGTTCATGGACACGGTCGTTACGGGAGCCTACGGCTCCGATGAGTTCTATCCGGACGGCTCGGTTTTCTACAGGGCCAATCGCGAAACGCAGCTCACCTTTGGCGGCAGCGCCGACGACTACTACGGCGATATCAACGCTTACCGCTACCACATCGGTGAGGGAAGCTTTACCGACCAGGACAGGTGGCAAGAAGTCCCGGAAATCGTGCTGAGGGACCTGTCGCCGGATCCACAGGGTCTCGATGTCCAGATCCAGTGCCGTGATGTGGCTGGCACACTTAGCAACATCGTCTCTCATCAAATCTACATTGTCGAACCGGACTTCACGCACGGCATTCTTATCGTGGATGAGACCCGGGACGGCACAGGCAACCCGGGCAGCCCGGATGATCAACAAGCGGACGACTTCTACGCGGCGATGGTCGGCGCGCGGACATACGCCCAGTTGGATTACGCGACTCACCAGATCGGGGGCGTGAGCTACCTCTCGCCGTTGGACCTCTACAAGTATGAACTGGTCCTTTACCACACGGATGACAAGGCCAATTATAACCTGGCAGATACGCGGATCATGCTGGCTGAATACATGGATCGCGGTGGTAAGCTGATTTTCAGTGGTTGGGACTTGTTGCAGCCGTTCGGTGTCACCGACGACTCGGCCTCCTATTCTGCCACCGGGACGGCGGCGGAGCAGTTTGTCTACAAGTACATGCGGCTCTTCTATGCGGTGCGTAGCAGCAGCACCAGGCCGCGGGAATGCGTTGGGTTCGCCGGCGTGGGCCAGGCCTACCCGGATACCGTGGCCATTGATCCCGATAAGCTGCCATCCAGCTGGAATGGGGCGATGGACAAATGCTGGACTTTCACCAATCGCGGCGAGACAATCACCATCGGCACCTTCTTGGCTGCCGATGAGGAGTCCACTTTCAACGGCCGCCATTGCTGCCATGTTTATCTTGGCCCAACCTACAGTACCGCAGTCATTGGCCTTCCGCTCTACTTCTGCTATCAGGATCAGGCCCAGCTATTCATGGACGAGCTTCTCCTGGAGATGCTGGGGCCTTAATCGCATTCCTTTGCCGTCACCGCAATAAATAAAAGAGGCTCCGAATTTTCGGAGCCTCTTTCTCGTGCTCTTATTGGGTGCCAATCGTCGTGCTAAGATGGCCAGGAGGTGTCTTCTCCTGTCAAGTAGGCGTGTATCGACCTTGCTGCTTGCCGTCCGGCACCCATGGCGAGTATGACGGTCGCCGCGCCAATCACAATGTCACCGCCCGCCCACACACCTTTTTTCGATGTCTTGCCCGTCGTGGAATCTGCGGTGATGTTGCCCCACCGATTCGTCTCCAGCCCCGGTGTGGCCGCCGGCAAGAGTGGATTGGCCCCATTACCGATGGACACAATCACCGTATCGCACTCGATTTCAAACTCCGTTCCGGGAATCGGCACCGGCTTTCGGCGACCGGACGCATCCGGCTCGCCCAGCTCGTAGCGCAGGCACTCCATCGCGGTCACCCAGCCGTCATCGTTGCCGATAATCTTCGTGGGATTGGTGAGGAATTGAAACTCGATCCCCTCCTCCTCAGCATGGTGAATCTCCTCAATACGGGCGGGCATTTCCTTACGTGACCGACGATAGACGACGCTCACCTTCTCAGCTCCCAGCCGCAGCGCTGTGCGTGCCGCATCCATCGCCACATTCCCACCACCCAGAACGCAGACAAGCCGGGAACGCACGATGGGCGTGTCTGACTTGGGAAACTCATAAGCGCGCATCAGATTCGAGCGTGTCAGGTACTCGTTGGCCGAGAACACGCCATTCAGGTTCTCTCCCGGAACTCCCAGGAAATAAGGCAGCCCGGCGCCCGTGCCGACGAAGATGGCGTCGAAGCCGTCCGTGAACAGATCATCGATCGACATCGTGCGGCCGATAACGGCACTCGTGATGATCTCAACCCCCAGACTCGCCACATAGTCCACTTCCGCCTGCACAATGGATTTCGGCAGCCGGAATTCCGGGATGCCATAGACCAGAACACCGCCGGTCTTGTGCAACGCCTCGAAAATCGTAACCGCGTGACCGAGTTTGATCAAGTCTCCGGCAACGGTCAATCCCGCCGGTCCGGCGCCGACAATCGCGACGCGCTTGCCGGTGGGAGGCGCGATCTCGGGCAGTTCGATCAGATTATGGTCCCGTTCCCAGTCCGCCGCGAATCGCTCCAGTCGCCCGATGGCGACCGGTTCCCCCTTGATTCCCGTCACGCACACCTTCTCGCACTGGTCTTCCTGGGGACAGACGCGGCCACAGATAGCCGGGAGGGCATTCGCCTCCTTCAGCTTGCGCGCAGCGGCGGCAAACTCGCGCTCTGCGATGAGCTTGATGAATCCCGGGATGTCAATCTCAACCGGGCAACCATCGACGCACTTCGGCTTCTTGCACTGGATACATCGAGTCGCTTCCACAACGGCCGTTTCCGGCGAATAGCCATACGGCACTTCTTCGAAGTTGTGCTTCCGCTCTTCGGGCGGCTGCTCTGGCATCGGCTGTCGCGGGATCTTCGGCTTCTTGGCGGGAGCAGCCTGCTTTGGCACGGGAGATACGCTCACGATTTCCTCGCCTCCTCCAAGCGGCACTGGTGTTTCCAGTGTTCAACCGCTTCTCTCTCGAAAGTATGATACGCCTGGAGTCTCTTTGTCAATTCATCGAAATCTACTTCATGGCCGTCGAAATCCGGCCCATCAACGCAAACAAACCGCGTCTTGCCACCCACCGTCACCCGACAGGCGCCGCACATCCCCGTCCCATCCACCATGATGGGATTGAGCGACACTTCCGTCGGAATGCGAAGTTTCTTCGTCATGTTGCACACCGCGCGCATCATCGGAACGGGACCGACCGCAAAGACCTTGTTCAACTTCTCCCCACGGTCGACCAGTTGCTGCAGAAGCCCGGTGACGAACCCGTGATACCCGAACGAACCGTCGTCGGTTGAAATCAACAGTTCATCGGAGGCCTCGCGCATCTCATCGATCACGATGAGAAGTTCCTTCGAGCGCGCGCCGACGATGGACAGAACCCGGTTGCCGCCTTCTCGACAAGCGTGCGCCACCGGCAGAATCTCGCCGGTGCCGATGCCGCCTCCCATGCAGACGACTGTGCCGAATTTCTCGATATGAGTCGGTTTGCCCAGCGGCCCGACAACATCGGTGATCGTATCGCCGACCTTCATCTGCCCCATCTCCATCGTGGATTTGCCCACTTCCTGGTAGATGAGCCGGATGGTTCCCGCTTCAGGATCCGCGCCCGCGATGGTCAAAGGAATGCGCTCCGACGGCTCCCTCATGCGGATGATAACGAACTGGCCCGCCTGTCGGTTGCGCGCGACATACGGCGCTTCCACAATCATATCCCGCACGGCGGGTGCCAGGAGTTTGTGTGAGACTATTCGGTGCATAAATCAACCTGCAGTTCCGCACGCATCTCAAATATATTTAACTACTTTCGTTCGTCTGAAGTTCCACCGCCTTGGCAGTCGCTCCGGCAACGATTCGGCGCGTATCGTCCGCAATCACGAGCTCTTCGTTCGTCGGAATGACGAAGATTTTCACCTGCGAGCTCGCGGAACTGATGTCCGTGTCGCTTTTAATCGGTTGCCGATTCGTTGCCGCGTCAATCTCAATTCCCACGAAGCCAAGCGTATCGACGCACTTCTCGCGCACATAGTAGGCGTTCTCGCCAATACCACCGGTAAAGACGAGAACATCCAAGCCGCCCAGCGCGCCCGCATAAGCGGCGATATACTTCTTCAAGCGATAACAGAAAGCGTCGAGCGCCAATCGAGCCCGGTCATTTCCCTTCTCCATCTCATCCCAGATCTCACGCATGTCCGAGGAGACCCCGGATATTCCAGCCAGGCCACTGTGCTTGTTCAAAAGTGCGTTGGCTTCGGCAAGCGCGAGTTCCTCTCGGCCCATGATGTAGAGAATCGCCGAAGGGTCAAGGTCGCCGCAGCGCGTGCCCATCACCAATCCCTCGACCGGCGTGAATCCCATCGAAGTATCCACCGAGACTCCGCCCTTCACTGCTGCAATCGAGCAACCGTTTCCCAGATGGCAGGTGATGATCCTCAGACTCTCGATTGGCTTGCCGATGAGCCGGGCGGCTCT
>CAZJAD010000005.1:53595-59629 GCA_964543855.1 uncultured Alphaproteobacteria bacterium
GCCTCGCCTCCATGAACCACCCGATGCCCGACCGCTGCAATGTCGCGGTGGTCACGAATCACGCCATGATTCTTGGAAACGAGAATTGCCAGAATATACTCGATGGCGACCTGGTGATCCAGGATTTCGCCGGCCATCTTGACTTTGTCACCGTCATCGCGCAGGTGGTTCAGGATGGCGCCACGCATTCCGATCCGTTCCACCGAGCCCTTCGCGCGCACCTGCACCGCCTCATCGGCGAACTCGATGAGTTGATATTTGACCGACGAACTACCGCAATTGAGGACGAGAACCCTCATCCGATACGCCTGCCTTCGTGATCATACTTGAAAAAGCCCTCACCGGTCTTGCAACCCAGTCGACCGGCCCGCACGAGCTTTCGCAGCAGCGGACAAGGGCGATACTTCACATCCCCAAGCTCGTGGAAGAGGTGTTCCATCCAACTCATGCAGGCGTCCAGACCGATCATGTCCGCCATGGCAAGTGGCCCCTTCTCGAAGCCATAGCCCAACCGCATGGCGGTATCAATACCGTCCGCACTCGCCACGCCTTCCATTAGTACATGCATCGCCTCATTGATCATCGGGACGATGATGCGCGTTGTGATGTAGCCGGGATACTCGAAAACCTCCACGACGGTCTTGTCGAGCATTTCCGCGAAACGCTTCACGCGGTCGTAAGTTGCGTCGGATGTCTTGAGTGCGCGCACGATTTCAACCAGAGGCGTGCGCGAAACAGGATTCAGAAAGTGCATGCCAATGACACGATCCGGGCAGCGCGTTGCCTCGCCAATCTCGGTCATCGAAAGCGTTGATGTGTTCGAAACGAAGACAACGGGCTCGCTCCAGATTTCATCGAAGCGATGAAACAGCTTTTTCTTGAGCTGCAGGTCTTCCGGGAGCGCTTCGAGGACGAGCTGCAGACTGCCGACATCTTCGAGTTTCACCGTGCCGGTTATCCGGGAGAGAATCGTGCGTTTGTCGCTACGGGTGATTCCCCATCGTGCGATTTCGTGGTCCAGAGTCTCGCCAAGCGCCGTCAAGCTGCCTTGCAAACTGTCGTCGTCGCGTTCCACGAGAACAACATCGATACCCTTCTGCGCCGCGACATGTGCGATCCCCTGCCCCATCACACCGGCCCCCACCACAGCGATTCGCGAAATCGCCTCTTTGCCCGCGCGACTCGCCGCCGGAATCTCGCTGCCAATCACTTCGCTCAGGGAGACTTCTTTCTCTTCAGCCATGACTTTTTCTTACTCCGGGAAAAAGAAACGCGTTTCCACGACCCCATTCTCAGCAGAGTCGGACCCGTGAACGGCATTCCGCTCAATGTCTGTTCCGTACAGCGCACGAAGCGTCCCGGGTGCCGCCTTTTTGGGATCGGTTGCACCGATGACCCGGCGCCAGTGATCCACGGCGTCCTCTCGCTCGAGCCGCCCGACCACAACCGGGCCTGAGGTGATGTATCGAATCAGTCCATCGAAGAACGGACGCTCTCGATGAACCGCATAGAATGCCTCGGCTTGCTCCCGCGTCAAGTGCAAGTATCGCAAACCGGTGATGTTGAACTGTTCCTCTTCGGCCCGAGAAAGCATGTGCCCGATATGGCGGGCACGGACAGCGTCGGGCTTGATGATCATTAAAGTTCGTTCCATCTCTCGCTTTCTCTCATTCTCCTTTCGCAGACAGCATCCGCTTCATGCGAAGGGACGCGGCCTCCTCAGATCTTGACCTCGGATCTCACTTTTGCGGCCGCGGCAAAGCCGATGCCCAGCGCTTTCACGTTCTGTTTTTCCGTACCCGCCGGGGCGTGCGTTTCGACGACGCGCTGGATAGTCTCGTGCTTCACGATGCCTGTCAGTTCGACCATCGCTCCGAGCGCGACCACCGATGTGTAAACCATGCGACCAAGCTCCTTGCGCGTCAGCTCAATCAGTGGAATCCGATAGACCCTTTTGTAGTCTTTGCAGTCGGTGACGAGATGAGGATCGACCAGAATCGTACAATCGGGTTTCAACCCAAAGGCAAACGCATTGAACGACCGCTGCGCAAGACTGAGGAAGAAATCAATCGCTGTCGTGCGGGGATAGAGAATCTTTTCCGTCCCGATGATGACATCAATCTTGGTCGGTCCTCCTCGGACCTGCGCCGTGTAGGTCGGACTCTGTACAGAGAACTTCCCCTCTTCATACGCGGCACGCGCCAGGAGGTCTCCGGCCAGAATCACGCCCTGACCTCCAACCGCTGAAAACCGCGCCTCGAACCGCTCGGACATCAGTTGCTTTCTTCCCTTCTTCTATCGCACGCGCCTCATGCTGCCGGTGCAGCGGCCTTCTGCTTGCTCACGAACGCCTGAACGCGCTGACGAAGCTTCTCGCACTCATCACAAAACTCGGGGCGATCCGCATTCCTGTACAGCTCGCCCACGACAAACTTGCCCTCAAGCTCCTGCGGGCTCATCTTCGCGGCCTTGACCTTCGGAACCGTCGTCTCCTGAATGTGCCGGATAAGCTGCATCGGGTCCGGCAATTTGTTCCGGCGCCCGAACTGCGTGTGGCAATTGGAGAGCGCGTCGATGACCGCGAAACCGTGGTGATCAAGCCCATCACGAATCAGTTTCTCGAGCTGTGTGCCATTGGCGACCTGGCCTCGCGCCACATAGGTTGCCCCGGCACCCTTGGCGAGATCGGTCAAGTCAAAACACGGGTCCATGTTTCCCCACGGCGCCGTCGCCGCTCTCGCTCCATGAGGCGTGGTCGGTGAGTATTGCCCACCGGTCATACCGTAGATGTTGTTGTTCACAATGATGCAGGTGATGTCGATGTTTCGCCGACACGCGTGGATGAGGTGGTTCCCGCCGATCGCACTCATGTCGCCATCGCCCGCGATGACAATCACATGCTTCTCCGGTCGGACGAGCTTGATGCCTGTGGCGAAAGAAATCGCGCGTCCGTGGGTTGTGTGCAGCGTGTTCATGTCGAGGTAACCCGGTGCCCGTGAGGTGCAGCCGATGCCGGAAACAACGGCGATGTCGTCTTTCGCCCATCCGAGTCGGTCGATGGCGCGTATCATGCTCTTGACGATAATGCCGATGCCACACCCCGGACACCAGAGGTGAGGCAATTTGGCCATTCGCATATACGGCGCATAATCAAAAGCCATGGAAGATCTTCCTCGCGAAATCTCGCACCGATTGCATGACATTCGCCGGGAAAGGCATCGCTTTCTGTTCCGGGACCGGTTTGGGGGCCGGTCTGGACGGCGCCGGTTCTCCTGCAACTTCGCGGATTTTCGCTACGATTTCATACGGTTCAATAGGAACGCCGCCGACCTTGTGACAGCCAACGACTTTGATATCACTGTGTACCGCGCGCTCGACCTCCAGGATCATCTGCCCCAGATTCATCTCCGCAACGATGACCGCTTTCATCCTGCTCGCCAGACGCCGCACTGCCTCATCGGGGAACGGCCAGACGGTAATCGGGCGGAAAAGGCCCGCGCGAATCCCTTCTCTGCGAGCATCCTCGATAGCCGTGTGCGCTCCACGAGCCGTCGAGCCAAAAGCAATCACGAGAATCTCCGCATCATCCACCATCACTTCTTCCCAGCGATCAATCTCACGTCGGTTCTTCGTAACCTTGTCAATCTGACGCACCTCATCCAGGTGACACACGATGGGATCGGTCGTGGGAAAACCGGTCTTGTCATGGTTCAAGCCCGTGGCGTGAAAACGATACCCCTCGAAGTAGTTGGCCATCGGGGGAACGAGCTCACCGTCGTTCACCTCGTACGGATTGTATTTCTCCGGCGGCAGACTGGGCTTGATGCGGTTGACAATCGCGTACTCATCCGGCGTCGGCACCTCGAAACATTCCGACATGTGCCCGATGATTTCGTCGATAAGGACAATCACCGGAACGCGGAACTTCTCCGAAAGATTGAATGCTCGAATCATTTCCAGATAGAGCTCGCGCAGGTACGCCGGAGCCAGAGCGATGGTGGCATGGTCGCCGTGCGTGCCCCAGCGGGCTTGCATGAAGTCGGATTGCCCGGGGTGAGTCGGCAGTCCCGTCGACGGACCGCCTCGCTGCACATCCACGATAACACAGGGCGCTTCGACCATGCACGCAAAACCGATATTCTCCTGCTTCAAACTAAAGCCCGGTCCGGAGGTCGCGGTCATCGATTTGGCACCGGCCATCGACGCACCGATGACGGCTCCCATGGCGGCGATTTCATCTTCCATCTGGATAAATGTTCCGCCGACTTCCGGCTGGCGCTTCGACATCACCGCCGCAATCTCTGACGATGGCGTAATCGGATAGCCTCCGAAGAAACGACAACCTGCGGCAATCGCGGCCTCCGCCACGACTTCGTTGCCCGACCAAAAGACAGCCTCAGACACCTTGAGCCTCCACCGGTTTCGCTTTCTTCGCGGCCGCATAGACCAGGATGGCAAAATCCGGGCACTCGTGCTCACAGATGAAACACGCGATGCACGCGTCAATGTCTCTGACGCGCACCGTGACGCCTTCCCATCGATCAATCACGTCCACCATCTCAAGCACATCCTTGGGGCAGATTTCGACGCAGATCGTACAGCCCTTGCAAAGCCCTTCGTCTATGGCAATCGCGTGGCCGGTCTTCTCACTCTTCGTGACAACCAGGTCCGCGGGATCTACTGCCATGGGAATCTCTCCAATCACCTTAGTTTAGTAATCTACCCATTTTCATTGAGAAAATCAAGCATATCGCCGCTGTCTCGACCACCCAAAGAGAAGAGAGAAGTAGAGGTCTCTTTTAATCTCTCTTAAGAGAGATCTCTCTTATAGAGATATAAAGAGAGATCTCTACCTCTCTGTAGGCCAACGCAGACTTCACCGATTTCACACAAAAAGCGGCACACTACACGCCAAACCGTCTATAATATACAAAAAAATCTTGACAAAGTCAAGACCTATTTGCATATCAACCACTAATCCATAACCCCTATAACACACAAGAAGGTGTTTCTGGCTCCCTTTGCGCCAGGCCAACGCGCTCAGGCGCCCTTGAGAGCTCCCTCCAGAGTCGCGCCTATATCTGCCGGTGATTCGGCCACATGGATCCCGGCGCGGCGGAGAGCTTCGATCTTCTCGGCGGCGGTTCCTTTGCCCCCTGCGATAATAGCCCCGGCGTGTCCCATTCGGCGACCGGGAGGTGCTGTGCGGCCTGCAATGAACGCCACGACGGGCCGTGTGAAATTCGCCTTGATGTACTCGGCCGCTTCCTCTTCGGCAGTGCCTCCGATCTCGCCGATAAGAACGACCGCGTGCGTATCGGGATCATCCTTGAAGAGCTTGAGGATGTCGACGAAGGTCGAGCCGTTGATGGCATCGCCGCCGATTCCGATGCAGGTGGATTGACCGATGTTGCGGTCGGAAAGCTGTTTCACGGCCTCGTAGGTCAGCGTTCCCGAGCGCGAAATGACGCCGCAATGGCCGGGCTTGTGAATGGCTCCCGGCATGATGCCGACTTTGGCCTGTCCCGGCGTGATGACTCCCGGGCAGTTGCCGCCGACCATGCGTGAATTCGAGCGATTGAGCGCTTCCTTGACGACAATCAGGTCCTTGACGGGAATACCTTCGGTAATCGTCACGATAACGGCGACTCCGGCGTCAATGGCCTCCAGAATCGCATCAGCAGCGAAAGCCGGCGGGACGAAAATCACCGATGCGTTGGCTCCCGTTTCGCGCACGGCCTCTCCGACTGTGTTGAACACGGGCACTTTGTCCTGCCACTTCATTCCCCCTTTGCCGGGAGTGACTCCGGCCACGACTTTCGTGCCGTAGTCAATCATCTGCTCGGTGTGAAAGGTCCCCTCGCCGCCGGTGATCCCCTGCACGAGAAGACGCGTCTTTGAGTTTACGAGAATAGACATGAGGTGCGTTATCCGTGACTATTTCCTAATCTGAAAACTGTATCTTATACTGCTGCGACCGCTTTTTTGGCTGCGTCGGCGAGGTCGTTAGCGACGATGAATTTCAGCGGTGAGT
>CAZJAD010000006.1:0-31425 GCA_964543855.1 uncultured Alphaproteobacteria bacterium
GTCCCGATGAGAAAGCGCCCGGCAATATCCCAGCGGAGCTCACGATGCGAGAAGTAGATCCGCGAGAGATTGCCGACGAGGAGCAAACACGCGAGGACCGGGATGGCTTTGCGCAGGCCGATGCCCTCAGCGAGAAAGGGCAGGTAAATGAGACCGCCGCCTATCCCCGCCACTCCAGAGAGGAGAGCCGCGAACAACGCCCCTACAGCAAGCAGGATGAAGACCGAGACGCTCACAGGCTATTCGACAGGTACTTGAGGCGGCACGGGCATCGAGTCTCTCCCCGTGACCTCGAACATGCGGCGCAGTGCCCGCTCGGCGCGACCACGAACCGGTTCCGGTATTGTGATCTCGAACTGCAGTTTCTCCAGAGACTCAATCACATTTTCGAGGGTGATGCTTTTCATGAAAGGACAGATCTTGCAGGCGCGGTAGAATCGCTTGTTCGGGACCTCGATACTCAAGAGGTCTGACAGGCCACACTCGGTCACCGCGAGAAACTCGTGCGCCTCGCTTTGGCGGGCATAGTCGATCATTCCGGAGGTCGAGAGCGTGGCGTCAGCGAGTGCCAGGACATCATCTCGGCACTCGGGATGCGCCAGCACTTTCATGCCGGGAACGGCCGCGCGTATTTGCTGAACCGCCTCGGGCGTGATCTGCTCGTGTATGTAGCAGGCTCCGTCCCAGGCGATGATGTTTTTGTCGGGGACATTGTTGGCGACATGGCGGGCAAGATTTCGGTCGGGAATGAAGAGGATATTGCGATTAGGGAGCGAGCGAACGACGGACACGGCATTACCGGATGTGCAGCAGACATCGGTCAGGGCTTTGACCTCCGCCGTGGTATTGACATAGGTGACAACAGCCAAGTCGGGGAAGCTTTGCTTCAGCTCTTCGATGCGGTCTTTCACGGCGTCAGCCGGGGCACTGTCAGCGAGTGAGCATCCAGCGGAAAGGTCAGGTAACAAGACCATTCTGGTCGGATTGACGATTTTAGCCGTTTCCGCCATGAAGTGAACGCCGCAGAAGACGATGACTTTCGCATCTTTGACCTCAGCCGCTTTGAGAGCCAAGGCAAGGGAATCCCCCGTATCGTCGGCAACTTCGAAAATCTCGGCGCGCTGGTAATTGTGTGCGAGCAGATACGCATCGCGCTTCCGCTTCAGCTCGCGCACCCGGTCGAGGAGGGGCTCGATTTCCTTGACCCTTTCGGGGGTGTAATACCACGGGTCAGCGCGGCTGAGTCTCTCGTATGTGCTGGTAGTCATCTTGTGTTTCCCCGGCGGCATTTGAAACGCCGCCGGCGATTTCCACTCAGTGAATGAGACGGTGCAGGTTCTCGCGGAGGAGCAGGATTATTTCATCACGAGATAGTCCTGCTTCATGCAGGCGAGAAACCATTCGGCGTGCGGCGTGCTCGCCTGATCTTTCCAGGAGGGGACCTGGGTCGAGACAGACCGTTCGTTCCGTCCATGGCCGCAGAGCGTCAATGTCGTTCGAATCAAGGTTTCCTTCTACCGTCATGAGCAAAACGGCCGAGCTTTCCATCAGCGAATCACGCACCTGCTGCGGCAGTTGCGATAATTCACCGAGGTCGTCGCGGACAATCGCATGGCGTCGCCACTGGCGGATGCGCTGCGGCGTCCCGTAATCAATCGGCATGAGGGCGAATATCCCTGCGTCCCGGGCAGCGGAAACGATTTCCTGGTCCAGCCCGCTGTGCGTGCTATGCGTTCCGCCCAAATCAATTACACCGATTCCCTGCTGGAACAAGATATCAACTTCTTCGGGAGAGCAACCGACCAGTGTCTGAGCAGAAACACCAAAGACGACTGCCGATTGCTGGCGATTGTAGGCTTCCAAGGCTTCCGGGAGACTGCCGCACTCAATCTGTTTGGCCTCACAAGTTCTTTGAAGGCGCGCGATGGCTTCGACAAGCGTCCAGGTTGGCACAAAGGGCTCGTCCGGCAGCCAGACCAGATGGATTCCGGGGGCTGCCAGAAGTTCAGGGTAAGCAGGCGCCTCGAAGAGTCCCAGACCCGCCCAATCGAGCCGTGTGCTCATGCGAATCAGAGTGCGCAGCGAGTCGGACTTGCCCAGCAGAGGCGGACAGTCGTTTATAAGATAACGCAGGAAGTGTTCCGCTCGTTCCCCCACATTGTGAATGATGTCACGATGAATGTAGACAGCATCATCTTCGTATTGATGATAGAACGGATGGTCTCCTGCGCTCCAGAAACTGATTGCCGGGATACCGACTCGCTGAAAGGGTCCGTAGTCACCATACCATGTCGCCGATGTCCTCCTGATACGCAGGCTCTCGGTGTCTTCGGAAGTGAGACGCGCCCGGTAGTCATCCCAGGCAGGACCCAAGAGTTCACCGCCCGCCATGCCAACGGTACCATTTCCCTGACCGACCATGTCGAAGTTGAGCATGGCTACGATGCGACCCAAGGGCACAGTGGGATGCGCGGTGAACCATCGAGAGCCGATGAGGCCGTCTTCCTCGCCTGCGAAGAAGAAGACCATCAGGCTGCGCTTTGGCGAAGTCGGGTCCTGCGCAATGGAGCGCGCCAGTTCCAGAACAAGGCCGCAACCTGACGCATTGTCATCGGCTCCGTTGTAGATGAGACGCTGACCGTTTGGACCGAGGTGATCCAGATGCGCACCGATCGCAACGATTTCTCCGCGGAGTTCACTATCGGCGCCATAGATGAATCCCAAGACATTGCGAGCCGAACCTTCCGGAATCTTCGATACGCGAGCGGACACCCAGAGGCGCTTGCGAACATCCAAGGGATTGGCGGTGTCCGCCAAGGATTTCAAGTAGCTGTCCAGAGTATATCCCGTATCCCGAAGAAGAAGCCGCACGACGCGGTCTCCGACATAGTACATCGGAACGCGCGGGTCATAGACTTCTTCAGAAATAGCAGCGCCCTGAACCGGAAGGCTCTGCTGGTAAAAGAGAATTGCTGCTGCTCCTCGCTCCTGAGCCCAGGTTACAAGCTTGCCCCGCGGGAAATCAGAGCGAAAATCCCACGCTGGATGCTTGAGCTCCTTGCGCACGATAACGACGGCGCGTCCGCGCACATCCAAGTCGCCATAATCGTCGCGGCCCTTGTCAGGACGGACGATACCGTACCCTACGAGGACAGCCGGAGCAATGAAAGCTCCACTGCCCGAGTGAGTGACGAGAGTGAAGTCATCGCCATAAGTGAATTGGACTTTCCCGAAGGGAGAATCCATGAGCGTGAGTGCCGCGCCATCCTCTCTGGTGACAAGCATCGGCACTTTCTGGAAGTAGGTGCTATCCCATCCTGCGGGCAGAATTCCGGCAGCCGCAAGTTCGGTTGCGACGAATTGTTCAGCCCGATAGCCGCCCGGCAGTCCACTTCGTCTCCCTTCGAATTGGTCCGAGGCGAGAACGGTGATTGTCTGCATCGCTCGGTCGGCATCGAAAGCCATCGCGCGGATGGCTACGGCGGTGCAAAGCAGCGTGAGGCAAGTGAATCTCATTTGGTCTTACTCTCGACAGTGGACGAGGGATTTCGTTTTTTCCGTGACCGACGCGTCGCCTTGCCGGAATTGCCACCATCGGATCCGGCAAGGACTTTTTTCAAGTATTTACCGGTGTAACTGAGGGCCACCTTCGTAATTTCTTCCGGTGGCCCGGTGGCGATGATACGGCCGCCGTCTTCCCCACCCTCGGGTCCGAGGTCAATTACCCAATCCGCGCACTTGATGACATCGGGATTGTGTTCAATGACTGCGACGGTATTCCCCTTGTCGACAAGAACCGAAAGGACATTGAGCAGCATGCGGATGTCGGCGAAATGGAGGCCTGTCGTTGGCTCATCCAAGAGGTAGAGCGTTTGACCGGTCGCGACACGACCGAGTTCGGTGGCGAGTTTGACGCGTTGCGCCTCTCCTCCCGAAAGCGTTGTCGCCTGCTGTCCCAGATGAATGTAGCCCAGCCCGACATCGTAGAGCGTTTGCAGCTTGCGCCGGATTGTCGGGATATTCTCGAAAAATTCGAGTGCTTCGGCGACGGTCATATCGAGCACGTCAGCGATTGACCGCCCTCGGAAACGCACTTCGAGTGTTTCTCGATTGTAACGTTTGCCTTTGCACACTTCGCACGGAATGTAGACATCCGGAAGGAAGTGCATTTCGATTTTGATAATGCCTCCTCCCTGACAGTGTTCGCATCGCCCACCTTTGACATTGAAACTGAAACGACCCGGCGCGTAGCCTCGCATCTTGGCTTCCGGGAGTTGTGCGAAAAGGTCGCGCACGGGGGTAAACAGGCCTGTATAAGTCGCCGGGTTGGAGCGTGGTGTGCGTCCGATGGGGGACTGGTCGACTCTCACGACTTTGTCGATGGCTTGCACACCCTTGAGATCGGCAAATTCGAGAGGCATGTCTTTGGCGTCATAGAAGTGACGAGCCAAGGCTCGATAGAGCGTTTCGTTTATCAGGGTGGATTTTCCGGAACCGGAGACGCCGGTGATCACGGTTAGTGTTCCCAACGGCACCTCCAGAGTGATATTTCGCAGGTTGTTGCCGCGTGCACCCACCAGTTTAAGGACTTTTCCATTGCCAGTGCGGCGCACTGCCGGCACAGCGATCGTTTCCTTGCCGGAGAGAAATCTGCCTGTGATGGATTTCGGGTGAGCAGCGATTCCCCGGGGAGTTCCAGCGACAACCAGATACCCTCCGTGGATACCGGCGCCTGGCCCCAGGTCTACCACATGGTCTGCAGCCTGAATCATTCCGCGGTCGTGCTCGACGACGATAACCGTGTTTCCGAGGTCGCGGAGCTTGGTGAGTGTACGGATCAGGCGATCGTTGTCGCGTTGGTGCAAACCAATGGAAGGTTCATCAAGAATATAGAGTACACCGGTAAGCTGCGAGCCAATCTGGGTCGCGAGTCGGATGCGTTGCGCTTCCCCTCCGGCCAGACTCCCCGCACTTCGATCCAGTGTGATGTAGTCGAGACCCACGTTCACAAGGAAGTGGAGCCGCTCACGGATTTCCTTGAGAATCTGCTTTGCGATGGTTTGCTCGCGCGGAGACAGCGAGAGATCCCGGAAGAACTTCTCAGCCTCCTTGATAGAAAGGCTTGTCACTTCAGCGATATTGCGCCCGACAAGTTTGACCGCGAGCGCTTCCGGACGCAGGCGCCGCCCCTGGCAATCCGGGCAGGGGATATTCCCCATGAATCCTTCGATCCATTCGCGCACGCCTTCGGAATTCGTCTGACGGTGACGACGCTGGAGGTTGCGGATAATGCCTTCCCACTGCCCGTGGTGTTCGTAGCGAGTGGTGCCGGTGGAGGATTCGTATCGGAACTGGATGTTTTCTCGCCCGGATCCATAGAGAATGATGCGCTGGTGCTCTGCTTTCAATCTCCGAAATGGGATGTCCAAACGAAAGCCAAAGTGCTCGGCGACCTGCTCCAGTTGCATATAAAGCCAGCTTTCATAGAGGCCGCTTAGGCTGCCAATCGCACCCTCCTCAATGGAGAGATTCGGGTTCGGGATGAGGCGCTGGGGGTCTATCTCCAGCTTAAAGCCGAGGCCGGTGCAGGTCGGACAAGCTCCGAATGGACTGTTAAACGAGAAAAGACGCGGCGCGACTTCAGAAAGTGAGATGCCGCAGGCTGTACAGGCATACTTCTCACTATATGTGACATCCTCTTTGCCTTCTTCAACAACGGTCAACAAGCCGCTGGACAGCCGGAGAGCCGTTTCGACGGAATCAGTCAGCCGCGAACGAACGCGGTCTTTTAGGACAACGCGATCAACGACGACATCGATATTGTGCTTGATATTCTTCTTGAGTTCAATTCTCTCGTCCAGTGTTCGTATCGTACCGTCGACACGGACTCGTACAAAGCCGTCTTTCTGAATTTGACTGAATAGGTCTTGATAAGTGCCTTTGCGTCCTCGGACGAGGGGCGAGAGCAGTTGCAACCTTGTGCCAGCGGGCCTGTCATGGAGACTGTTCACGATTTCTTCAGCGCTCTGACGGTGGATGGGCTGACCGCAGCGGGGACAGTGTGGGTGTCCGATGCGGGCGAAAAGGAGGCGCAGGTAGTCGTAGATCTCGGTGACGGTCGCAACGGTGGAGCGCGGGTTCCGGACACCCGCCTTCTGCTCGATGGAGACAGCCGGCGAGAGGCCTTCGATGGCGTCGACATCCGGCTTTTCCATGAGACCGAGGAACTGGCGAGCGTAGGCCGAGAGTGACTCCACATACCTCCTCTGGCCCTCGGCATAGAGGGTATCGAAAGCGAGGCTTGACTTCCCTGATCCGGAGAGGCCTGTGACGACGATCAACTTGTTTCGCGGAAGATCAACATCAATGTTCTTGAGGTTATGTTCGCGGGCACCGCGGATACGGATGTACGGGGATTCCATGGACTTTGCTCTGGTTTTTCTATATCAAACTTACCAAAAAAAGCTAAGAAAATCAAGCGGAGTGCTTTGTGGACGGCAAGTGTTTCCCTCGGCAAAAAGTTCTTGACAAAGCAAGAAACATTGGTTATATTAGTGCCGTTTTCGCTTTTGAAAAAGCCCGCAAACCCGCGCCAGACAAGGGTTTCAGGTATATTGACTGTATCGGGACTACTTAGCATAGCTGTATGCTTGATCCCAAGCACAAGGCTCCTGTTCAAGACCCACGCGTGAGAGACAATGGTCGCTGAGCGCATATCGATGGCGTGGCCGTTGAGTGCGACTCAACCGGTCAAAAGACAAACAACCTAACAGCGAGGATAATCCATGCCCAAAGGTCGTGTGATGGTTGTGGATGATGAGTTCCATATGAGGGATTTCATCTGTGAGACTCTACGGCGCAAGCACCTGGAGGTAGAGGCGGTGCCCGATGCGCCGACGGCGCTTGATATTCTGAGCAAGCACCCGGCGGACCTGGTCATCAGCGATGTGAAAATGCCGAAGATGAGCGGACTCGCGCTGCTTAAGAGCATCAAACAGAGCTACGCGAATACGGATGTCATGATGATTACGGCGTACGGGACCATTGAAGACGCCGTTACGGCCATTCGTGAAGGAGCGTTCGACTATATTCAGAAGCCGTTTGCCCCCGATGATCTCCTTCTGCGGGTAGGCAAGGTTTTCGAGTATCGCAATCTCGTACACGAGAATACAAACCTGAAATGCCAATTAGGGACGAAATTTCGTTTCGAGAACATCGTTGGTGACAGCTCGAAGATGCTGGAACTTTTCGAGACGCTGGAGATGGTGAGCGCCTCGAAGGCAAATGTTCTGATTCAAGGGGAGAGTGGCACAGGGAAGGAGCTTGTGGCGCGTGCGATTCACGCCAACAGCTTGAATCGCACGGGGCCGTTCGTCAAGGTGAATTGCGCCGCCCTGCCGGATACTCTTATGGAGAGCGAGCTTTTCGGTCACGAGAAGGGAGCATTCACCGGCGCGATCAAGACCGTGGAAGGTCGCTTTGCTCTCGCTCATACCGGAACGCTGCTGCTGGATGAAATCAGTGAGATGAGCCCGAACATGCAGGCCAAGCTTCTGCGGGTTCTTCAGGAAAGGGAGTTTGAACGGTTGGGTGGGCGCGAGACGATCAAGACGAATGCTCGTATCATTGCCACGACGAATAAGGACTTGAAATCCCTTATTCAGCAAGAGAAGTTTCGCGATGACCTTTACTATCGCCTCAACGTGTGCCCGATTTTTCTGACGCCACTTATCGAGCGGAAAGAGGATATTCCGCTCCTAGTCAGTCATTTTCTGGCGATCTACACAGAAGAATATAACCGGCCTATCGAATCGATGACGGAGGACGCACTCAATGTCCTCATGCACTATCACTGGCCGGGGAATGTTCGCGAGTTGGAGAACAAGATCGAGCGTGCGGTGATCATGTGCACCGAGCGACAGATTCAGGTCAAGCATTTGTTTATGGACGAGGCGGACAGTCCTCCATCTTTTCCTCTCTCTTCGGGAGAGAAGCCAGCTGTAACGCTACGGGAAGTTGAACGGGTCGCGATTTTCCAGGCGCTCAAACAGAACGACAACAACCGTACGAAGACGGCGGAAATGTTGGGTATCTCGATCCGCACACTGCGCAATAAGCTCCGGGAGTACCGCGCCGAGGGGATTGCCCTGTAGAGAGTAGAGACCAAGCCGGCTAAGCGGGTCGGCACCGAACCAAGAGGCTTATCGCCGGACGATACCGTCCGGCGATTTTTTTTGCGTCAAAAGCTTAGCATGTGTGTGGACTTGGAGAAACGAATTCGTCGTAGCATAGGCTATCGCAAATTTTAGCGAACCTAGTGGAATAGCGAAAGGATTTGCGTAGGTAATTTCTGCCAGCGGGAATGGTAAGCAACGGACTATGATTGAGCTTGCGAGAGGAAACATGATTCGATTCTGAAAGGATTTCGGCGCTCAAGACTCAAGTTTTTCGGCATCGGCACGATAATTGTTATTATGGCCTGGCACAGAAAGTTGCCGGTTGGAGAAGCCATGGAACCCGAACCCCTCTTTGCCGCCATGAACATATCGACGGCCGGACTAACGGCTCAGCGAAAAAGACTGGGTGTCGTGGCCGAGAACCTTGCGAACCTCGAGACGACCCGCACGGCACAGGGCGGACCGTACCGCCGCCGCACCGTCTCCTTTGAAGAGCGAAGGTCCTTCCTGTCTCATATGATCGAGGCGTCGCGGGGGAGTGACCAGGTGGCGAGGACTCACCCCAAACACCAACTACTCCATCCCGCGTCGTTGAAGGAACAGGAACTCCGGGGCGTGGGCGCTCAAATCAGCGAAGACCAGAGCCCATTTCGCGAGGTTTACGATCCCGGGCACCCTGATGCAGACGAGGAGGGTTTTGTGAAGTATCCGAATGTGGACATCGTGACCGAAATGACTGAACTGATTTCAGCCACGAGGGCATTTGAGGCAAATGTCACGGCCTTCAATGCGGCGAAAGGGATGATGCGGAAGGCACTGGAGCTCTGAGGTATTGGCCATGAAGATTCAACCTCCATTGGAGTACCTGCCTGTTTCTGAGCGGGCCATCGGACGCCTCGAAGGCCTGTCCCCCTCCGGGCAGCTCGCCCTACAGAAACTCTCGGAGGTCACATCTCAACGGACAGAGAATGATAAAGCGGATGCGCTATCACCACAGTTTTTGTCCGCGCTCGGCGCTCATATTGACATAAAGGTGTAACATGACAAACATCCCAAGCGACATCCCGACAATTCCGAAGTTCCCGGCGGCACCGCGAGAAGTTCCGTTGCCGAAGCCGGAAATCGTATTGCCGGGGCCCGAAGTGGAGGGGAGCAGTTTCGGCAAGACGTTGTCGGATTTTGTGGAGAATGTCAATGAGCTGCAGAAGGTGGCCGACCAGAAGGCGTTGGGATTCGCCACGGGGCAGATTCGAGACATTCACGAGGTGGTGAGTGCGGCCGAGGAGGCGGGTATCGCGCTTCAATTGCTCATGGAGATGCGGAACAAAGTGGTCGAGGCCTACCGCGACCTTATGAGAATGCAAATTTAGATTCGTTCGATAAGACTGTGTACACAGAAAATTTTCAGGGACGATCGTGGCAGGCACAATAAATCAATTTTTATCCCCGGTGACCGACTTCTGGAGACGGTTGACTTTGAATCAGAAGGCGGGGCTCGTTGTCTCAACAACCGTCGTTCTGTCCTTGCTCATCCTTCTGGTCACCTGGACATCGAAAGCTCCGTTTGCAACGATGTACTCGGGCCTCAACGGGAAGGATGCTTCACGGATCGTTGACGATCTGAGTGAAAGGAAGATTGCGTACCGCCTTGCCGATGGCGGAACCCGGATTCTCGTTCCGCAGAACCAAGTGTACGAGCTGCGCTTACATTTCGCCGCTGTGGGCTTGCCCGGCACCGGCGATTTGGGCTATGAGGTCTTTGACAAACCCATGCTCGGCATGACGGAGTTCATGCAGAAACTGAACTACCATCGAGCGCTGGAGGGCGAGCTGGCCCGGACTATCGGCAAACTGGACGAGGTGGAATCGGCCCGCGTTCACCTGGTTTTGCCTGCGCCAACCCTGTTCACCGAAAACAAGAAGGAGCCGACGGCGGCGGTCGTGTTGCAGCTTCAACCGAATGTTCAACTGACGCAGAGACAGATCCAAGGAATCAGTTACTTGATTGCCTATGCGGTCGAAGGCATGACAACCGAGAATATCACGATTGTGGATGCTTCCGGAAATCTGCTCTCCGGCGCGTCGAATCAGAACACAGCCGTGGGTTTAACAGCCACTCAACTTGAAGTCCAGTTCGCTTTGGAGGAGGCTCTGGCGCACAAGGCGAAGACCTTGCTTGATGGAGTGGTCGGGCCGGGCAAATCGGAGGTGAAGCTTGCCGCCAAACTCAACTGGGATCGCAGCGAGAAGACCGTTGAGCAGTTTGATGCCGAGCGGATTGCCATCCGGAGCGAGGAGAGGCGAGAGTTGACCGGTGAGGGCGGTATTGACGGCGGAGCAACGACCGAAGAAAACCAGGTAACGAACTACGAAATACCGCGGACCGTTGAGAAGATCAATCCCGAGGTGGGGAATGTGGAGCGACTGTGGGTGTCCGTTCTCGTTGACGGCACTTACCGCACGACAACGGACGCCAGTGGCAACGAAACTCGGGAATTCGTTGACAGGTCGCCTGCTGAGATGCAGAAGATATCCGACATTGTCAAGACCGCGGTCGGCTTCGATGAAACCCGGCGTGACCGGATCAGCGTTGTATCGTTTCCTTTCGAGAAAATCGAAGAGCCTCTGGCGACCGGCGATCCTGCGATGCGGCGTCATT
This sequence comes from uncultured Alphaproteobacteria bacterium, assembly GCA_964543855.1. GTDB lineage: Bacteria > Electryoneota > RPQS01 > RPQS01 > DYHQ01 > CAZJAD01. The sequence continues at coordinate 10,837 of CAZJAD010000006.1, forward strand.
TTCTCTTGCGAGTCATGGAGAAGGGAATCCTGGCTCTGCTGCTTGTCGGCATCTTTCTTTTGGCACGCTCGCTGGTCCGGAGATTGTCCCAGGCAATTTCGCCCGCACCAGCCGTTGGCAGGACAATGCCCGCCCAGATCCGTGTAGGTCGGCCGACGGCAAGCCTGCCTGCGGGTGTCGCCGCTGGAACTTCCTTGCCTGCCGGCTCATCGGGTGGATCGGGCGCACCCACGGTTGTCTTCAAGGAGAAGGGACAGGGACCGATCGAGATCGAGGAAGATGAAGTCCCGTTGGATGCTCTGAAACGAGCAGAACTGCAGAAGCGCGCCACTCAGTTCATTCAGGAAAAACCGGATCTGGCCTCTCAACTCGTACGCAGTTGGATTGTGGAAGACACCTATGAGCCTACAAAAAAGTAGAAGAGCCTTAAGCGGAGTCGAAAAGGCTGCTGTCTTGCTGATTGCCGTCGGTACGGAAGCATCGGCATCCATCCTGCAGAATCTGCCGGAAGACGACATTGAGGCCGTTACCCAAGAGCTTGTGAAGCTGCGCAATGTGGAGCCGGAGTATATCCAGGATGTTGTCGAGGAATTCTATCATATGATGCGTGCCCAGGAATACATCGCTGCGGGCGGGGTTGCCTTCACCGAGGAACTCCTGAAGAAATCTCTGGGAGAAGAGAAGGGAATAGAGTTCTTGCGCCGTATCAACCGATTGATGAAGGTGACGGGCTTCGATGTCCTAAGAAATGTGGATCCGAATCAGCTTCTCTCCTTCATTCAGAAGGAACACCCACAGACTATCGCTTTTGTTCTGACTCAGCTGAACCCGGTCCAGGCTTCGAGTATTCTGGCAGACTTGCCGCCCGACCTGCAGGCGGAGGTCGTCCTGCGATTCGCATCTATGGAGCGCATCTCGCCGGAGACCATTCAGTCGGTCGAATCTGTTCTTGAGTCGCGCGTTGATTTCTCCCGCGGCGCCAGTGATTTTGGAGGAGTGAAAGCCATCGCGGAGATCCTCAATCTCGTGGGCCAGACAACTGAACGCGCCGTTCTGTCCAAGATCAACGAACGAGCACCGGAACTCGCGACGGAAATCAAGAATCTGATGTTCGTTTTTGAGGACATCACCGCGATGGACGACCGTTCGATCCAGAAAATTCTGAAAGAAGTCGACAATAAGGAGTTGGCACTTGCTCTGAAGCATATTTCGGAAGAGACGAAGGAGAAGGTTTTCTCGAACCTATCGGAGCGTGCTGCAAACATCATTAAGGAAGAGATGGACTATATGGGCCCAGTGCGCCTCAAGGATGTAGAGGAAGCTCAACAGCGCATCGTGGATGTCATTCGCAGGCTCGAAGAGGACGGAGCCGTTATCATCGCTGGAGGAAGTCGAGCGGAGACGATGGTTGAATGATGAAGACAAGCCAGAAAGGGACGGGACAATCTCGCGTTCTGACACTGGAGCAGGCGCGCCGGTTGCCGCCCGCAAAGTTCGAGAGGTTTTCGGCGAGGCCGGTCAATTACTTCCAAGGGATCGTGCGGGAAACCCGGGAGCCTGCGTTCGGTCTGACAAGGGAAGAAGTCGACCGCCAGGTTGCCCAACAGCTCGAAGCCGACCGTGCTGCCCTTGCCAACGACCAAGAGACAGCTTATCGGAAGGGATTCGAGGAAGGTCTGGTGAGAGGCCGAGAGGAGGGAAATCGGCAGATCGAACCGGCCATCGAGCTGCTGCAAGAGTGGGGGCAAATCCTGCAAGCGGAAAAGGAAGAACTTGCTCGCCGCTACGAGAGTGAGGTGGTTGAGCTTGCGTTCCAGATCGCAGAGAGAATTCTTGGCAGTGAAATCAGCACCCGTCCCGAGGCTATTGTTGATGTTGCGAGACAGGCCTTGAAAAAAATTGTGAATGTAGACGAGGTCGTTCTGCGAGTGCACCCTGATGATCAGAAGATCTTAGAAGAAAGCTGTAGCGAGCTGTCTCGCGAGGTGAGTTCAGGCAAGCCCTTGGAGTTCCGTGCCGACACCTCGATTGCCCGAGGTGGATGCGTGGTGGAGACGGAAAGCGGCATGTTGGACGCACAGTTAGGTAGTCAAGTGGATCAATTACGAGCCTTGCTCAAAGAGCCGGCGACTGGAGAAGACGAATGAGCCCCATGACTTCAACACTGCTCTCCAAACACAGTCGTCGTTTGCCAACCCTCGACCCGTACCTGCGTCGGGGGCGTGTCGAGCGCGTCACGGGACTCGTTCTTGAATCGCGCGGGCCGCGCATTCCTCTGGGTGAGGTCTGTCGGGTGGCGACATCCGCGGGTCCACTATTGGCGGAAGCCGTGGGATTCCGCGAGCGGTTCACTCTTCTGATGGCGCTTCAAGAAACCGCCGGATTGGGTCCCGGTGATGTCGTTACCGCTACCGGTCAGCCCCTGCGGGTTGGCGTCGGACCCAAGCTTCTGGGGCGCGTCCTCAATGGCCTCGGCGAGCCGATCGACGGTCTGGGGCCTGTTGAGGCCGAGCAGAGTCGGGCGATCAGTGCACCAGCTCCCGAGCCGCTGCATCGTCCGAGGATCACAGAGCCACTCTCCGTCGGAGTGCGAGCCATTGACGGATTGCTGACGATCGGCCAAGGGCAGCGCATCGGCATCTTCGCAGGATCCGGTATAGGCAAGAGCATTCTCTTGGGGATGATGGCTCGCTACACGGACGCGGATGTCACGGTCATTGGTCTGATTGGTGAGCGAGGACGAGAAGTTCGGGAATTCATTGAGAACGATTTGGGCGCCAGTGGACAGCGCCGATCGGTGGTTGTGGCCGTCACATCGGATCAGTGGCCTCTGTTGCGTGCTCGTGGAGCGATGGTTGCCACGACCATTGCTGAATATTTCCGGGACCAAGGTCTGAGAGTGCTGCTGCTGATGGACAGCATCACTCGTTATTGCCAGGCGTTGCGGGAAATCGGATTGTCTCTCCAGGAACCTCCGGCAACGAAAGGGTATCCACCGTCCGTGTTCGCCGCTCTTCCCAAACTCCTTGAGAGAGCTGGCGGCAGTGCGCGAGGGAGCATTGCAGCGTTCTACACGATTCTGGTGGAAGGTGATGACATGTTGGAGCCCGTTGCCGATGCAGCACGGTCAATCTTGGACGGCCATATTGTGCTCTCGCGCAAACTTGCCGCGATGGGGCATTATCCGTCCATTGATATTCTCGAAAGCATCAGTCGGGTCATGGTGAACATCTCCGACCCCGACCACCTTTCGGCGGCGGCTCAACTGCGAGACTGGCTGGCAGCCTACCGCGATGCCGAAGATCTTATCCATATCGGCGCCTATGCAAAGGGATCGAATCCGAGAGTGGATGCGGCTCTCGAAAGACTGCCCAAGATTGAGGGCTATTTGCGACAACCGCTCGAGGAAGGCGCTGACGGACAGGAAGCGCGTCGGAAGCTATTGGAGCTGACGGCGACATCATGAAGAAGTTTCGCTTTCGGCTTCAGAAAGTCCTCGATGTGCGTCGGGTGAAGGAGCGCCAGCAACAAGAAAAGTTTCACAACGCCATCCGACAGAGGCAGACTGAAGAGAAGAGGCTGGGGGTCCTTGAGAAGGAAATAAGCGACATTGTACGGGTTATGCGCGAGAATCAGAAAACCGCTTTTGAGGTGTGGAGCTACTCGGCTGATGCTCGATACCGAGCGCGTGTGGAGCAAGCAAAGGATGCTCAAAGAGGTCGAGCCGATGACTCGATGCGACACGAGGAGGCCGAACGGACGGCATTTGTTGGAGCGCGGCGGAGCACCCATGTTCTTGAAAAGCTGCGAGAGCTTCGACACAAAGACTGGGAGCGTGAGGCATCGCGGGAGGAAGATAAGCACTTGGACGAGATTGCGACTCACGCCAACAACCTGAGGAAGTCTGCGCGATGAAAAAGGTACTATCACTAAAGACTATTCTCCTTTTTGTGGGCAGTTTCGCTGTTATCAATGTCGCTGTATACTTTTTTCTGAAAGCGACTCAGCCAAAGAGTGCTGTACCTGCTTTGTCGGCTCAGGTGGAACATCCAAGCCCTGAGGAATCAGTGGCAGATTCGACGGCCCATGTCTCCTCCGAGCCTGAGCAGCCGGTTCAACAGGCTGCAGAAGACATGTCAGGAAGTCAGAAACCGAGCGTTCAGCCAGCGGAGGAAGCGGTCCCCCCTCCAAAAACCACTGATGCCGTCGTGGCAACTGAGCAGCCTGCCGAGTCTGCTGCGGAAGTTGTCGTTCCGGAGGAGACCAGTCCAGAGAATCAAGCGATGGATCTGGCTGACAATGTGGAGAAGGGTGATCCACGGCAGCTTCAGCGTTTGGCCAAGCTCCTCGGTGCTATGAAACCTCAGCAAGCGGCACCAATCATGACACGACTTTCGGATAAAACAATCGTTGCGCTATTCATGAGCATGCAAGAGCGATCGGCGGCAAAAGTCATGGCTCTTCTGCCCGTGGAACAGGCAGCACGGGTATCGAATCTGATGACTCAAATGGCAGGTCATGCGTCGCGATGACAAGTCTTTTCGCGAATAGCCTCCAGGCGCTTGTGGAAACGCCTCCAGTGGCCCCATCGGGGCTACCTCGCAGCTCTGCGACATCTGCGCCTACGGAGTTTGGCGCCGCGCTGAAAGCGCATCTTGCCAAACAGGATGCAAAAGAGCAAGACGATTCTGCGGGAATGATCAACGGGGCCGTCTCCCCCACTCCAAGCTGCGTCTCCGAGGCAGAAACCCGTGCTTCAACTTCGGGCACTGGATCGTTCGGGACGGTGTCGCCACCGCAGACAGAAACGGAGCCCTCGGGATCCTCGAAAAAGATTGAACACAGAGCAGGAACAGAGCAGTCTACGGGAAACGGGATACCAGATACCGGAAAAGGAACGCCAACTTCGCAAACCTCTCGGGGTGTCTCTGAGTCAGATACGCAAGTATCGCAGAGATCAACTTCCAAGGGCAAGGTTGAGGCGCCTGAGGCCAAGACGGGCTTGATCTCTGAATTGACCGCAACAGATCCGGCAAAACCGCGTGCGATTGCAGGAGGGCCGGAGAAAACGCCGAAAACCAGCGAAAACTTAGAGAGCTCTGGTACTGTGAAAAAGGCAGACGGAGAGGTAACTTTTCCACGGCAAGGTCGCATAGGGCTGGACGCTGTTTCCAGTAAGGAAAGTGACTCTCGGCCGCTGAAGAGTCAATCCGCAAGCAGCCAAGAGACTGCGACTCCCTCAGAAAAAAATGGCGGCGTGACATCTGAGATCCGTGCTTCTGGCAAGCGGGTGATGTCGCACTCCCAAGACACTTTGATTGCGAGTCAGCGTATACAGCCACCGTCACAGCAAACGAAGCAAGGTCATTTGAAGACTCATATTTCCGACAAGAATGGACAGGCAGGTACTTCCGAGATGGGACAAGTGAGGTCCGACATCCAGAAGGGACTGTCTTCCGTAAGAGTTGCGACAAGACTGAACGCCAGCGGACAGATCGTGGACAGTTCAACACCGCTGACCGATGTAGTTTTCTCGGACGCGACTGCTGGCTCGGCATCTCGCTCAATCGCGCGTGATGTAACCGCATCGATCGTCTCGGAAAACGCCTCTCCCAAAGTTACAGACTCGCGAGAATCGCTGCACGGGTTCTCTGCAAATAGCAGGCAAGAAACAGCAGATTCGGAGAAAACAGTCACGGACACCGGACAGAGAAGCTCTGACAGGGAGAACTCATGGTCGTGGAGCAAACTCCCCATGCAGACGCGGGAGTGGACAGTCCAGAATCTCGAAACGCATTTCCAACCTCTACTGCAATCCCGCCTGTCCTTGAAGGCAGAGCAGATCAATGAGCTTCGCGCACTTGTACAACAGGCTCTGCGAAGCTCGCAGGCGCTTCGTCTCGACAGTGGTTCCGGTCTTCGATTCTCATGGACATCGAACGAGTGGGGCCCGATCAGATTCACTATCGGCCAACTCGACCAAAGGATTGTCGCACGAGTTCAAGTTCCGAACCTTGAGGTGAAGACGCTGCTCGAAGGGCACCGCGATCTCCTGCGACAAGTCTTTGCGGAGCAGGGATTGCGACTGGATCGGTTCGAAGTGGAGTCGGCGACGGATGCAAAGCCTCTTCCCATTCCGGATGTGCGATGGGATGAGCCCCGGCGTCGTCGCGGGCGTTCAAAAGCATCTATGGAACCACCCCGGCTGCAAGTCGATGACGGCGATCGCATTGAGAAAATGTCAAAGAGAGACCGGCAGACGGTGGGCCATGTTTGGATTGCATAAGAGCAAGTCTCGGTCTCAGATGACTGATCGAGGCATCGCCGAGGTGTTTCCGTAACCTTAAACCATTGCATGAAGGATTCTGCACAGACATTTGAGGATGGTATGGACTATGCGAGCCGAAAGAATCGTACGAAACCGGGATCGTCTACAGCGAAATTGCGCTGCACCTGTGGATCTGAAGAGTGGAATTGTCGACCGGCTCCGAAGAACCGCAAACCGACTCCTATTCTCATCTGCGCCAGATGTGGAAGGGAACGAAGCGTGTCACGGACCGTATATGCTCTCTATCGGTATCTGAGTCAGAACGGCGATGTAGGGCGTGAGTTTCGCGGGCTTTATGATATCACTTAGGGTAAGGGAGGTGTTTTATGCCCATAACAGAAATTGCATCATCCGGGACCACGGGTGTTTCTCTGGATCTGATCGGGTCTCGGTCAGATGGCCTGAGCCAGGCTGATTTTTTGCAAATGCTGATCGCGCAACTCACTAACCAAGATCCTCTATCGCCCATGGAAGGAACGGAATTCACGGCCCAGCTTGCTCAGTTGAGCTCTCTGGAAGAACTGCAGAAAATGAGTGGTTACCTGGACGGCTCCTTACAGGCCAACTTGCTTCTGGCCACATCCATCAATAACTCGATGGCGACGACACTTATCGGAAAGACCATCCGTGCGGAGAGCGATACCATTGAGCTTGGTGAGTCCGGAGACACCGATATCCACTTCACCCTTGGATCAGCGGCGACAGAGGTTACGGTGGACATCGTTGACGAGGATGGCGAGGTCGTTCGCACTCTGTCGACCTCAAATCTTCCCACTGGAGAGAATTCGATGCTTTGGGATGGTCGGGATGATGCAGGGAATCGCGTTGGTGCCGGCACTTATACAGTGAGGGTGACCGCCAAGGACGCCGAAGGCACAAGCGTGAGTGCAATTCCGTTCGTGGAAGGTCGGGTGACGGGCGTGCTCTACCGTGATGGCGTCGCGATCTTGACGGTCGGCTCGCGCGAGTTCGCTTTGGGAGACATCATTGCCGTGCTTGACGAGGATCCAGAGTAAGCACTTGTAGACGACGGAGACTGAGCCATGACAGCCATCTCGAAACTACCACCGATTTCTCGAGTGGACACTCCTCCGGCCAGCGAGTCTGTTCGGAAACCGATTCCGTCGGAGCGCGAGCAGTTCTCGGAGGTACTGGGAAAGGCGCTCGATCGTAAGGAACCACTCGAGTTTTCCGCTCACGCCCAGGCCCGCCTGCTTCAGCACCAGATTCGACTGACTCCGACACAGATGGAGCGGTTGGACAGGGGTATCGGGCAAGCGGCTGAGAAGGGCGCCAAGGATTCACTCGTTCTCTTGGACAACTTGGCGTTACTTGTGAATATCAAGAATCGCGTCGTCATTACAGCCGTGGACGGCGCACGAATGCGGGATAATGTTTTCACACAGATTGATAGTGCAGTAATCGCGTAAACAAACCGGGGCTGGCCCTCTTACGAGGAGGCCCTGCGGGGTGGAACGACTGAAGCCCCCAGGAGGAGATTCACCATGATGACGTCACTTTTCAGTGCAGTCTCCGGACTGCGGAATCATCAAACCCAAATGGATGTTATTGGCGACAACATTGCCAATGTCAACACCATTGGTTTTAAGCAGAGTCGGATTTCTTTTGCAACTGCGCTTGCACAGCTTCTGTGCGGTGCCCAAGGTCCTTCGGCTGAGCGTGGAGGGATGAATCCGATGCAGCTTGGTTTGGGAAGCCGCATCGCGTCGATTGACCGGATGATTTCTCAGGGTAACCTGGAGTACACGGGCAGTCAGACAGATGTGGCCATCCAAGGAGACGGGTTTTTTGTCGTTGGGAATGAATCAGAGCGATTCTATACTCGCGCCGGGAATTTCCAGATTGACGCCGACGGACATCTGATGGCTCAAGGCGGGAAACACTATGTCCTGGGCCACATCGCTGATGTGAATGGAAATGTGGATTCTTCGTCGTCTGTCGAAGCCCTCGTACTCCCGTTCGGAGAGAAAGACCCGGCAAAGGCAACCTCCGAGGTCAGCTATTTCTGCAACCTTAATGCCGACGCGTCCAAAGAACAGACCTGGACGGCCTCACTGGCATTCACAACCGACACGGATCCGGCGTCTGGAGCAACGGAGATCAACGAGTTGGATCAAGTGACTGCGGATCTGGATGACGGTGACACCATCGAGATATCGGGGACGAATCAGGCTGGGACTGCGGTGACGGTCACCTTCACCTACGGCGCTGCCAACGATGGCACGACCCTGCAAGATCTGATTGATGTCATCAATTCAGCCACGGGATACGACAGTGCGTCGGGCACAGGATCGACGGCATCGATTGACGCATCGGGCAAGATCCTCTTGGTGGACAACCAGAGGGGTGAGAGTGAGACCACCATCGCGATGACCTTTGGCGACACAGGATCGGTTCCATCCGCGATGGCTATGCCGACTTTCACCAACACGCAATCCGGGATTACCGGAACGCACTCGGCTTCGATTTATGTTTATGACAGCCTGGGTGAGCGCCACCGGATGGAGATTACCTTCACACAGGATGTGACCACGGCCAATGTCTGGAATTGGGAGATTATCGTGGATAACGGACAGTTGAACGCCGCCAACGCAGGCTTGTCCGGCAATCAGGGCACGGTGACCTTCAGTTCCGACGGATCATTGGCCGATTTCGACGGGGGACCGTTGACATTTACGCCCCCTGGGACGCAGACCATGGCGATCACGCTGGACGGTGGTACAATTGGCACAAACAAAGGCATCACACAGTACGCGTCGCCTTCCACGACCATTGCGCTCAACCAAGACGGGTACGGCATGGGCGAGCTGGAGGATTTCAGCATTACCGAGACCGGTGAGATCATCGGGAGCTACTCGAACGGAGTCACACGCACATTGGGCCAGGTAGCCACGGCACGCTTCGCCAATGCTGCCGGGCTGGAACTAACAGGTGAGAACCTATTTCGGGAAACCGTGAATTCGGGTGTGGCGAGGATTGGAACGGACGCGGGTGTAACCAACTACATTCACTCGGGCTACCTGGAACTTTCGACGGTGGACCTGGCCCGGGAGTTCACGGACATTATTATTGCGCAGCGCGGATTTCAGGCGAACGCAAGGGTGATTTCGACTGCGGACCAAATGCTTCAAGAAGTCACGCAGCTAAAGCGGTAGCATCACCAAGCGATTGGGGGGCGCTCCAGAGCGCCCCCCAGTCTGGCCCGCCTCGTCCCCCTCGCGTCCTCCCCACGCTGCCTTCGGAAGAGGAATGAAAGCATGGTTCCTCTGACACGCCTGAACGGCGAGAGTTTCTATCTCAACTTCGATCTCATTGAAGTTGTCGAGGCTTGCCCGGACACGGTCATCACGCTGACGAGCGGCAAGCATCTTCTGGTGCAGGAGACACCCGAGGAGATCAACCTTCGCATTGTTGCCCTTCGGCGCTTCCTGTACGGCAGTGGTCTCCGTCCCTCTTTCTTGAAGGCTGGGACGGCTGATAGCCAGCCGAGTCTTCAGACATCAACAAACCTGAGGTAAACACAGCCTTATGGCCGACGCCAAAGCAGACAAAAGCCGCAAGCCGGCGGACGAGGAGAGAGATGCCAAGCGTGACGACGCCGAGGCCTCTGCTCCTGCGAAGAAAGCAGGACCCAAGCGAATCGTTGTGACCGCTGGAATTCTCGTCGTCCAGGTGATCGCCGCCTATTTCCTCCAGCGAACCTTTCTGTTTCCGACACCGCCCTCAGCGGAAGCTCATAGTCTGGAAGCCGGGACAAAAGCAGGAGGAAGTGATCATGGCGGTGGTTCGCATTCGGAGAAGGGAGAGATCGTCCTGCTCGACGAAATCATCGTGAATCCTGCCGAGACGGGCGGGCGCCGCTTTCTGGCAATCACGATTGGATTCGAGGTTTTGGGAGACGAGGGACTCCATGAGACGGAGCTGCGCAAGCCACTTGTTCGCGACGGCATCATTGGCTTGCTATCGGCCAAGCGGATGACGGAGCTTGCCGACATCGCCTATCGCGACAGCCTTCGTGAGGAAATTCGGCTGAAGATTCAGCACGAACTTGAGCCAGTCAAAGTTCCTCGAGTGTTTTTCACAGGCTTTGTGTTACAGTGAGGAGTCATCGTGAGCAAGATTCTGACCCAGAAAGAGATTGACGCTCTGTTGAGCACTGTGGCTCAGGGACAGGGCCCACATTCGTTTGAAGAGTCCAAGGAGCGACCGACGCACCTGTACGACTTCAAGCATCCGGACCGGATTTCGAAGGATCAGATTCGCACCCTCCGGACAATTCACGACGGTTTCGCTCGGACATTCGGCACTTACCTGTCTACGAGCATGAGATCGATGGTCGACATCAATCTCCTGTCCATCGATCAGGTGGCCTACAGCGAGTATATGCTTGCACTGTCCGTTCCTTCCTGCATCTATGTAATTTCGTCGAAGAACCTTCGGGGTTCGGGAATCCTTGAGATTTCACCTGCATTTGCGCTGATGCTCGTGGATCGTCTCCTCGGTGGTAGCGGATCTCGGTTAGACCAACCGCGGGAGATCACGGTTATTGAGCAAAATATACTGAAGAAGGTTGTCGACAAGGCTCTGGTTATTCTGAACGACTGCTTCCATCATCTTGTGCCGATCAATCTGTATGTGGAATCGTTTGAGTCGAATCCGCAGTTCGTTCAGATCGCCCCGGCATCGGAGACGACGGCCGTCATCTATTTCGAGATTGTGGTTCGAGATTCGACTTTTCCACTGAATATTTGTTTTCCCTACTTCGTCCTCGAGCCTGTGATGCCACGGCTCACCGACCAGAGTTGGATGACACTTATCCATCGGCGTGGTACGACACATGAGACCAAGAACATCACAACACGGCTCCAGCTGACTCCGTTGGCTTTGACCGTGCAACTCGGCCAAACCACATTCCGACTGCGAGATCTTCTGACACTACAAAAAGGATCCGCCCTGGTTATCGGTGACCGCCGCGACCAGGAATTGAAGATTTTGGTGAACGGGAAGGTGAAGTTCTGGGGCGCACCAGGTATTGTAAACCGGCGAAAGGCTGTCAAAATCTCGAGGCGCGTTTCGCCTTACGAGGAGGTCATTCATGAGTGAGGTGCTTTTTAATGATGCGATCGACGCGAAATTAGCGCAGATCGAAGATCTTTTCTCTCAGAGTCTTGAGAAGGTTCTGAGCGAAGTTCTGGCCAAGTCGTGCAGCGTGGCTCGCGAAGGACCGTTCGGATTCGATTTCCCGACCATCAAGGGACTCTTCCCCGACCAAGCCATTGTCATGTCGGTTCATCTGACAGAAGAATCGACAGGGGAATTGAAGTTCCTTTTGGAGCCTACTGTAGCGGCCTTCTTCGCCGATTTGGCAAGGAAGGGAGATGGCACAGCGGCGTTTTCCGCCAAAGAGCATCTCGACACGATCCAGGAAATGATTTCGCAGACATTGGATGTGTACGCGACCGCGCTGAGCGCACAGTTTGAGCGGAAGATCGTTTTCGGAGACGTCCGGGCCGTGTTGCTCGACATATCGCCAGCCGATTTTGCCGAGAACAACTGGGTCTGGTCACGACACAAGATCGATCTGGATGGAGACAGGTTATTGGTCAAGCTCGTGTCCCACGCGATGGTTCACGGCCTGGCGGAGGAGAAGGCTGCAATCGAGGGAGAGGAAGCGGACTCCTCCAGACCCGGCACCATGGAAGCGGAGGACCCCGACCGGGTGCTGCGTGACATGGCACTGCTGCTGGACATCGAGCTGCCGATCACAATCGAACTCGGTCGGACCTCGCTGCTCATCCGGGAGATTCTCAGCTTGGGACCGGGAGCCATTGTGGAACTGGACAAGCTGTCCGGGGAACCTGTGGATATATTGGTGAACGACAAGAAATTCGCTCAGGGCGAAGTTGTGGTGATCGACGAGAATTTTGCCGTGCGGCTTACGGAAATACTCCGGCCCGACGAACGGCTCAAAGCTTTGAAAGACTGATTCGATGATTTGGCTGTCGCTACTGAAAACAATTGCCGTCCTATTAGGCGTCATTGGACTCATATTTCTCCTGGCCTATCTGGCTCGGCGCCTGGGACTTTCCCGCTATAACAGAGGACGCGGAGAGAGGGGCCTGGAGGTCATCGGTACCCGTACGCTTGGGCCGCGGCGCCAAGTTGTTGTCCTTAAGGTTGGGCAGGCCATTCTTCTGGTCGGTGCAACGGACAGGAGCTTGACGCCGCTCATGGAAATCCGGGATGCGGACGAGCAGGAAGAGATCTTGAACAGTTTTGAGAAGCCGTCAACTCTTTCCTTCAGGGGAATTCTTGCGAAGCTGGAGACATCGCACAAGTCATGAAGCTGAGTCTATGGAAAATCATCTGGGGGAGTGTCCTTTTGTTGGCTCCTGCCGTCTTGTGTGCCCAAACCGTGCCGCACGTGACAATCGGGATCGAGTCGACGAACGACCCCGGGCAGGTGGTGGGGACCATCCAAATCATCGGACTGCTCACGCTGTTGGCCGTTGCGCCAGCCTTGGTGCTGATGATGACCAGTTTCACCCGTATCATTATCGTTATGCACTTCTTGCGCCAAGCGATGGGGGCGAGCCAGATGCCACCGTCGCAGCTTGTTATCGGACTATCCCTGATTTTGACATTTTTTGTCATGCAACCCTGCATAGAGCAAATCAACGAAAATGCGCTGAAGCCCTATTTGGCCAAGGAGATCACTCAGAAGGAAGCTCTGGACCAGGCCGTTCAACCCCTGCGTGCCTTCATGCTGCGTCAGACCCGGGAGCAGGATCTGGGGCTTTTCGTCAAGCTCTCGGGTCGCCCACAGCCTCAGAATGTCGACGACATCACCTTAGGTGTTCTGACGCCCGCCTTCGTCACCAGTGAGCTTCGCATTGCGTTCCAAATCGGATTCATTCTGTACCTACCATTTTTGATTATTGACATGGTTGTAGCGTCGGTGTTGCTGGCGATGGGAATGATGATGCTACCGCCGATTATGATTAGTCTGCCATTCAAGATACTCATGTTTGTTCTTGTGGACGGATGGTATCTCATTGTCCAGTCACTGGTTGAGAGTTTTCATTGAGGGAACGAGATATGACCGAGCAGTTTGCCATCTATCTAACCAGTCATACTCTGACAACCGCACTGATGGTGTCGGCGCCAATGCTGTTGGCGGGTCTGGTCATTGGGGTGACGATCTCAATTGTCATGGCCGTGACGCAGATCAATGAGATGACCCTGACATTCGTGCCCAAGATTGTTGCTACGCTCTTGGCTCTCATGTACTTTCTGCCGTGGATGAGTCGGATGCTCATCGATTTTGTTCGGGAAATCTTCATGGTTATTCCGACATTGACTCCCTGAGATGTCAGAGGGCAACCGTCGAGGACTTCGCTCCTGACGGAAGGAAGGCGCTTCATGCTCAAACATTTGGTTAAGCCATGCTTTTCGAGATTCCAGATGTTGAGATTTTTGCACTGATGCTCGTGCGTGTGACGGCAGCGCTGATGGCGATGCCGATCTTCGGTCAGCAGGGGTTGCCCGGCGGGCTGAAAGTCGGGCTGGGTCTTCTCTTCACGCTGCTGCTGTTTCCGGTTGTGCCTCAAGCGCTGCCAGCACCGAGCGGCTCAGTGCTTGGAATCTTTGTTTTGGCCCTGAAAGAGACGATTTGCGGTCTGCTCATTGGCTACGCCGCAGGTGCCGTGTTTTATGCGGTGGAATTCGGTGGAGCCATCATCGGGTACCAGGCAGGCTTTTCGATTGTCGCTTCCATTGACCCGATGACACAGAATCGAAACGCCGTACTCGGACGCGTGCAGTACATCTTGGTTGTGCTGATCTTCCTTACAATGAACGGGCATCACCTGTTTCTTTCAGGTCTCGCACGGAGTTTCGAGACAATTCCCTTGGGAATGTTGCATCTGGATGGGAGTTTGATGGAGTGGATGGTTGGGATTGCAGCCGGGGTTTCCGAGACCGCGATCAAATTGGTGGCGCCAATTATGGTCGCACTCCTGTTGACAGACATCGGTCTGGGGATATTGGCCCGGGTTGCGCCGCAAATGAACATCTTCGTGGTCGGCTTCCCGCTCAAGGTGGGCATCGTCCTTCTTCTCATGTCCAGTGGGATGGGCGCATTGGCGTGGCTCTTCGCTGGTCATTTTGCTGAATTCACTCAGCGATTCATGGTCCTACTGAAATTGCTTGGCCCCGCATGACATGGCAGATGTAGATAAAACCGAAAAACCGACTCCCAGACGGCAGAAGAAAGCGCGAACGGAGGGCAGTGTCGCCCGTTCGGTCGAACTGAACTCCGGAGTGCTGTTGCTGGTCGCCACCCTTGGTCTTTTCCTTTTTGGCGGAAGGCTGGCCACGGGACTTGCAGAGCTCAGTGGGTTTGTTCTTCGTTCTGCGGGTCAACTGCCCGTCACACCCGGCACCCTGCCCTTGTATGTCTTTAAGGGAGGGATGTACGTTCTGGCTTTGCTTTTCCCATTCTTCGGCATCATAATGATTGCGGGAGTTGTGGCCAATGTGGCGCAGGTCGGTCTTCTATGGACCCCCAAACCGCTGAAGCCACGCCTGTCGCGCCTGAGTCCGATGAAAGGTATCAAGCGCTTTTTTTCCGCGCGTGCCTTAGTTGATCTGGCAAAGAGCATTCTCAAACTCGTTGTTGTCGGCCTTGTGGTCTATACGGCCATTCGTGGCGAGCTCCATCGAATTCTTGAACTGTCGGCTTTGCCTCCGTCCGCCCTTGTAGGGGAGATTGGACGCATAGCCAGCCTGATCCTCCTGAAAGCGGCGATCGTTGTTCTGTTCATCGCTGTCTTCGACTATGCCTACGCCAAGTATGAGCACCAGAAGAGTATCAAGATGAGCAAGCAAGAGGTCAAGGAGGAGATGCGCCAGGCCGAAGGGGATCCACTGGTCAAATCGAAGATTCGCGGAATTCAGCTCCGGGCTGCCCTGCGGCGCATGATGCGAAAAGTGCCCCAGGCGGATGTGGTCATCACAAACCCGGTTCATGTGGCTGTGGCTTTGAAATACGACAGTAAGAAACATGGCGCACCGGTCGTTTTGGCCAAGGGAGCGCGCCGGTTGGCCGAGCGCATCAAAGAGATTGCCCGGGAGCACGACATTCCTATCGTCGAGAATCCACCCGTGGCTCAGGCACTTTATCGAATGGTAGAAATCGGACAGGAAATCCCGCTCGAGTTGTATCGAGCTGTGGCAGAGATTCTTGCTTTCGTCTATCGGATGAAGCGAAAGTATTTTGGTTTAGCGTAAGAAATTTCAAGCCAATCTCAACGATCTCGTATTACTGACTTATGGCGCGACGACCTTCAGGAAAGAGCGAGAGCGGCGAGCGCATAGGCGCCGCGACAAAGCTTTTGCGGCACAGTGATGTCGTGATGGCTGTGGCGATTGTGGGCATCGTCATTATGATGGTGATTCCCCTGCCGCCCCTTGCCCTGGACCTTCTCCTCAGCCTCTCCATCACGGTAGCGCTGTGCACGCTGCTTGTTTCGCTCTATGTGGCGGAACCGCTGGAGTTCTCGGTCTTTCCGGGCTTGCTGCTGATTGTCACGCTTTTTCGCCTTTCCCTGAATGTTTCGACGACGCGTCTCATTTTGGGTGAAGGGTATGCAGGGAACATCATTCAGGCCTTTGGCGGGTATGTCGTCAAGGGGAACTATGTCGTCGGTCTCGTCATCTTCCTTATTCTTGTCATCATCAATTTTGTGGTGATCACAAAGGGCTCGGGACGTATCGCCGAAGTGGCCGCACGCTTTACCCTTGATGCCATGCCCGGCAAGCAGATGGCCATTGATGCAGACCTGAACCAGGGACTGATCGATGAAAAGGAAGCCCGGATCCGTCGAGAAAAGATCGGGCGTCAAGCCGACTTCTACGGGGCCATGGACGGCGCCTCCAAATTCGTTCGCGGAGACGCTATCGCGGGCCTGCTCATCACTCTGGTCAACATCATCGGCGGCCTCATCATTGGCATGGTCCAACGCAAGATGGCGCTGGCGGATGCACTCCAGACCTACACTCTTCTGACGGTTGGGGACGGTCTTGTCGCGCAGATTCCGGCGTTGGTTGTTTCCGTGGCCGCCGGCATCACCGTGGCCCGCGCAGCTTCCCAGAGCAATCTGGGGCACGAGATCACCAGTCAGTTTCTGTCACAGCCGCGTGCAATCTATATCGCTGCCGGCGTTCTTCTCTTCTTCGCGTTCACTCCGGGGCTACCCGTCTTTCCTTTCGTGACCCTGGCGCTGGGAGCCTTCATTCTCGCTCGTGTTACCGAAAGGACTGCCAAGGCACAGAAGGCGCGCGAGGCTGAGGAAAGCGCTCAGAAGGCGCTCATGCCCAGTCCACGCGAGCGCATAGAAGAGTATGTGCTCGTGGACCCATTGGAAATTGAAATCGGCTACGGACTCATCCCTCTCGTGGAGGGCGGCCCAAGTGGAGATCTCCTTGAGCGTATCACACATTTTCGCCGACAATTTGCCCTTGAAACCGGCCTCGTAATCCCGCCGGTGCGAATCCGCGACAATACCCAGATCCCGCCGAATACCTATGTTATCAAGCTGAAAGGTGCGGAGATTGGTCGACATGATCTGCGCATGGGCTATCTCCTGGCACTGGTTCCTGGCGAAGGCGCGGAACCTGTCGAAGGGAGTCCAACGCGAGAGCCGAGCTTTAACTTGCCCGCTTTGTGGATCCACCCCAGTCAGAGGGAACGCGCACAGAACGCGGGCTATACCGTTATCGAACCGGCTGCTGTATTGGTCACGCAGTTCTCAGAGATCCTGAAAAAAGAAGGCTACAAACTCTTGACGCGAGATGCCGTCCAGGAGTTGGTCGATGCTGTCAAGAAGGAACACAAGACGCTGGTGGAGGAACTTGTCCCGGCCCAACTCACGGTGGGCGCCATCCAGAAAGTACTCCAGAACCTTCTGAAAGAGGGCCTGCCGATTCGAGACCTCGCCACGATACTGGAGACATTAGCTGACCACGCTCCGATCACGAAAGACACAGACTTCTTGACCGAAGCGACTCGCGTTTCACTGTCAGCGACCATTGCGTCCAAATACGAGGACGAGAAAGGCAAGCTGTCGGCACTAACGGTTGATCCCAAGCTGGAGAGCATGCTTTCCGATGGCATGCGTGCAGCGGCTCGAGAGGGATCGGATTTCACTTTGCCGGCGAGCGTCGTTCGTTATATCGCCGACCGGCTGAGAGACCTGTCGGACAACATGATTGCGCTGGGGCTTCATCCGATCTTGGTGACGGCGCCGGGAATACGCATGTTTTTGCAGCGGCTGACAGAGCCAATTCTACCCACCCTGGTGGTGCTCTCGACAGGAGAGTTGCCTCCAAGTACGCGGATTCAGCCCATCGGAGTTCTATCACTTGAATCATAGCAGGTTGAAGTCATGAAGGCAAAAAAGTTCACGGCTCCCACCATGAGGGAGGCCCTTGGTCAAGTCAAGAAGGAATTGGGAGATGGGGCCATTATCCTGAAATCGAAGAAGGTTCCGCGAGGTGGAGTGTTTGATATTCCGAGAAGAGAGATGGTCGAAGTGACCGCAGCCTCTGAAGAACCCGTATCCTCTGAAAGTACTACTGGCCCCGATTTTGCTCGGCAACTTGATGGTTCTTTTACACCACGCCGGAGTGCGGGTGTGCAGGAAACAGCGCATCACGAACTGGAGATGATCAAGGACGAGGTTCGCAGTCTGCGCGAGAATCTTGCTGAAGTGAGCTTACACCTCAAGTACAGCAAGATGCCCGCACTGCCCACAGAGTTGTCGACGGCGTACACGCGCCTGGAGGAGTCAGGCCTAGAGGAACATTGGGTGCAGGATCTGATCAATCAGGCACTTGTGGAATTGACGGGCAATGAACTTGTCTCGTCGCCTGACATCGACCGGTACCTGGTGGCCCAAGTCTCGGGAGTCTTTCCACGACCTGCACGAACCCGTCCGAATGCCCGGGGTCCGTTGTCCATAGCCTTCATCGGCCCGGCCGGATCCGGGAAGACGACGACTCTGTCGAAGCTCGCGACCCATCGACAGCTCTTTGGCAAGCACCGGGTCGGGATTATCACGGTAGACACCCGACGCTTGGCCGCCGTCGAGCAGATCCGGGCTTTCGCACAGATTGCCGGCATTCCTCTTGAAGTCGTCTACAAGCCGGAGCAAATGGAGACTGCTCGCGCGCGGCTCGGCCATGTGGAGGTTCTCCTCGTTGACACACCGGGCTGCAATCCGAGGGATGAGCAGGCTCTGGAACAGCTACATGAACTGATTGACCGTGCAGACTGCGACGAGGTTCACCTGGTTCTTTCGGCCACGACACGCGATCGCGAGCTCTATCTCATTTGTGACAAATATCGAATCGTTCCCTACAGCCATCTGCTCTTCACTCATGTGGATGAGACGGCACAGTATGGAGCGATTGCGAATATCGCACACCGAGTGGCGAAGCCGGTTGTGTATGTTGGATCGGGACCGACCATACCGAAGGATATCCAGAAACTGGAGCCACAGAGGATTGCCGAATGGATTCTTCACCCAGACAAGGAGTCTTCATTCGCTGAGAGCCGTCCCTCGTAGTTCACCTGCAAGCAAGAGTCAGTTGTTCGACAGAAACAAGAAGATCGGATGCCAGGCGACAAGTCTTCAAAACTTCATCAGGTTCTGAAAACCGTTCGTATGCTGGCGGTTCTCGTGGGGGCAGCCGTGGGTATTGCACTGGAAAGCCCGTGGCATGTTCTTGCCTTCCGCCTCGTGTTGCTGTGGGCCGCCTTGTACCTTACTTTCGGTCTCTTCGAGGTTCTGCTGCAATTCCTTTCAGCCAGAGCGGCTACGAACACGATTCGGACGGCCAACCCTGACTCAGATCAAAATGCGGGTTCCGCGAGGGACGCTTCGAAGAAGTAAACGAACGATGAAAGCTACGACGACAACAACAGCCGGATGGGAAGCTTACGCACAGACACGGGATCCTGAGCTGCGGGAGAGCCTGCTGTTGAACTACCTCCCACTCGTCAAGCGCATTGCCAGTCACCTCATGGGGTCTCTGCCCCGCTCGGTGCGCCTTCAGGACCTCGTCAGTTCAGGCGTTATCGGCCTGCTCTCATCGGTCGACAATTACAATCCGTCGATGGGAACGAAATTCGAGACCTATGCATCCAGCCGAATCCGAGGGGCTATGGTCGACGGTTTGCGAGAGCTGGATTGGGTGCCGCGTTCCATACGCCAGAAGGCGCGCCATGTGGAAAAAACCTTCGAGGGGTTGACCTGCCGTTTGGGACGCATTCCGAACGATGAAGAAGCGGCTCGCGAAATGAACCTATCGCTCGACGACTACTACAAGCTTCTCGAAGATGTAAACATAACCACGCTCCTTTCTTTGGACGACACATTCTGGAACACGCGTGGTGACAAATCAACCTTAGCGGATTTCGCGGCGGACGAACAAGGGGAAGCGCCCGACGAACGTGTTGAGGAGGCCGAGCTTCGGGAGCGGATGGTGGACCTTCTGAAAGAGCTGCCGGAGCAAGAAAAGCTGGTTGTGGCACTGTACTATTATGAAGAACTGACACTGAAGGAAATTGGCAATATCATGGGCCTGACGGAATCGCGCGTGTCTCAGATTCATACGAAGGGCATTCTTGACTTACGCGCACGTCTGCGCCAATTGTTGCAGGAGTAGACCTTCTCGTGCGGGAGGTTTCCAGTGATCCGACCTCTGGACAACCAAGAACACATTAATCCACCGGAAGGTACCGATCGAATTGCGAGCTTGAAACGCCGTGCCGAAACAGGATCACGAGACTTTGCCCTCAATATGAAAGAGGCCGTTCGAGAAAAAGAGGGCGGCGAAGAGAAGAAGGAGAAGAGAGAAGAACATGAACCCCAAGAGGATTCTGTCGAGCTCTCATCTCTTGAGGAGGAATCCGGGCCACCGCCTGCGGAAACGCCTCCCCCCCGCAAAACAGGGCAGGACTCGGTTGACATTGTCATCTGATGTGACCCATAACATGCGAGGAATACACATATGAGAAGGTTTCCTCGAAACTGTCTATCGCTTCTGGTCATCGGTCTGGCCATCGCGCCGATGGTTCAGGCCGCGACGACAATCTATGCCATTCGCTATGGCGTTCATCCCGACTTCGACCGTGTTGTGTTTGAACTCTCGGAGCCGGTGGATTGCCGCATTGA
>CAZJAD010000006.1:31525-47120 GCA_964543855.1 uncultured Alphaproteobacteria bacterium
GACATTGCCGAAGAGCTCCAAATGAGCCAGGACGAGGTCAAGCTGATTCTCGACTTGAATCAATAACTCAGGCAGGAAGAAAATCCGTGAGGAAGGTTGTCCCTTTGCGCGTGGGTGAGGTCCTTACCGCAAAGGTCAAACGGTATTTGAGCACGAGGCGCGTCCTGATCACGCTCAAGGGCCACCTTCTTGTGGCCGAGCCGGAACGAACCGTCACGCCGGGCGAACCGATAACGGTTCAAGTACTCTCTATCTTTCCGCGCATTCACCTGCGACATCTCACCGCCGAGAACACCGCAGGAGTGCGATCCCACAGGAACCCTCCCCTCGACCTTCAGACTTAATCGCCGGCTTGAAGGCAAACTTTGCCCCGACGGGGTGTCTGTGCCCCTTCCAAAGCGGAACCTCCCCTGCAAGTTTTTGCATACTAATACTTTAAGTCTTGATTTCGTTCGGCTTGTCCGGGGGCTCAAGCTGGCACTGTCCTTGCAAGTTTCCTTGAGGCAATACCCGAAGTCTCTATAGGCACAGAAGTGCAATGATCAAGGGAATCCGAAGCTCGATGGCGGCGATGGTCGCGCAGATGACGCGGCAAGACATCGTTGCCAACAACCTTGCGAATGTCCAGACCACCGGGTTCAAAGGGGATCGCCTGTTCCAGACGGACCTCGTGAATGCCCAGAGCGGCACGGAGACTGGCGGCGTTCTCGAACTGCGAAATCGCCAGAAGACGGTCAGTGACTTTTCGCCGGGCGGACTGAAGCCGACTTCGTCACCGCTGGATGTTGCTCTTCAAGGCGAGGGCTTTTTCGTGGTTTCGGATGGCCAAAACACTTACTACACTCGCAGCGGCCATTTCCAGCTATCGGCTGAGGGGAAGCTTATCACGGCACAGGGTCACGAAGTCCAAGGTGAAGGAGGCGAAATCCTTCTTCCCGCCGGTGATGTCGTCATCGGAGATCACGGTGAGATCGCCGTGGACGGCCAGCTTGTCGCGAATCTGAAGATTGTCGCCGTGGAAGATCTTGACAACCTGCAGAAGGCAGGATCCGCCATGTTCGTATCCAGGAGCGGCGGAGCACAAGAACGGGAAGCTACGGAGACAACCACGCATCAGGGTTTTCTCGAGACATCCAATGTCGATGCCATGCGCGAGATGGTGGAGATGATCGCTGCTTTGAGGAACTATCAGGCAAGTGCGAGGTCACTTCAGGCCGAGGATGAGACACTCCAGAAGACGGTGACTGAGATCGGTCGGGTGACATAGGAGTCGAGGAAAGGAAGAGAAAGATGCTGAAATCCCTGTATACGGCTGCATCGGGAATGACGGCGCAGCAGCTCAATGTCGATAACATCGCGAACAATCTGGCGAATGTGAATTCGTCCGGATTCAAGCGGAGTCGCATCGAGTTTCAGGACCTCATCTACCAGACTCTGCGGCGAGCCTCACCGACGACTCAAGGCACGGTCGTTCCATCGGACCTTCAAATCGGCGGAGGCACGCGAGCCGTTGCTTCGCTCAAGAATTTCGAGCAGGGAGACGCACTTCACACTGGCAATGCATTCGATCTGATGGTGCGCGGCGACGGATTTTTCCAGGTATTGATGCCCGACGGGCAAATCTCCTACACGCGCGACGGAAGCTGGAAGATTTCCGGGGAGGGCAAAGTGATCAATGCCGATGGATTGCCGATGGAGCCGCCGTTGGACATCCCCGAGGATGCGACATCCGTAACGACATCGGCGGACGGGCGGGTTCTTGTCCAGACGGTGGGAGCGACTGAGCCAACGGAAGTCGGTCAGATTGAACTGGCACGCTTTGTCAATCCGGCCGGACTGGAGAGCCTCGGCAAGAATCTCTACGCGCAGACCGTGGCATCAGGCGATGCTGTTGTAAGCACACCGGGCAAGGATGGGATTGGCACGGTTGACCAAGGTTACCTCGAGAATTCCAATGTCAAAGTCGTTGAAGAAATGATTCAGCTCATTACGGCACAGCGCGCCTACGAATTGAATTCGAAAGCTATCCGGACCGCAGAGGATATGCTGGGAATCGCCACGAATCTGAAGCGATAGGCCATGGTCATGAGGCGCTTCTTTCTGGTCATACTGTTGGTGGGATTGTCCGGGCAGGCCGAGCTTGCCGGGGCTGATCTTTCACACTACATGGATAGTCTGTTTGCGGCCCATTGGCCGGATTCGGGATTTGTCGCTCTCTGGGAACCGGTGAAGGGCAGTGAAGCGCCTGTTCTTCACAAGGACGCCAAAATCCGTTTGGCCGGGTCGGAACCAATACGCTGGCGCGGCCCAATGCTTCTCACCTTTCAGGCGGACGAGCCGGATGGCTGGCGAAAGACATTTTCTCTTCGAGGAACACTGCGCGTCTTTGGCCCCGGATTGTTGCCCCGGCATCGAATTGGTCGGGGAGAGGCTCTGGACGAGACCAATGTCCGATCCGCAACGGTGGAGTGGACGAGCGTTGCGGGCACACCGGCCGATTGTCTCGCCGATTTGACCGGCAGAGTCGCGGCTCGAACGCTGGTGCCCGGTAGACCCATTGTCGCGGAACATGTCCGCGACAAACCAATCGTCAGCGCAGGGCAGGAGATCTATGTGGAGACCACCTCTGGGCATGTCCGCGCGCGGATTCGCGCTCGTGCACTGGAAGAGGGGGCTCAAGGAGAAATCATTTTCGCTTCATTGTCATCCACATCCAAGTCGGTACAGGTCCGTCTTCAAGACGCAGAGACCGCACTGCTGGTCGAATAGAGAGGATGCGCTATGAAACCGCTGAGTTGTGTGGTTCAACCGGGTCTGATTCTCTGGCTGGTTTTGGCTTTGCTGGGAACGGCGTGTGTTGTCGTCGGTGATCCTGGGCCATCCATGTTTGCCGACCATCGAGCCCGTTCGGTGGGTGATGTTATCACGATAGACATCGTGGAGAGCGCTACCGCACAGGCCAGCGCCCGAACAGCAACGACCTCGGAGAACAAGAACAAGCTTGACGGAGGTGGGTCGGGGGGCCTCGATTTTATCCCGCTTTTCGGACTCGACGCACAGCAGAAGAGCGAACAGAAGGGCGACGGGCGCACCAGTCGGCAGGGTGTTCTTCGAGCCACGATAACCGCCAAGATCGTGGAGGTACTGCCGAACGGCAACATGAAGATCGAGGGACAGCGAGTGGTCAACATCAACGGCGAGAAGCAGATGACCGTGCTGACCGGAATTGTCCGACCAGAAGACATCTCAGCAGAGAACACTGTGCCCTCGTATCTCATCGCGGAGGCCAAAATCAGCTACTACGGGAAAGGGATGGTCCAAGATGCGCAACAGCCAGGCATCTTTGCGCGCATTTTCAACTGGATTTTCTAAGATGGTGCAACGAGGTCTCCTCGCTACGTGCTGTCTCTGGTTCTGTCTTTCCGCTGACGCCCAGGTGCGCATCCGCGATTTGACGACAACACCGCACAACGCGGCGACATCGCTCATCGGATACGGACTTGTCGTGGGCCTGGCGGGCACCGGCGACGGGAACAAGGCGACATTTACTCCCCAGACTTTTGCCAGCATGTTGCGCAATTTCGGCATCGCAGTGGACCCGAAGAATCTGAAGCTGCGCAATGTGGCCGCGGTCATGGTTACAGCAGAAGTTCTACCCGGTACCCGAGCGGCTGCCCGGCTTGATGTTGTCGTGTCATCACTGGGAGATGCGACAAGTCTGCAGGGTGGGACGCTTCTGCGAACGGTGATGCAAGACCCGTATAGCCGACCCGTCGGTGAGGCCCAAGGACCGGTGTCGATCGGGGGTTTCAACTATGAATCGGCCGGATCTCGTTTGGCTCAGAACCACGCGCTCGTGGGGCGTGTGCCGGAAGGACTCGTTCTTCTGGAGGACGCGCCTCCCTTCACAGCTCCGCTGGATTCACTGGTACTGAATCTCAAGAACCCGGATATTGCCACGGCGGTCAAGATTGTAAGCGCAATCGCAGAGAGTTTTCCTGAGGCAAATGCGCGGGCGTTGGATGTCGCCACTATTGTTGCAGATTTTCCAGAGCGCACCGATACGCCGTCGGAGAAGCTCGCCTTTACGGCTGCAATAGGGCACCTGACCATCACGCCTGAGGCGCTGGCACGTGTTGTCATCAACGAGCGCACGGGGACGATAGTTGTGGGGACGGGCGTCGTGCTTCTGCCCGCAGCCGTTGCTCATGGAAACCTGACTGTCGAGATATCGGAACGCACGATGGTTTCACAGCCCGAGCCTTTTTCGTCTGGTGGAACAGTAGTCGTGCCGCAGAGCCGCATCGCCGTTGAGAGCGCGGGCACAGGGCTGCAAGTGATCGAGACTGCCCCGGCGGTCGGAGATGTGGCGCGCGTCTTGAACTCTCTGGGCGTTACACCGCGCGACATGATTGCCATCTTTCAGGCTCTGAAACAGGCCGGTTCGTTGCACGCTGAATTGGTGATAATCTGAGATAACCTGGAGCGACCGTATGGATCCTCCATCGGTTAATGGGACAAACTTCATCCGGCCCGCGTCCGTCAGCGGCGGGGTTCCCGAGACTGCGTCCGGCCAAATGAAGGGTACGCCGATTTCCAGAGATGAGCACGCGATTGAGCGTGACCAAACTCCGCAATCGGACTACGCCAGCCTGAAGGAAGCGGCGCAGACTTTCGAGTCGCTGTTCGTTCTCGAAGTGCTGCGTGAAATGGAAAAGACTCTGGGAGAAGGATCGATGTTTGGCGGCGGTATCGAAGGGAGAACCTACGGAGACCTCATCCGGTGGCAGCTTGCCAAGAATATTTCCAGTCAGAGCTCTCTGGGTATTGCCGATGCTTTGGTACAGCAGCTCGGTCCGCTTCTGGAGGAGTCGTCAGGAAAAGCGGAGAGTAACCCATGAAAGACAATGGAAAGACTCTATCGGCAGAGACCAATCTCTGTGAGCATCTGAGCGACCTCTTGATTCGAGGTCGGGAAATGCTGCATGCGGGAAAAGTTGACGGCTACTACCAGCTCTTGCCGGAAATTGACAAGGTGATCACGGAGCTTGCGCTGCGGGTCAAGAGATGGCGCAAGGCGAGAAAACAGGCCTTCGGCCCGTCGTGGAAGCGGGACTTACTGGAGAAGTTCAAGGGACTTCAGAAAGCGGCCTGTGAGAGCGAGCGCCTGGCGCAGCATTCCGTCGAGGTAACCTTCAACGGGCTGATGCAGCTTTCACAAGCTCTAACACCCAAGCCAACTTATACATCCAAAGCCAATACAACCACACCGAATCGCGCGTTGGTTTTCGATCAACAGGCTTAAGAATGAGCACACTCAGTGGCATACTGAACACAGGTCGTCAAGCGCTTCTACTTGAGCAGCTCGCCATGCAAGTCATTGGCCACAACACGGCCAATGTCAACACGGCCGGATTCTCTCGTAGGCGCCTCGACCTGACAACATCTCCCGCCGTTTTGCGCAGTGGCAACTGGCTCTATGGCGCGGGCGTCGCTGTCGGAGACTTGGGACGGATACGCGACCGAATCCTGGACGATCAGTTTCGGCGCTCCAATACGACTTTGGGCTACTGGTCAGAGCTTGAGAATTCGCTGGGCGAAGTGGAGCAGGTGTTCAATGAATTCGGCGGCGGGGCTGTGAGTGACCATCTTCAGGCATTCTGGGATGCATGGCAGGACCTGGCCGACGACCCGGAGACTCTGTCTGCTCGCACGAACCTCATTGAGTGCGCCCGCACCCTCGCGTCGTCGTTGAATCGCGTCCACAAAGGTCTGGTGTCCGAGCGGGAGTATCTCGACCAGACTCTCGTGGATCATGTAAGCGAGGTCAACCAGATCACGGCAGAAATCGCCGCTTTGAACGCGCAGATCACGGGGACGGAGACCGGCGGTGGAGAAGCGAGCGACTTGCGCGATCGCCGTGATCTCCTGCTGGATGAGCTCTCGCAACTTGTCTCGATCTCCAGTCACGAAAACGAGGACGGCGCAGTCAATGTCTATTTGGGTGGACAGATACTGGTTCAAGGTGATCAGGCGCAAGCGCTGGGTCTGACCGCTTACACGGAGGAAGATGTCACGCTTCATCGTGTCGTGTGGCAGACAGGCGGGCAGTCGGTCGAATTTGGAGACGGGAAACTCAAGGCGACTCTCGCCGCTCGTGATAGCTCCATTCCCAATGCCTTGAACCACCTCGATGTTTTCGCAACGACTCTTGTTCAGGAAATGAACAGCCGGCATGTGACCGGCTACGGCCTGACCGGCTCGAATGGGTTCAACTTCTGGGACGGGAACACGACGGGCGCGGGTGACATTGCGGTAGACGCCGCCATTGTCGCGGATCCGAGACTGATTGCGACGGCTGGGAATCCGGATGCTCCAGGTGATAATTCTGTGGCGCTCTGGATTGGTCAGCTGCAGACCGAACGCATTCTTGATGGCGGTGTTTCCACTCTGGCCGACTACTATACGAATCTCGCAACGGGTATCGGTTCCGAGACCGCCGCGGCGCACGAGAGACGGACGACTGAAGAAGGGGCGGTCAATCTCCTGGAAGAGCGGCGTCAGTCCGTCTCGGGTGTGTCGATGGATGAGGAAATGGCAAACCTTATCAAGGTTCAGAAATCCTACGAAGCAGCGGCCAAGATCGTGACCACCGTCGATGAAATGATGGAAACGATTTTGGCCATGATTTAGCGGAGGTCATGGATGCGTGTATCGAATCAGCTTCGCCACAACACCTACCTGTCTGACCTTAATCAGCGGCTGGAGAACCTCTACCGTCTCCAGCAGGAGCTTTCGACGGGGAAACGGCTGCGCTTTCCATCGGACGATCCTACGGACGCGTCCCAGGCTCTCCGTCTCGAGGCCTGCCTGAATCGGCAAGAGCAGTTTTTGCGTAACATCGAAGATGCGAAGAGTTGGGTGAGTGTCGCCGATTCACGATTGCAGGGAATCGTTGATCTTATGAATGAGATTGACAGCCTGGCGGCCCGAGCGGACAATGATGACCAAACCGAAGAAGATCGAAACGCAGCAGCACTTGAGATAGACCAGAAGCTCGAACAACTGCTGACACAGGCTAACTCGCAGTATAACGGGAAATACATATTCGGTGGGTGGCAGACCCTTTCGACGCCTTTCGTTGCGACGCGCAACGAGGCCGGTCGACTGATTTCGGTCTCGACCAGCCCGACGACGATCGAGGGGGAAATCTACCGCCAAATCAGTGAAGATGAGCGCCTTCGTATCAACATTCCAGGCAGTCTGCTTTTTCAGCCGGTGGGTTACGAAGGCACCGACGATGACCTGTTCTATGTTGTCGCGGAGCTGCGCAATACGATCGGCAATGACAACACTCCTCCCGAAGGCTACGAAGACACGCTCAACACGCCATACCTTCGCGAACAGCTCGCAGACATTCGCGAGCGCTTCATCGGTCAACAAGCTTACCTGGGTTCACTCGGTCAGAGACTGGAGGACACAACGGTGCGTCTTCTTGACTACAACATCACACTGACTGACGCGCTGGAGGAAGCCGAAGGCGTGGACATCACGGACATTGCCACGCGCATTGCCACTGAGGAGTATGCCTACGAAGCCATGCTGAGCCTGGGAGCCCACCTATTCTCCCAGTCACTGGTCGATTACATGAGTTAGCAGCACCAAATCACGAGTAAGAAATCAGCGTGATAAAGAAACAGTTTCCGCACAAAGAAGGGGGCCAACCGACATTCGGAATATCAAGGCATCGTCCACTGAAGATAGGGGTTGATGTTCGCACCCTCAGCCATCTTTCAACGCGAACGCGTGGAATTGGGCGCTATCTTCGGAACCAGCTCCGCGCATTGCTCACATTGGCACCGGATTGCCAATTCACTCTCTACGGGGACGGTCCCATTTGGAATCAGGATTTCGTTCACGGCTTCCTTTCCTATGAGAACTGTCGATACTCTCCGCACCATCCAAGTTTCTGGAAAGACTTAGACCTCTTTCACCTGACGGATCCCCTTCCGCTTATTCCGAGAGTCCCACTTCTGCCTTTCGACAGCGGCGACCTTCCGCTGGTGGCTACGATCTACGATCTTATCCCGCTCGCGTTCCGTCAGGTCTATCTCGACGAGCGCCCCGCAATGAAGCGTGAATACGAAGAGAAGATCGCTTTCCTCAAGGAGCACTGCGCGAAATTCCTGGCCATCTCGAATTTCGTGGCTGATGATGTGAGAAACCGTATGCAGGTGGACGATCAGCGTGTCGTCCCAATTCTGGGAGGCCTGGACCCGGTTTTTCTCGAATCACCGAAGCCGCAGGCGAACGAGGCAGTGCGGAGAAAATATGGGCTGGATGGCCCGTACTTCATCTATACGGGAGGCATCGACTTTCGGAAGAATGTCGCGACTCTGCTCATTGCATTCGCACAGGCAGCGAAGGAGTTGGATGTCGAGCACAGTCTCGTTTTCGCCGGCGAACTCGGCGAGGAAGTCTTGCAGAGAATCGCTGAGCGCCTTCGGTGTCAGGATGTATTGCCGAAGATAAGACCGCTGGGTTATGTCAGCGACGATGAACTGAAAAGTCTCTACGCAGGCGCGACGGCCATGGTCTTTCCGTCGCTCTATGAGGGTTTTGGGTTTCCTGCTCTCGAGGCCATGGCCTGTGGCGCTGCCGTGATTGCATCGGCGCGAGGGTCTTTGCCAGAGATTGTGGGTTCTGCTGGGATTCTGATCAATCCAGAAGATTCGGAACAGATAGCGGCCGCCATGATTAGACTCGCCCACGACACGAATGAACGGCAGCAGCTCGCCCAAGCAGGTCGCCAGCGTGCGCGGATGTTCCGATGGGAGACCGTCGCCGACAAGACGATGGCAGCATACCATGAAGTCGCTCCACGCGCGAGGCCGACGCGATGCAAGGAACGCCGCTTGCGCGTCCTCCTGCAGAATCGCGCCAGTGCTCTGAGCCATCCAGGTGGAGATACCGGCGTCATGAACGGGCTTCATGATGGATTGACAAAGCTCGATGTCGAGGTCTGTGCGTCTGCTGAGCCCGGTAATCTGGATGGGATCGACATCGTGCATCTGATGAACCTGACGACGGTTCCAGCATCTCGTGACTTTGCTCAGAATGCTCTTCGCCAAAAAGTTCCCTATGTCATTACGACCTTGTACGAAGACTGGCCGAGTTTCCTGGCGCAATCCAATCAGTCTTATTCTCTTTTTGAGGAATACATCCGGTCGGGCTGCGACAAGGGGCAATTCCAGCGGCACCTTGAAGCACTGCGCCATTTGCCCCCCGCGGAGAAATTGGACAATGCGGCTGTGGCGAATGGTGCCCACGCGCTTTTCGCTTGCGGAGAAAGCGAGGCGACGCGCCTGAAACGTGATTTCCCCCAAGCGGCCGAGCAGGTCCATGTCGTTCCGTTCGGGATACGGGTGCTCGAAGAATTTTCTCCGCCTGACAAAGAAGAGGTTCTGCAGCGACTCGGGGTGGAACGGTACGCACTCTGCGTCGGGCGTCTCGAGACTCGTAAGAACCAGCTTATGCTGATGAAGGCGCTCGAGGATGACGATCTTGCGCTTCTCTTCATCACCGGCGGTTTCACCTATCAGCCAGCCTATGAGGAGCTTTGCCGCGCATTCCATCGCCGGGGACCAACTCTATTCGTAGGGCGGGTGAGCGACGCGCAGTTGGCGACTCTCTACAGCACAGCAGTTTGTCATGTCTTACCGAGTTGGTACGAGTTACCTGGACTTGTTTCGCTCGAAGCGGCAGCCTATGGCTGCGCTGTTGTGGCGAGCACCTGGGGCAGTATTGAAGACTACCTGTCTGCTAACGACTTCGCTGCCTGCCAGCCTGACAATCCTGTTTCTATTCGGACGGCTGTGCATGCCGCTCTCGAATCCAAGCCCGACCCGACGATTACTCAGCGAGCTCTCCAATTTACTTGGCAGCGCTCTGCCGAGCGTACCCTAAGGGTTTACGAACGAATCCTCAGCGCCACGGCGCCTCAGAGACCATCGCGACACAAACCGGAATCTATAGCGACACCACTGAATGTCAGAAAGGAGCAAACCATGGTTGAGGCAAGAGGTCCTTCGCGACACCAGTTTGCATGCTCCATTATTCTCTCGGTGCAGAATGGAGCCGATGACACCGAGGCGTGTTTGGAAGCGATTTCAGCCGACCGGTCAGCGCCGGACTACGAGGTGATCATCGTGAATAATGGCTCCACAGATCGCACGCCCAAACTGCTGAACGCAATTGAAGGCGATGTACAGATTTTGACCGAGCGGAAGCCGGTGCCTCGAGCCCGTGCACTCAACCTGGCCGCGAAGAAAGCACGGGGCGAGTACCTGGTTTTCTTAGACAACGCCACCGAACCTCGCGCCGGTTGGCTGAAGCACCTCGTTTCACAAGTGCAGTCCAATCCTGAGGTCCACTGTGCAGGCGCCAAGCTTATCCGCACGGACAGCACCATCGAGCACGCGGGATTTCTTTTTCGCAAGGACAAGATGCCCTTTTCAGCATATCGAGGTTTCACAGAAGACCATCGGGCAGTAAATCACGCGCGGAAATACCAGGCCATCAGCGGAGCATGCCTGCTCGTGCGGCGATCCATTTACGAGCAGCTTGGCGGTTTTGACGAGCAGTTTGCCGATGGTTTCGAGGCTATGGACCTTTGTCTCCGCGCCCGAGCGTCGGGTGGAGTAGTCGTCTACTCGCCCGAAGCGACAGTTCTGTGCCGTGGAGCGCATGCACTCGGCCCCGCGAACTGGAATCGAGAGGCGCTGCAGAGATTTCTTACGGTCTGGGCGGACAAGATTACCTACGACGAAGCTAAGATCTTGGCCGAAGATGGATTTCAGATTCAGTGGGACGATTCCGGTCAGCCCCGTTATCTGGAACTAAAGACCTTGTTACACGATCAGACAGAAACAGCGCGAGAGCGGCGGACGACTGGTGATACAGAGGCAGCGTGGACATCGCTCGGAAGGTTGGTCGACTCGGGCGCATGTACACCTGAGAAAATGGCTGAGTTCTGCCAGCTTGCCATAGAGCTGAATCGCGCTGAGGAAGCCGAGAAAACTCTCTCGCGGCTGGCACCGGATCGCACGACCCTGCTTCAACATGCACAGCTCCTGTACCATTTGGAGAAGTTCGAGGATGCGGTTGAAAGGCTTCGCCAGTTGACGGAATACTACAGCGAGCTATCCGACCAGGAGAGATTTGAGTCGTGGCAGCTTCTGGGGAACTGCTGCACTCGACTCGAGCGAAGCGAAGAAGCCGAGAAGGCATACCTCCACGCCCTACTGGAGAATCCTTCTTCCGAGCGGCCTTATCTGGGACTCGGATCGGTTGCGCTGTCGGGGCAGAATTGGCAGGCGGCGCAGTACGGATTCGCGGTTGCCACGGCTCACAATCCAGATAGCTCCAAGGCTCATTTCGGCCTTGGCCTTGCTCTTTCCGCGCGAGGCATGAAAGAGGCCGCGGCGAGGGAATTCGCCACGGTCTTGGAGCGGCATCCGAATCACCCCGAAGCTCTCTTTAACCTGTACAGGATTGCCATGGAGTTGGAGAAGCCCGAGATAGCGGAAATTCCTCTCAAGACTTATCTGGAAAAGCACCCGGATGACACGGACTTTCTTTTCAATTTGTGCGGGCTGCAATTCAAAATGGGACAATACGCCAGCGCCATAGAGACATGCCGCCGGGTCGTGTCCCTGAAACCTGATTATATTGCGGCAAAAGAGGTATTGGAGCAACTTGAGAAACCTGCGTAGATTTCAGTGACAACCCACTGTATTCTTCAATGGGCGCGGCTGGGCGACCTGTTTCAAACCCGGCCGCTTCTGGCTCGAATTCGCGCACAGGAGCCGGACGCAGATATTCTCCTGTGCGTTGATGAGATCTTTCTGTCTCTGGCGGCGACCTTCCCTGAGCCCAGTCGGAGCTTGGGGATTCCTCTGCGGCACTATTGGGCACTCGCCAACAGCGAGCGAGACCTGAAAACTCTCTACGCCAAATTTCAGCGAATTCTCGACAGCATGGGCGGGCAACGACCAGACATCGTGTATGTTCTCAACAAGAGCGATGCGGCGGCTCGCTTTGCCGAGATGCTGCGCTCCAAAGATGTACGCGGCTTTCTGAGCAACGCTGGCACACCGGATCCCCCGATGGCCTACCTCGACACGATGGTTGCTGACCGGAACTCGCCACCGGTTCACTTG
Organism: uncultured Alphaproteobacteria bacterium; assembly: GCA_964543855.1. Taxonomy (GTDB): domain Bacteria; phylum Electryoneota; class RPQS01; order RPQS01; family DYHQ01; genus CAZJAD01. The sequence continues at coordinate 43,747 of CAZJAD010000006.1, forward strand.
GCGGATCTTTGGGCGGCGCTCGCCAAGTCTCAGGCGACAACGACGGACTTCCCTGCCGCGCTCCCGCAAGGATTTTGTCCTTCCCTCTCCCTTTCCTGTGAACGGCTGGGACTCCTCGTGGGAGCCGGTGCTCCAGATCGCGTGTGGCCCGTAGAATACTGGATCGAGTTTCTTGGGCTGCTCGGAGACAGGCTTTGCGAGGCCGAGATCGTTCTCCTCGGGACGGATCGAGATATACAAGGTGCCGAGTACATCGAGGAATTTTGCCGAAGCCGTGGTTTCTGCGTGCGAAACACTGTCGGACAGACCGACTTGTCTTCGCTCGGTTCGATTCTGGCCTCGTGCGATCTTGTTGTCGGTTCTGACACCGGTGGGATACACTTTGCCGCAGCTTTGGGCATCCAGGTCTTAGGCATCTTTTTCGCCGGAGCGCGGGCGGCTTTCACGGGTCCGTATGCCGCCTCCTCCTGCGCGATAGAGTCGGAGAATTTCGAGTCTGGAAACAGGATTCCGATACCGAAAGATGTCGCTTGCGTCGCCGCCGCACTCCTCGACGGAAGAACAGAAACGGATTTTCAGGTCAGCCGGGGATTCATCGTTCGGTCTCCATACTTGTGTCGTGACGGATTGCACTATTTGAGTTCTCGCGAGATGGCCAGGAGTCGGCCCAAGGAATCGGACGCACCTTCGTTGACAGAGTGGATCAATGTCTGAGAAGCGCAATGTGGCGAGTTTTTTGGCTGCATTCGAACTGAGTGGGACTCGCGTTGGAGAACCCACTATCCGACACGAGCCATCAGGCATCTTTCTTCACAGCCGACAGGATCCTTGGGGCGAAGCAGAGGAAATCGCTCATGAATGGGCCAACGGTTGCGATTGCGACACCGTCCTGTGGGGGCTCGGTCTCGGCTATGTCGCGCAAGCTCTTCTGCGAGAATTACCTAAAACGCAGCGGTTGTGGATCATAGAGACTCACCCCGAGCTGTACCTGCTGGCGAAAAGAGCACATCCGTCTTGGGAGCTGTGGCGGGGCAATCGCGTCTCGATCATGGCAACGCAGTCCGTACGGAAACTCCAGAGTTTCCTGGCGGACATTCCGGCCGCACCGGTAGTTCACGTTCATGCGCCAAGCCAAGCGCTGCTGCGCTGGGAAGGAGGACCTCTTACGGAAATCCTCGAAGGCGTCAGCCTGCTGTGGAAAAGCAGCCGGGCACATGCCCCAGCGTTGTTGTCACAAGAGGAGGCCAATGTTCCCTTCCTCAGCCGCTGCCGAGATATGGGTGATCTCTTTCATGGCTGGGAGGACGAACCCGTCCTTGTCCTTGGTGCGGGACCGTCGCTGTCATGCGTCTTAGACGAGACTGTCAAGCTGGAACAGCAACCGCGAATGATTGCGTCGAACGGAGCGCTGCCTGTTCTTGCGAGGCGGGATATTGTACCGGACCTGGCGATCTGCATCGAATCGCACTCCAGCGCCATGCGTGATGTCCAGGAATCCGGTTATGCTGGACCGTTGGTCGTCTTCCCCACGGTGAATCATGAATTGCTCGCTGCCTACGAAGGACCGCTCTACTTGGCGCATCCCGAAGAGCCGGGCAACGCGGATAAATGCACCTTAGCCTCGGGAGTTGGGACGGTCATGGCTCCGGCGCTTGACTTGGCAGCCAAGATGGGCGGCAATCCGATCTTGCTTGCCGGACTCGACCTCGGCTGGGATAAGGCCGTGTATGCAGACGGCGCGATGCGGACCGGAGCAACACCGCAAGCCAGCGTCCGAACGACTGCTGTTTCCGATCGCACACTATGGACATCGCCGGCCTTTGCGGGCTTTGCTGCGGGTTTGGCGCGTGTGATTGCACACCTCAAAGCGTCGAATCCGTGCTTGCGGATTTACGACCTCAAGAGCACAGGAGTACGAATCTTCGGTGCGACCCCTTGGGCTCCTGAAAAACTAACTGAACTTGTATCAATGAGAGAGACTTGTCCCACACTGAGTGAACCATGAAGCCGATACCGCCATCTATTCTTCGGACTCATCCGCACATCACCGCCATCCTCGAAAACGCATCACAGTTGCAGGTCGAGTCGTCGCGCAGCGGCTCGCCGACGGTACGCGTTGGCGAGCGGTTAGTTCACTCGCGCGTGAATCCGCGCGAGGAAGCCCGCCGATTCTTGCAGCACTGGCTGGCGACGGAGGGCGTGTGTCTGGCGCAGCGCATGGCGGAAGGCGAGCGAGTCTCTGTGATCTTCCTCGGTATCGGGTTGGGGTATCCGGTCCTGGAGTTCTGCGCGCTGCTGCGCCAGCGCGGTCTCGATCCCGCGGCTTTGGACATCTGGGCTTTCGAGAATTTGCCCGAACTGGTGAAGGCTGGATTCGAGGCACTGGATTGGAGCACGATGCCGGACTCGCTCAAGCTCTATATCGGAAGCGAAGGCAGAATGGAGCTCGAGCTCGCCTCGCAGGCCCTCAAAGCGCCACTCATTTGTATTTCTCCCGGCATCACGGCGCTGGCACCGACAGTATATGATGAGCTGAAACGAAACATTCTTCATTTGTCCTGGGCTGAACGCCCCTTGCGAATTCTCGTCCCGATTCCCATCTACGGTGGTTCAGTTCCGGCAGCTCGTTATTCGGCACGGGCGCTGGAAGCCGTCGGCCACCACGTGGAGACCGTGGACTGCACCCTCTACAACTTCGCCGTGGAATCGTTGACGAGCCTGACCCAGAACAAGCATCATCGGAGGGTTCTCCAGGGCTTGCTCACCACGTTTCTCGGCGAAGCCATTGTTGCGCGCGCCCTGGACTATAAGGCGGATCTTGTCTTAGCCGTGGCGCAAACGCCCCTGCTTCCGGAAGGACTTCAGGAACTGCGGCGAGAGGGCATTCCGAGCGCCATGTGGTTTGTCGAAGATTACCGGTTGTTCACCTATTGGAAAGAAGTCGCCGCGTTCTATGACTATTTCTTCGGCATCCAGAAGGATGATTTTGAGCGCGAATTGGAGCAAGTCGGTCAGGGGCGGTATCATTATCTACCGGCAGCAGCCTGCAGCCACCTCCACCAGCCTGTCACGCTAACGCCGGAGGAAACGCGCTGGTACGGCAGCGATGTTTCGTTCGTTGGAGCAGGCTATTTCAATCGGCTTCAGTCGTTCCGACACCTTCTGGACTACGATATCAAAATATGGGGGAATGATTGGCCGAGAGACAGCGCTGTGTTCGGAAAAGTCCAGCAGGGCGGTCGGAGAATTCCACCGGAAGAAATCGTAAAAATCTTCTCGGCATCAAAAATCAATCTCAACCTTCATTCATCGCCGACACATCCGGGTGTTGATCCGTTCGGTGATTTTGTCAATCCACGCACTTTCGAAATCAG
>CAZJAD010000006.1:47220-56433 GCA_964543855.1 uncultured Alphaproteobacteria bacterium
CTTCACAAGCGATCGACAAATCATCCGGCGGAGCTTGTGCGCCGTGTCGGACCGAACACGGAACTCGGGAAATTCCTTGGGCAGTTCCTCGACGAAGACGATGAACTGACGCTTGACAGAATCGCTGACCACATCCGCAAAGGCAGGGGCGAACTGACGGATGTCGAGGGCATTTTCCTGCTCATGAAGGAGTTTCGGGATTGGGGCGTCGAGAAGGGGGTGATTGATTGAGTCGCATCGGAGTGTTGAACTTCACGCGAATGGGAGACCTCATTCAGTGCGGCCCGCTCCTTGATCGTCTACGCGAGACAGACGCGGATCCGCAGTTGACGCTCATTGCCTTGGAAAACTTTGCCGAGACGGCACGGCGGTTGCCGATGGTCGATGAGGTCATTCCGTTTCCACTCGACCGGTTTATTCCTCGTCTGGATCACCATCGACTTTCGCTCCCTGACTTGTACGCGGAGCTTTCAGACTTCGCTGCTTCATTGCGAGCACGGCACTTCGACCGATTCTACAACCTGGCTCATACACGGCTTTCGGCTGCTCTGACCTGGCTCGTGCGCGCGCCAGAGACTCACGGGATGACCTATGACAGTTCCGGTCACCTTTTGATTACGAATCCGTGGATAAACTACTACTTCTATGTGACGCTGGACCGCACTCACAATCCCTTCAATCTGGTTGAGATGTACTTGCCCATCGGCGAGAGCGGCGCCTCGCAGCCGAGGCTTCGGTTTCGGCTCTTGCCCAATGATGAGCGCGAGGCGGCTGGGTTGCTTAGCACAAGAGTGGGCCGCGCGAACGGCCCATGTATCGCGTTTCAGATGGGCGCAGCCGACGAACGACGACGGTGGCCGGTCGCCGCTTTTGCTGACCTTGCACGACAGCTCATCGCCCACCGTGGCGCGACGATCGCGCTCTTGGGGACCGCCGAAGATATTCCACGAAGTCGAGCACTCATCGACACCGTGGGTGCCGAGCATGTTCTCGACTTGACAGGAAAGACTCATATCGGTGCACTCGCCGCTGTTCTGGCTCAGTGTCGCGTTCTTATCTCTAATGATACCGGAACGATTCATCTGGCTGCAGCAGTTGGGATCCCTACCGTCGGCATCTACCTGGGACCTGCAGCGGCTAAAGACACAGGACCCTACGGCGATGGCCACGTCGTGTTTGAACCGAGGGTGCCGTGTGCGCCGTGTGCCTATCTATCGAGCTGCGGCCATCGGGTTTGTCACGATGCCATTCGGCCATCCGATGTTGCGGAGGCTACAGTCTGGCAGATTGAGAACGGTCATCGTGCCGATGTGGCGCGATGGGATTCGTCGCGTGTGCGCGTGTGGCACACTCGCGTGACAGAGGATGGGCAGTTGCGGCTCGTTCCCATGACCAAGTTCCCTCTCGAGCGGCAGACCTTTCTCCATTCTCTGTACCGCATTTTCTGGCCTCTTCTGCTGACAGACTGCTATTCCAGAACCGTCACACCGGCAGAGGCTTGGACCAGAGAAGAAGCCTTTCTCGATGAGCACTATCAAAGTTTCGATCCCGTTGATCTCTTGACCAGCGACGATGCTCAGGCAATCTCCATCTACGAAAGAATCGCGGAGCGTGCTCAATCGGCGGTTGCAGTCCTGGAAGGCGAGCTGACCTCCTCTCGCCCATCGCTGAGCGTTCTGCGTGACGGAGCGCTGGAGTTGGCTGAGTGTGACAGCCAGCTCGCACAGGTGGAAGAGACCTTTCCGGCGTGGGCACCGTTGGCACAGTTCACGCGCGTCGTGCGCGGAAATGTTCCCGATGATTCACCGGCTGGCTTGGCGACGGCATGTCACGAAGTCTATGGCACACTGATTCGCGGCAGCCGCATCCTCAGAGCGCTCTGGCAGGAAGTGACCCGCAGGCAAACACAGGAGGTTCGAAGCCTCCATGCCTAAAGTGCTCGTCCTGAACCTCTCCCGCATGGGAGATTTAGTGCAATCGGTCCCGTTTCTGGCCGGGCTCAAACGCAGAACGGATGCGCCGGAGGTGCACCTTCTGGTCGAGAAGGCCTTTGTGCCGGTGGCGAGGATGCTTCCTTTCCATGACGCCGTGCATGAGCTGAGTCTCGATGAGTGGCTGCCTCCGCTGCACCAGGCGGCTCAAGTGAGCCCGCCTGAACTCTACCATCTCTTTGAGGACCGTCTTCGCGGACTGCAAAGAGAGAGTTACGACGAGGTCTGGAACCTGACACACACTCGGCCGAGCATGATCCTGACGCGTCTTCTGGGCGGCGAGAACGGTCGCGGTGTCACCGTAGACAGTCGCGGCTTTCAGATGGTGCGTTCGCCCTGGTTGCGGTACTTCTTTGCCACGAATCTCGCCCGTCCCTTCTGTCAGTTCAACCTCGTCGATATCTACGCGCAGTGTGCCGGTCAGGTCAAAGAACAGAATAAGCTCGAATTGACTCCTGACACGAGCGCCGAGGCGTTTGCGGATGCCTTCTGGTCGGCGCAGAATCTGAAGCAGTTCGAACCGGTCGCCTTTCAACTCGGGGCAGCCCATCCCTCCAAGCGGTGGCCTGTGGAACATTTCCGCGGCCTTGCCGAGCTTATCTGGGGGAAACTCAATCGACCGGTGATTCTGCTCGGTCACAAGACTGAGATGGCACTGGCGCAGCCATTCACAGGAATGCCGGGAGTCCGTTCCCTTGTCGGAGAGACGAGTATTCCTCAACTTTTTTCTGTGTTGCGGCGCTGCGCGGCCCTGGTCTCGAATGATACCGGGACAGTTCACCTCGCTGCGGCAGCCGGTCGGCCGATTATCGCACTGACCTTGGGTACCGCTCTCGGCAGCGAGACAGCACCTTACGGTCAAGGCCACATCGTTGTGGAACCAGATGTTCCATGCTTTCCCTGCTCTTACCATCGACAATGCGCTGAGATGCACTGTCACGATGCAGCTCAAATCGAGACCGTCTTTGAGACTCTCGCCTGGACACTTGGCGGTCGGAACGGCCGCCTTCGGAACATTTCGTCGGAAGCTCGTGTTTATGAAACGGCCTTCAATTCTCAGGATCGGATGCTGGAGCTGAGACCTCTGGAGCCATCCACGCCTTCATTGCGCGACCAGTTGCACGGCGTTGTGAGGCCGTTGTGGCGGCGGGTGCTGAAAGCAGATGGGCCGTACACCGCAGGACAGGTACTCGAATCGTCGCCCGAGGTTTCACGGTTGCGGCATCTTGTGGAGCGCGCGCTTCCCCTCGTCCAGCGAGCCTTGGTGGAGGCCGACAAGCTGCAGAGTGAGAGCCGGCGGCAACCGCTTCCCGTGGACAATCTGTGGTGGTCGGGACAGACCTTGATCCAGATCGACAAGGCGCTGGAGTCGGTTCTGGATTGTCGCGCTCTCCTGCGTACATTCTGGGGATTCACGGCACTGACAAAGGCAAGCCTGGAAAGCAGCTTGCTTGAGGAACAAGTGAATGAAACACGGCGCGCATATGCAGATCTGGAATTCCTTCTCCAAGGCTTGAAAGATTCTCTGGAACCTAATCATGAAGATCTCTTGAATCATAAAGACCAAAGCGGAAAGGAGAAGTACTATGAAGGTGCTTCTGAATGGACTCGAGATTCGGGGCGGTGATACGGAGCTGCCGACGGTAGGCGAGATCTTGGACCAGCTTCGCAGTGAGATTGGTGAGAAAGGGAAAGTCGTCACGGCAATTGCCGTAGATGGGGAGCTTCTGCAGGACGATCCTCAGCGCGAGAAATTGGAGGGCCGACCACCGTCGGAGGTTGAGCGTATCGAACTGACGGTTGAAGAACCCAAGTCTCTCCTGGCCAAGGGACTGACGGACACACGGGATTTTCTTCAGTCGCTGCGTGGAGATCTAACCAAAACAGCCACGGCGTTCCGTTTGGGTGATGAGCTCACGGCCAACAACAACTTCGCAGGGTGTCTCGATGATCTCAAGCTGGCGCTGACCGGCATGAATGCGGCGGCGCGACTGCCTGGTGTAGAGGATGAAACAGCGTCACTGCGACAGTCGCTCATGTCCTCCAATACGCGCCTCCTGCCGATGCTGGACACAATGTACAAGGCACAGGCGGCTGGCGATTATGTGACTCTCGCCGACGGTATCGAATACGACCTGACAGAAATCGCTGACGAGTGGATCGGCGTCCTGAATCACATTCTTCGAGACACCATGGATGAGGATGCCGTCGTCGCAAGGTAGTCGCCGTGAGGAAACTGCAATCTGTCAGCCATTACGCGCTGTGCAATGACTGAAGAAATCATCTCGCGATCCCGCGCTCTCGGTTTCGACCTTGTCGGCGTCAGCTCCCGGTTGACTCCCTTGCACTTCGACGCCTTCCTGCGATGGCTGGATGCAGGAATGGCGGGCACGATGGATTACATGCGCAAGAGCGCCGACCGTCGACGCGGCCTGCACTTTCTGATGAATGACGCCCGCTCGGCTATTGTCGTCGGGCTTAACTATTACACCGCGGACCTGCCCTCCGAGATTCGCCACGATCCTTCTCGCGGCGTTATCGCCAGCTACGCCTGGGGAGAAGACTATCATCCGTTGATACTGACTCTTCTTGAGAAGCTTTCAGCGGACATCGCATCACTGGCACCCGGAAGCCGCTTTCAATCGTATGTTGACACCGGGCCTGTCCTCGAGCGCGATTTCGCCGCCTTGGCCGGGCTCGGTTTCTTCGGTAAGAATACCTGCCTTATTCATCCGCAACAGGGCTCGTACTTCTTTCTCGGCGTTCTTATTACCAATGTGGAACTCATCTCTCGCACAAGTCCGTCTGATATCTCATGTGGTTCATGTACGCGCTGTCTGGAAGCGTGCCCGACCGGCGCGCTCGTGGAGCCTTACCTCCTCGACGCAAGTCGCTGTATCTCGTACCTGACGATTGAACACAAAGGCGCGATTCCTCGAAGTCTGCGACCGCTGATTGGGAACCGCGTTTTCGGGTGTGACGAATGCCAGCTCGCTTGTCCATGGAACCAGAAGTTTGCTCGTCCCACGAGCTTGCCGGCGTTTCAGAGTTCATTCGAGCGCCGCGCGCCGTCGCTCGCTTCCCTCGCACTTCTCACAGAGAAAGAGTTCAGAGAGCGCTTCGCCGGAACCGCTCTTCAACGCTTGAAGCGGCGCGGCCTTGTGAGAAATGTGGCGGTAGCTTTGGGGAATTGGCGAGTGGAGGAGGCGCTGCCGCCGCTGGAGATGTTGCTGGAAGATTCTGAACCGCTCGTGCGAGGGCACGCGGCGTGGGCCTTGGGGCAATTGGGAGATCGCGGGCGGGCTGCGCTCCAGTGGCAAAGACAAAAAGAGAGCCAGACCGAGGTGTTAGCTGAAATCGAAGCTGCTCTGAAGATGAGGCAGAATGGAGAGGCGCGCTAAAGGGCGATGCAGTAGGAGAAGCGGAGTTCGCGGGAGGGTGTCGAGTTGAGTTTGTTGTTCGTCAGCAGGTCGCGCAGGACAATCTCAACGGCTACGGATTCTATCGGGGAGCATCGCACGGCGACATTCCAGTAGCCTTTGCCACGGCCGAGCGCCCGTGGACTGTCGTCGTTGGTGGCGATATCGTATTCGGTCACCGCTTCAAGCCAAGGACTGACCCGCTTGTTGAATCCCAAGTAAAACGAGAAATCGCGGTCGTCCGCGCTCTCGAAAGTGTTCAGGTTCATCCCCAGGTGCATCCCCACAATCCCCAAATAGTCCACTTCGTAATTGTTCGACGCCGCAATCCAGAATCCCTTCGCCTTGGTCAGGAAACGCTCATTCTTTCGGGCGCCGGGGTCATAGAACGGGCCGACGCCCTGGCTCGTGAAGCCGGCGCTCACCGCCGGATACCACTCGCTCCTGTCAAGAATGCTGTAAGTCAGCGAAAATCCAGGATACTTGAACCAGCGGATTTCATAATTGCCGACGAGATTGTTCGCGCCGTAATATGCGCCGACAGTGAGACGCGGCAAAATGCCGACCTCCCCGCCGACCAACATCCCTCCCCCCGTGAAAACATGCGCCTGAGCCAGAGCCTCGCCGTGCTGCACAGCGGTGGCCGTCGGCGAATCTATTAGCCTGCTGATCTCAAAGGGTCTCTCTTGCGCAAAGAGGGCCGGCAAGAAGAGAACAAGAAAGAGGTAAGCGAGTTTATTCACTCGTGAGAATCTCAGGTGCCTCTCCAACGGTTCTAAAAACATCTCGGCTGCTAAGCCTCAATCGTCTCTATATTCGCGCGGGGGAGATGGATGCGCGAGCTGTTTTCCAAGTCAGCCTTTGTTTCATCTTGCCGTATAGCCGCCGTCCACCACCAACTCGCTTCCGGTTACGAATTTAGACTCATCGGAGGCGAGATACAGAATGGCATAGGCAATATCGTCCGGCTCGCCCATGCGCCCGAGGGGATGGAGACCCGCTATTGCCTGCTTACCTGCTTCGACATCGCCTAAGGTTCTGAGATGATTCTCCACCATCGGCGTCCAGATGAATCCCGGATGGACTGAATTGACACGGATGTTATCATGCGCATAGAACAGCGCATCGGTCTTGGTCATGAGCCGCAAAGCGCCCTTGGAGGCGTGATAGGGCGGCACATCCATCGAGCTGATAAGACCGTAGATCGAAGACAAGTTGACGATGCTTCCGCTGCCGGCTTTTTTCATTTGCGGGACTGCGTGCTTCGTGCAGAAGAAGGGACCCTTCACATTGACCGCCATGACCCGATCCCACTCTGCCTCCGTGATCTCGTGCGTTGGTTTGTTCGCACCCGAGATGCCCGCATTGTTGACGAGCACCGTAATGTTCCCAAAGGCTTTCTGGACATCCGCAAAGACTTTCTTCACATCCGCTTCGATTGCGACATCAAGTTTCCAGAACTTCGCCCTTCCTCCCTCGGCTTCAATTTCGCGCACGACCTCAGCGCTCTCCCTTTCGAGCACATCCGTCACAGCCACTTTCGCCCCTTCTTTAGCCAGGAGCAGGCACGCCGCTCGCCCGATTCCCAGTGCACCTCCGGTTACCACGGCAACCTTGTTTTCGACTCGTCCCATTGTTCCCTCCAAATCAGCACGGAAGTCAAACAAGTGACAAATGCTGCATTAACTGGACGATTTCTTTATCGCCATTGCGTGATCTTGACCGCGCTTGGCAGGTCGGCGAATGACCAGCCAGTCATACCCGATAAGGACAACCGCCGTCACGAGGCCCAGGATGCCGAAGATGATCCACATGATATCCGGCCGTTCCATATCGCGGGCCAGGCTTCCATAGAGTTCCCCTGAAAGTCGCCCACCGAAAATATTTCCTAACGCAATCGTCCAGAAGTAATATCCCATGAACATCGCGACCTTTTGTGGCGGAGCGATGCGTCCGACATACTCCTGACTCTTAGGTGAAGCCATCATCTCGCCGAACGCGAAGATGACAATCGCGAGCACGATAAGCCATCCCGTGTAACAGAAGGCGCTCATTCCAATGCCAATGCCCGCGACGACGATTCCAATAACCATCGCTGACAATGGCGGTATGAACCCTATGCCCCACGACACAAGAACCTGAAACACCACAATGGCACCTGCATCAAAGTTGATGATATATTCGGGATTCACCTGGCGGTAAGCTTCGGCAAACTCATGTGACTTCTCGAGCATCGCCACAGGAGACGGATAAACAAGCCCCGCCAAGAGGTAGGCCGTCTCGGGGTAACCTATCTCCTTGCCTTTCACCACCAAGAACGAGTCAATTCGATTCAGCTCATGTTCATGGAAAATCATCGAGTAATCTCGGGCAAGCCTTCTGGCAGGCTCTGAGCTCTGCTCCGTCACAGGATAGTGTGACTCAAGCTGTCGGTTAATCACGCGTTTCAAGAGCGAATCCACGCCTTCGTGAGTCAGTGTTGGCGTCGTCCGCAAGATAGTCACAAGACCCGCCAAGCGGACGCTGTCTACGGTGAATGTCTGCAATTGGAATGAATTCAGGCTCTGCGCCAGCACTTCCTGTGGGACGCGCGCTCTGAAATGATAGAGCTCTCTCGTAAGCGGTTTCACATCTTCTGGTGTCAAATTCAGTGCAGCCGGATTGCCTCTTGCCACATTCAGAGATTTCGCAACTGTGTCGTAGTTAATAGAGTAAGTTTTGGCGTCAATGGCTCTAATCCGAAGTGAAACCGTGCTGGCATGCTCGGTGGCATATTGTCCCATTTCGTGCGATAGCTGATCCTCATTCACCACCGCAATCGTTCGCACTAATCGATCTCCCCATTCAGGTTTGCCGACCGCGCTGCAAACTTTTTTCGTCCAGACGAGCATGTCCTTTGTGTCCACATAGTCGCGGATATATTCGGGCATCGTGAGAAAGATCTGGTTGAACGATGTCCAGAAGCCGGAAAGAATGAGCAAATAGAGAGCGAACCGCCAGTTGCCCATTTTCATGGGTTGAACGAGGCCTCTCGCTTTCTGTCCACTCCTTTCTCGGGCTCGAAGCGGAATGTCTATCAAGAGATTAATTACGATCCAGCCTATGGTGATGATCGCCATCAGTGTCCAACTGAATTCGCCTCCCGCAATCATGAGCATCAGCAGGATGCCAAAAACCAGGATGAAGAAACGCCCATTGCCCAGAACTTCCACCAGACCGCCCAGCACTTGCTTGACCGTCCGAGCTTCTTTTGTGCCCGCTTCAGTTGTCGGCTCTTTGTAGAAAAGCAGTATCCAGATGAAATTGCAGGCAATCCAGAAAGACGATGCAATAAAAACGAAATCCCACCCGTAGCGCACGCGTACAATTCCCGCTACGATTGGCCCAACGAACCCGCCGACATTTACCATCATGTAAAAAATACCGAAACCCATCGAAGAATTTGTCTCATCGGTCGTGCGGGCAACTGTACCAACGACGACGGGTTTAAAGATCGCCGCTCCGACAGCTACAAAAAGAAATGCCATGAAAAAGCCGGCAAATGAGGTGAATTGCCCCAGAAGATAGTAAGCCGGTACCAACACCGAGTAAGCAATGATAAAAGTCTTTTTGTATCCGAAGCGATCAGCTAAAGCGCCAAAGAGCACCGGCAAAAGATAGAGAACAAAAGGAACAATGCCCTGCAACATCCCCCGCTGCTCCGAAGTGAAACCCAAGGCTCCTTCGGAGACCGAACCGGTGATATACAGCGACGAAACCGCGAACCACCCATACCAGGCGAGCCGTTCGAAGATCTCCATTGT
>CAZJAD010000007.1:0-2700 GCA_964543855.1 uncultured Alphaproteobacteria bacterium
CACAGTCCTGCCTGGTTTCTACAGGACTACATGGGATGCGACCGATTTGCCGTCGGGGATTTACCTCTGCCGAATGGAAGCACCGGGGTTTACTCAAACACGGAAGATGGTGCTGGTGAAGTGATCTCCGCGGGTATACGGCTCTCTACGTCCCAATAGAACAAGAAGGGCGAAGGATTATGCGCAGCGTGTTTACCCTGTTACTCGTCCTTGTTGGCACACAGGTGGGCTTGAGTAGTGTTCGGGTGGATGGCTATTGCTATTTGGAAGGTGAAACCGATCACTCGGGAACAAAGGTCAAGTTCCTCGAGGCGAGCCCAACGGCCGATACCGATTCAACATACACGGAGGCTTCCGGTTACTTCGGCCTGGATCTGATGCCCGGCGTCTACGATATTGAGTACAGCCAACACGGCTTCTTGCCGCTCCAAATGGAGGATTTGGCGCTCATCAACGATACGGCGCTGCCCTCACAGACATTGCCCCATGGTGTACCCCTTTTCGGGGCCTTGAGTGGCACGCTTGGTCCGGATTTCTTCATCATCCTCGGGAATGTCTCCGTCAATTCCGGGGATATGTTACGCCTGATGCCGGGAACCGTTTTCCGTTTCGGAGGACCCTATTCGTTCGAGATCGAGGGAACCCTCTTGGCGGAGGGGACTGAGAGTGACTCCATTGTCTTCACGATCGCCGTTCTCCTGAATCCCGACCACTGGCGGAATCTGCACTTCTCCGGTTCGGCGAGCTCGGGGAGCCGGCTTGCCTACTGCGACATTCAAAATGGAAGTCATCCAAGCCTTGGAGGAGGTGGGATCGAGTGCAGCGGTTCTTCGCCCACGATCACAAATTGCACGATTCGGAATAACACAGCTCACTACGGCGGTGGTGTGGGGCTTGGCTGGAGTTCATCGCCGACAATCACGCATTGCACAATCATCGGCAATTCGGCCAATTTGGGCGGTGGGCTTTATTGCGGAGACAATTCGTCGCCCACCATCACGCATTGCACCGTCGTCGGCAATTCGGCGGACTTGGGCGGCGGGCTGTATTGCGGGGACAATTCATCGCCAGCCCTTGAACGCTGCACAATAACTGACAACTCAGCCTACTGCGGCGACGGCGTCTATTGTCGGTTCTCCTTGCCCTCCTTCAGCAGCACCGTGATCACTTATTCGGGAGGTTCGGGTATCTACTTCTTCAATAGTGCAAGTAGTCAATTCGAGTACTGCGATGTTTTCGGCAGTAGCGGCGCAAATTTCGCTTTCTACGATGATGATCCGTCTCAAGGGCCTTCGGGCATTGGTGAGCTTGTGAGCAGCAATACCAACGGTGATTCGTGTGATGGCTACTACAATATCTTTCTCGACCCGATGTTCACCAATGCGGCAGCAGGCGATTACCATTTGCTGGCAGGCTCGCCTTGCATTGATGCGGGTGACCCGAATCTGCCTCTTGACCCGGACAACACCGTCGCCGATATCGGCGCGTTCTATTTCAGTCAGCTCGATGTCGATGAACCTGTCGCTGTCCTGCCGAGAACCTACACTCTTCATCCCAACTGGCCGAATCCGTTCAATCCAATCACGAACATTCGGTATGATGTGCCACAGACGGGACATGTCGGTCTGGTCATACATAATCTGCTCGGTCAAGAAGTGATACGACTCGTGGACAAAGGGCATTTGCCCGGTTCCTACACGGTTGCCTGGAACGCCGCCCATTGGCCGTCGGGACTCTACCTCTGTCGGATGGAAGCCGAAGGATTCACTCAGGTCAGGAAACTGGTGCTGGTGAAGTAGCGTATCCTGCCCGCTAAGGGAACCTGTCGTCCGCAACTCAGGATTCAACCATGTTCCGGAAAGAAGTCCAGAAGCAACTCGCCTTCATTCTCTTTCTGATATTCTTGATCTGCATGGAGGGGGTGATCGGCTACATGATTATCGAGAGATGGAATCTGGCCGATGCCTTCTTCATGACGATCATCACTCTTTCGACCGTCGGTTTTGAAGAAGTCCGGCCACTCTCGTCTTCGGGACGACTCTTCACGGCGGTGCTGATTGTGACCGGCATGGGCGTGTTCTGGTATGCCATCGGTCGCGTCACTTCCTTTCTGGTCGAGGCGGATATCCGCGGGACATTTCGGAGAAAAAAAATGGAGAGAAAACTAAAGGCCCTGCACGATCACATTATCGTTTGTGGTTTTGGTCGGAATGGACAGGAAGCTGTACAGTTTATCCGTGGAAGCGATGAGCCATGCGTTGTTGTTGACCGAAATCCCCGGGTCATCGCCGAGCATGCCCCGGATGACCTCTCAGTCGTGGAGGGCGATGCCAAGGATGAGGATATTCTGCTGAAGTGCAATGTTCAGGTGGCCAAGGGTCTGATTACAACCTTGCCGGACGATGCCGACAATCTCTACATCGCTCTGACGGCGCGTCGGCTCAATCCAAATCTGACCATTGTGTCGCGTGCGACCGAAGACGAGTCATTGAGAAACTTGAAGTGGGCGGGGGCGGATCGTGTTGTCCTGCCGGATCGCATCGGCGGCATGCGCATGGCGATGGAGATTTTGGATCCCACCATTCTCGAGTACATGGAAATGTTGCGGAGCCCGCGCCGCGATGTGCCGCGGCTCGGGCAATTCGTGCTGTCGAAGGATTCACCACTTGTGGGGCAGAAAATCGGCTCTTGTCAACCGGC
>CAZJAD010000007.1:2800-48367 GCA_964543855.1 uncultured Alphaproteobacteria bacterium
TCGCGAGATTTCGCGTTCCAGCATCGCGACCGTCTCGGAAGGCTACGATGAGCAGCTCGGGCGAAAAGTGTTGGTCAAGACGCTGCACCGGCAACTCGCTCGTGACGAGGATTTGCGCCGGCGTTTCGAGCGGGAGGCGCAGGTCGTGGCGAGCTTGGCCCATCCAAATGTTGTCCGCATTTATGAGCTTCGTACCGGCGACGAAGATCTTTCCCTCATCATGGAGTATGTGGAAGGGCGGTCGTTGCGAGACCTTCTCGGCGAACACCAAGTCCTGTCTCCTGAGATTGCGGCGACGGTCGCTGTCGAGATTCTTGCCGGACTCGCGGCAGCGCATGAAAAGGGAATCGTTCATCGGGACCTCAAACCTGAGAATGTGCTCATCTCGAACCGCGGAGAGGTGAAAATCGCGGACTTCGGACTCGCCATGATGCGCGATCTGCCGCGTCTGACTCAAACAGGCGCGGTTGTCGGGACTCCAACCTACATGGCCCCCGAGCAGGCGGCGGGGGAGGAAGCCACCCCTCGCACAGACCTGTTTTCTCTGGGCCTCATCTTGTTTGAGATGCTGACCGGCCACAGACTCGTGGAAGGGGAGACTCTGGCTCAATCCCTGCGGAATGTAGTCAATTTTCAGCCGCCACGCTTTTCCGATTATCGCCCTCAGGTATCGCCGGATATGGAACGCATTCTGGCTCGCCTCTTGGATCGCAAACCCTCTCGCAGGTTCGAAAGCGCACAGGCGGCGCGCGATGCTTTGGACGCCGTCTGCAAGGATGTGCGAGCCCCCGATGTATCCGCGCTCCTTCAAGACCTCTGCGAGACATCGCCCATGAAACGGCGGATCGAAATCGAGCCGTCGCATGTTCGGCAGGCACGCCGAGGGCGTCTGTTCGCGGTTGCGGGGGTTCTCGCCCTCTTCGTCATCGCCTTGCTCGTTGTCATGCACATTGCTCAGAAGAGACATCAGCCCGACCAAGCGTCCGAGTTTGAGGCCGGACTCGCTGATACTGCTGTCTCCGATGTGTTGACTCCGAGCTCGGCGGGGAAGGAAGATGAGGTTGATGAGGGGGAAGGCGAGGAGACCGCTGACCTGGAGGCGATCCGACCCGGACCGGAGAAGGTTGTTCAGAGAAAAGTGGTCGCACCGCCGCCCCAGCATGGTGTCCCTCTGGATACAGCAGGGGATTTGGCGAATGCCGTACCAATGGGGCCAGCCACGCTGCAGGTTCTCTGCAAGCCTTGGGCTGAGGTAGTCATTGGTCGTCAGAAGATTGGCGTGACACCTCTTCACGCAATCACTCTTCCGGCGGGGAGGCACCGGATCGTCCTTCTCAATGAGGATTTCCCCGTGGTCGTGGACACGGTGATGATTCTGAAAGGAGGAGAAGAGGCGATTCTCACGGTGAGTCTGTTCGATCATGTGGGGGTGGTGTTCATCAGATCGGTCAGCCCCTGGGCCGAAATCCATCTCGATGGCAAGTATGTGGATCGGACACCCCGGGAGGAACCACTCCTGGTGACCCTCGGCGAGGAGCACACGATTCGTCTGGAGAATCCGAGTTATCCTCCTTGGACGAAGCAGGTCTTCTTTTCGAAGGCCGATACGGTCGAACTGCGAGTGGATCTCACTGCCCAATCAGCAGAGTAGGGTAGTGGAGGCGAGTTGCAGGTGCACAAGGGCCAAGTGATGACCATTCCCATTTGTTCAACACTGATTGCTGCGCTAAGCGGCTTTTTTTGTATATAAACATCCTGATGTCGTGGACGGTGCTGCACATTCGAGAAGTCTTCTCGGGCAGCCACTTAGCTTGGAGAGACCGGGAACCTTGAGTTTCCGAAATGAGTTATTATAAATCGGTTACACGAATTTGTTCATTTTTTCTCAACGCAACGATCGGAAATGATTGAGTTACAGAGTGTCACAAAGAGCTACTCGGGCCTGAGAGCCGTCGATGACATCTCTCTGACGATCCAGAGGGGTGAAGTCCTTGGTTTTCTGGGGCCCAATGCGGCAGGCAAGACGACGACAATGCGCATGATTACCTGTTTCATGCCTCCCACATCTGGGACGATCGTCGTCGACGGACTCGGTACAGTGGACAATTCGCTGGAGGTTCGCCGAAGAATCGGCTACCTGCCGGAAATGGCCCCAATTTATCCGGACATGAATGTCCTGGACTATCTGCACTATGTCGGTGAATTGAGGCGGCTGGAAACGGCGCACAAGCGCGAGCGGATTCGAGAGATGATCGGCGTGTGCGGCCTCGAGGATGTGCTCGGGCAGGATATCGGACAGCTTTCCAAGGGCTTCCGTCAGCGCGTTGGTCTGGCCCAGGCTATGATTCATGACCCGGACATCCTGGTGTTTGATGAGCCGACGGCAGGGCTTGACCCGAACCAAATCGTCGAAATCCGGAACCTGATCAAACGAATCGGTCGGGAGAAGACCGTCATCCTCTCCACGCATATTCTTACGGAAGTGCAGGCTACCTGCTCGCGGATCGTGATTATCAACCGTGGCAGGATTGTCGCCGATGGCACATCGGATGAACTGTCGGCAGGCTTTCACGGTCGGGAGGCGCTGCTGGCCCATTTGAAGGCACCTCCGGACGCTGTGCTGGCCAAAGTGCGAGAGATGGCTGGGGTCGAGGCGGTGCGTCCGGTCCCGACGGATGATGGATCCGCCGGTATTCGCATCGAATCGCAGGCTGGCATGGATTTGCGCGAGACTCTATGGAAGATGGCCGTTGAACAGAATTGGCCCATCCTGGAGATGCGTCGCGAGCATGTCAGTCTCGAGGAAGTCTTCCGTGCCCTGACGCAGGAATCGGAGACCAGTGGGAGTTAGGACGAGAGTTCGGACTTCTTGATTCTACAGCAAACAGTCTTCGCTAATAGATGTCGGCGCCCGTGCCTTGGGTGCCTTCGAGAATCTTAAGAAAAATCACCGGATCATGCATAACATCTACACGATTTTCAAGAAAGAGGCTCGGTCCTATTTCAACTCCCCGGCGGCCTACATCGTCGTGACCTTTTTCCTGCTCTTCGCCGGTTACTTCTTCGGCACCAACATCTTCCTGATGAACCAGGCGAGTCTCCGAACGGCTTTCGGCATTATCCCGCTCGTTTTCATTTTCTTTGTGCCGGCGATCACGATGCGACTCATTGCCGAGGAGAGGAAATCCGGAACGATTGAACTGCTGGTCACCTACCCCATTAAGGACATCGAGATCATTCTCGGGAAGTTCCTGGCGGCTCTCGCGCTCCTCGCGGTGGCCTTGGTGTTCACCTGGGTCTATGCCATCACGATCAGTCGGCTCGGCAATCTCGACGAGGGACAGGTCATCGGTGGGTACTTTGGTCTCCTGCTGATGGGCGGCGCATACCTGGCCATCGGGATTTTTGCCTCGGCGCTGACGGAAAACCAGATTATTGCGTTTATTGTTGCCCTGGTGATTATCTTTGTCTTTTTCCTGCTCGACAAGATTCTGTTTTTCATTCCCGCTCCGCTGGTCTCCATCTTCGAATACCTTTCAATTGATTATCATTTCGAGAACATTTCGCGGGGCGTGATTGATACGCGGGATCTGCTTTACTATTTCAGCGTCATCTTCTTTGGGCTTCTGCTTGCCAGTCATTCCCTGAGCCGGAGGAAGGGAGACTGATGTTTTCTGTGGACTCCAAGCTGTGACTCTCCGGTTGATTGTCTAACGATTTCTTGGCTTATGAAGAAGAAACCCTGGTCCGTAACCGCCATTTCCAATCTGGTGCTTGTGGCAGCCATTCTGGTGGTCATCAATTTGATTGGCGTTCGCCTGTTCACACGCCTTGACCTGACCGAGAACCGGATTTACACTCTGTCGCAGGCATCTCGCAAGACCGTGGCGAATCTGCACGATCGCCTGACGGTCAAAGCTTACTTCTCACGGGATTTGCCGCCACCCTATAATGCGAATTCCCGCTACCTCCAGGATGCCTTGGAAGACTATCGTTCTTACGGGCGTGGAAAGTTCCATTTCGAGTTCGTTGATCCCGGCTCGGAAGAGAAGCTCGAGCGGGAGGCGCAGGCCTACCGCATTCCACCGGTGCAGGTCAATGTGATGGCCAAAGACAAGCTGGAGGTCAAGAAGGTCTATATGGGCCTCGTGCTCATCTATCAGGACAAGCACGAGACGATTCCTCTGATCCAGAATGTGACAAACCTGGAATATGACCTTACCTCCACGATCAAGCGCCTGACAGCCGAGAAGCTGCGCAAGGTCGGTATCCTCACGGGATTCGGCGGCCCCGATTTCCAGACCGACTTGGAGCAGGCAAAGACGCTCCTCGCGAAGAACTACCAAGTCGTTCCGGTATCGCTGTCTGGCAACGACCTGATAGATCCTGATATCGAAACGCTGCTCATCATTGGCCCGACCGAGAAATTCGACGACTGGGCGAAGTTCGTGATTGACCAGTACATCATGGGCGGTGGCAAGGTGGCATGGCTGATGAACAAGATTAACGCCCGGTTGCAGGAATCGCAGGCGATCCCCAATAACCTGCAACTGGATGATCTGACGCGCCACTATGGCTTCGTCGTCAACAACAATCTCGTCACCGATGCGCAATGTGGAGTGATCAATGTTCAGCAGCGGCAGGCGTTCTTTACGATCCGCAATATGGTGCAATACCCGCCCTTCCCGGAGATCCGCCATTTCAACGAGAGGAGCCCGATCGTCAAGGACCTTGAGTCCATGATGCTTTTTTTCCCAAGCTCGATTGACACTCTGTCACCGAGTGCTAAGGGGTTGCAGGCTATTCCTTTGTTGTATTCGAGCGATCGCACGCGCGTTCAGCAAGGGCGCTACGACATTAATCCGATGTCGCGGGCGATCAAAGAGGGATTCAACGAGAGTGGGAAGTTGCTCGCGGTTGCCTATGTGGGTTCCTTTGAGAGTTTTTTCCCCGGCAAACCCATTCCTCAGCCGACCGATTCGACTGTCGCACCGCCGAATGTGGCGATTATCGAGCGAAGTCCGGAGACGCGAATGGTCGTCGTGGGAGACGGCAATTTCGCTCAGGATGCGTATGCGAGCCATTCCACCAATCCCATATTCTTCATGAATACGGTCGACTGGCTGACGCAGGATAGTGACCTGATGCAGATTCGCAGCCGCGAAGCGGCTATCCGCCCGCTCCGGGAAGTGAGTGACACGACGAAGCAAACCGTGAAACTGGCGAATATCATCGGCCCGCCGGTCCTGGTCGTCCTTCTGGGTGTCGTTCGCTGGCTTTTCCGCCGTCGGCGGCAGTACGTTACAGTGCATATTCGTAGCAAGGAGGTCTAAGCATGCCGAAGCGTACTATTCTCTTGCTACTTTTGTTCGTGGTGCTTGTTGGTGCCTATTGGCTGACGCAATCGAAACGGCCGGTCGTGACACAGGAGCGTCCGTTCGTCGAGGTGGACAGCAGCGCCATCAATCGCTTCGGAATCGTCTATGGACCGGATTCCATCGCCCTTGCACGGCACAACGACGGATGGTGGATCGAATACCCCCTCCAGTATCCCGCGACCGAGCGACTCGTTCGCGACGCGGTCGGCAAAATACAGGGTATGGACATTGAAAGTCTCATTACGGACAAGCCGGAAAATTTCGCCACATATGAAGTGGACACGGTGGGTGTGCGTGTGCACGTGTTCGAGGAGGGTGTCAGCGAGCCCATTGGATTTATCATCGGAAAGAACGCCTCGGATTACCAGCACACCTATATGCGACAGTTGGGTCAGAACAAAGTATGGCTGGTCAAGGGAACCTACCGACAGGTCTACGGCAAGGCCCTGAAAGACTGGCGGGATCGTACGATCACGGAGCTGCCGATGGACTCGGTGCGGTGGGTCGAGCTGGTCTATCCGCAAGAAACCATCACGCTTGACTGGCAGGATACCGTCTGGCAGGTCACAACGCCAACCAAGAGCTTCGCGGGTGAAAAGCCGCTCGTGGATCGGTTGCTGCGCCTCCTGTGTCGGGTGAGCGCCGTCGACTTCCTCGACACCCTGGGCCAGGTGAGCTTTGAGAAGCCGGATGTGACCATTCGCGCTCGATTGTCGGGATACGAACCACTTGAGATGAAGCTTGTTCCACTCGATGAAACGGGCGAGAAGTATGTTGTCGAGAAGACGGGAGCGCTGACACACTTCGTGATCTACAAGACGACAGCGACAACTCTCATGAAGAAAGCTGAAGATTTCCGCACCGAAGCCCTGGCGAAGAAGAAGGAGGCTCTTGAAAAAGCGGGCAAATAGACGCTCAATACGCCAATTCCTCTGCTCGAGCGAGAAGCGGGCCGGGTGATTTCCCCGGTCCGCTTTTTTCGTATTCAGCGCAGCCGACCGCGGGGAGCCTTCATAGGTGCTGGCTTGAAAACTCGACGGCACCGGCGCTTTGTCGTTTGGTTATTAAGGGCTTACAAAATGGGAAATCCTTCTTGACTTTTCGCTGATTTTCGTATAAATTGAATAGTTTCGAGTGTGTTTTTCATCACCATATTGCGCCGAGGAGTGGTGCGACATGGCTGTTGTGCGGCAGGATGTGGATCATATTGCTGATTTGGCTCGCCTTCGCCTTTCTGACGAGGAGAGCGAGCGCATGACCCGCGAGCTGAACAGCATCCTCGCCTACATCGACGAGGTAATGGCCGTGGATACGGAAGGTGTCGAGCCGCTCCACCATGTCCTGGACATGACCAATGTCTTCCGTGAGGACGAGCCGGGGCGGTGCCTGACGCGTGAAGAGGCACTGAAGAACGCTCCCGACCGCACGGAGGAGTATTTTCGCGTACCACGGGTCATCGGTTGACAAGTAAGGCGGCGGCTTCAATGCGGATCCTCGCGGTCATTCCAGCACGATGGGCGTCCAGTCGCTTTCCCGGGAAGCCTCTTGCCATAATTTCCGGCAAACCCATGCTTCAGTGGGTGTGGGAGAGGGCTCGCCGAGCGCGCCGCGTGGATGATGTCATTATTGCGACAGATGATGAGAGAATTCGTGACGCGGCTGCGCATTTCGGGGCGCGGGTCGAGCTCACCTCCGAGGATTTGGCCTCCGGCACGGACCGCGTCGCAGAAGTGGCAGCACGCCACAGCGAATATCAGATTCTGCTGAATGTTCAGGGGGACGAGCCGCTGATTGCACCCGAGGTTTTGGATGCGGTGGCCGAGCCCCTCATTGAGAATCGCAGCTTGCCTGTGGCAACGGCGATGACGCGTATCGTGGATGTGGGTGAACTTCAAAATCCCGATGTGGTCAAGGTCGTTGTAGATCGCAGTCGAAATGCGCTCTACTTCTCGCGGGCACCGATTCCATTCAATCGTAGTGGCGCAGCAGCAGAAACAAGGTCGAAGCCCATCGCCGGATACCGTCATCTGGGAATCTATGGATATCAGCGTGACGCCTTGATGAAGCTTGCAGGTCTGGCACCGTCGCCGCTGGAGCAGGTCGAGGAATTGGAACAACTTCGGTTCTTGGAGGCAGGCTTTGTGATTCGCTGTGTCGAAGTGGCACCGTCAGGCCCTAGTGTGGATCGACCGGAGGATATCCCAAAAGTCGAGGCACTTCTCAAACAGGAAGGAAGATGAAGAGAGTCAAGGCGAAGTTCATTTTCATCACGGGAGGTGTGGTTTCTTCTCTCGGCAAGGGAATCGCAGCGGCGTCCATCGGCCGATTACTCAAGTCTCGCGGGCTGCGGGTGACGCTGATGAAACTGGATCCCTACATCAATGTGGATCCGGGTACGATGAATCCCTTCCAGCACGGAGAGGTCTATGTCACGGATGACGGGGCCGAGACCGACCTGGATCTTGGGCACTACGAGCGGTTCGTGGACGAGAATATGACGCGCAAGAACAACGCGACCGCCGGGCAGATTTATCATCGTGTGATCGAACGGGAACGGCATGGCGACTATCTCGGGGCAACCGTGCAGGTGATCCCGCATATCACAGGCGAAATTATCGAACGCCTGTGCGATGTTGCGGAAAACGGCAAGTACCAGATCGTCATTGTCGAGGTGGGGGGAACCGTCGGGGACATCGAATCGCTTCCATTCCTCGAAGCCATCCGGCAGATGGCGTTGGAATTGGGGCGGCGGAAGTGCGTCTTCATGCATGTAACGCTCGTGCCGTTCATCACCTCTGTCGGTGAGATAAAGACCAAGCCGACGCAGCACAGTGTCAAGGCGTTGCGAGAAATCGGCATCCAACCGGACATCCTGTTGTGTCGGACTGACCGACCACTCACGCGCAGTGCTCGCCAGAAGATCGCTCTTTTCTGCAATGTTCACGCCGCGGATGTCATCGAGGTGCGCGATGTCGAGACGGTTTATGAACTGCCTTTGCTGCTGAAAAAGGAAGGTGTAGACAAGAATCTCCTGACGCGTCTCGGCGTGCGCCCGTCACCGCCGGATCTGAGTGGGTGGGAGGCACTCGTCCGGCAGATTAAGCGTCCGCAGAATCGTGTGCGCATTGCGATTTGCGGCAAGTATGTCGAGGTGCGGGATTCGTACAAGAGCATTATTGAGTCTTTCATTCACGCCGGAGCCGAGTTGGACACGCGCGTCGATTTGAACTGGATTGAAGCCGAGGAATTCGAGAACCACCCGGCCGAAGAGCTGCTGGCGGATTCAGCTGGTTTGCTCGTTCCGGGAGGATTCGGCGAGCGCGGCATTGAAGGAAAAATCGCCGCGGTCCGCTACGCCCGCGAAAACGGTTTGCCCTTTCTGGGGCTGTGCCTGGGCCTGCAGGCCGCCGTAATTGAATTCGCTCGTCATGTTTGTGGTCGGAAGGCGGCTCAATCTCGCGAATTCGTCCCCAACGCCCGACACCCGGTCATTGACTTTATGCCGGAACAGCGGGGCCTGCGCCACAAAGGCGCAACGATGAGGCTCGGAAGCTATCCCTGCTTTCTCGCTCGCGGATCTCTGGCACACAAAGCCTATGGCAAGGACGCCGTAACCGAGCGCCACCGGCATCGCTTTGAAGTCAACAACGATTATCGGGCGATGCTGGAGGAGCACGGCATGCTGGTCAGTGGGGTTTGGCCCGAGGGAGACCTTGTGGAGATTATCGAACTGCCGTCGCATCCCTGGTTTTTGGCGGTACAGTTTCACCCGGAACTCAAAAGCCGCCTCACGCGGGCGCATCCTCTCTTTCGCCAGTTTGTCGCCGCCTGCCTGAGAGAGCAAGAAGAGGAACACAAAGAGGCGAGTGCCGCGAAACTCGTCTCTTAACGACAGCCAGTCTTTCATGCAATCTACTCCAGTGCAGGGGCGACTCTCACCCACCGAGGAGCGCTTCGAGAACATCCGGCGACGATTGGGGCTGTTTCTGGCCCCGCTGTTCTTTCTCATTCTTGTGTTCCTACCCTTCGAAGGGCTGTCGAGAGAAGCTCATTGGCTCGCTGGCATTGTTGCTTTCACGGCAACGCTCTGGATAACGGAAGCCATTCCGATTCCCGTTGCGGCTCTACTGGGACCGGCGCTCTGCGTCCTCGCCGGTGTCGGACCGGTGAGGACTGTCTTCGCGCCATTCGCCAATCCGGTGGTTTTCCTCTTCATCGGCTCGTTTGTCTTGGCGCAGGCGATGTTTCATCACGGGCTGGATCGCCGCATCGCGGTCACGATTCTATCGCTGAAGTGCGTTGGGCCGCGACCGGGGAGAATTCTGCTGGCTTTTGCCTCGGTGACACTTGTCCTTTCCATGTGGCTTTCCAACACAGCGACGACAGCGATGATGTATCCCATCGGGCTCTCCCTGCTGACGGCACTGGGAAAAACCGGAACGCCTGACGGCAAGGCCTTTGATGTACGCACCTACGCCCCGGCATTACTGCTTTTGTGCGCTTATTCGTCGTCACTGGGCGGCCTGGGCACGCCCGTGGGCACGCCGCCGAATCTCATCGGCCTGGGCATGATTGACAGGGCAATGGGTCTGCACATCTCCTTCTTCCGATGGATGATCCTCGTATTCCCGATTACGATCATTCTTTTCGGTTTTCTCCTTTTCCATGTCGGACGAAAAGCGCGCGCTCAGTTCCCCGAAGTACGCAGCTTTCATGACTGGATTCAAGTTGAAAAGCAGAGCTTAGGGCCGCTGTCACGAGGCGAAAAGAACACCGCCATCGCGTTTTTCTGCACCGCTTCGCTTTGGATATTGCCGGGTTTGCTCAGCATCATCCTGGGAAGTGACAGCAGGATTTCGACATTCCTCGATAGTCATCTGCCCGAATCCGTCGCGGCGATGATCGGCATGACGCTGCTTTTCGTCCTGCCCACAAACTGGCGCGAGCGTACCTTCACGCTTAGCTGGAAAGAAGCCGTGCAAATTGACTGGGGCACGATTCTGCTCTTTGGCGGAGGTCTTGCTCTGGGCAGTCTGATGTTCTCGACGGGACTTGCCGAAGCGGTCGGGCACGCGCTGCAAACACTGACCGGTGCGCGCACGGTCGTGGCGATGACCTTCCTCTTCACGATTCTCGCAGTTTTCACGAGCGACTTGGCATCGAACACAGCATCGGCCAATGTGATTATTCCGGTTGCAATCGGACTCGCACAGGCCAGCGGCGTCAGCCCGCTTCTTCCGGCACTGGGCGCGTGCCTGGGAGCTTCGATGGGATTTCTGATGCCGGTTTCGACGCCACCCAACGCTATCGTCTACGGCTCGGGACTGGTGCCGATGACGCGAATGATTCGCTACGGCATCGTGATGGATATAGCGGCCGCCCTCGTCGTCTCTTCCGTCCTTCTTCTCTGGGGGCCGATTGTTTTGCCGTGAACATAGATTTCGCCGAGTCGGGTTCGTAACCCGGCCGAAACCCGACTCGCCGCGAGTGGGTGCCCTCACCCCTCGCGCAATGCAGCGTGAAATGTCTCGCCGAGGCAGGTCACCTGACCTGCCCGGAATATTGATTTTCTATCAGGGCGATATCTTTCTGAGATATTCTTCAGTCTATTTCGGTTACGCTTGTTTGTTAGTTTGAACATCTGGTGCTGCGGAGCATTCGAGCGGGCTGCTAAGAAGGCATCATTGGCACGACCTACTTTGGAGGAATCATGCGTAACCTTACCGCAACACTCTCGCTCTGGATTGTTTTGTTTCTGTCTGCAGTCACAAGCGCCCAACTGCTGAACAATCCGGAGAGCGTCGTCTTCGATTCGGTGCGCAATTGTTACCTTGTTTCAAACTGGGGAGAAAACAGCGGGGAGATTGTCCGAATCGACAGCAATGGAACCCAGAGCTATTTCAGTATCGCTCTTCAGAATCAGTACCAGATTGCGGGTCTCCACATCTACGGGGATACACTCCTGGCAGCGGCCGGAGTCGAGCCGGGCGCCGGCGTCGCAGGCTTCGACCTTGGAACCGGGGAACTGATTTACTTTATCACGATTCCCGACATCGGATTGCCGAACGACATCACCTCCGATACTTCCGGGATTGTCTATGTAACCGACTACTGGGGAGACAAGCTCTATAAGATTATCGATCGAACGCCGTATCTCTTCATGTCGCAGGGCTTGGGTCACCCAAACGGCATCATGTATGACGAGCTCTACAATCGCTTGTTGATTGTATCGGTCACGGGTCCGGGTTCGCCGATTCTGCAGGTCACTTTGGAAGATTCGACGCTTTCAACCGTGGTCACTACCGGGCTGCCGGGTGGAGACGGCATCACCATGGATACCGAGTGCAATGTATATTTGTGCGAATGGACGAACGATGCGGTGTACAGGTATGACAGCACATTTACCGTCGGACCGACACTGTTTTCCACCGGGCATGACGACCCCGCCGACATCTGGTTCGACAGAGTCAACAGTGTTTTGGCAGTTCCGAATTTCAGTGCCAATACGGTTGATTTTGTGCCAGTCATCCCAAGTGCTGTTGATGAAGGCGCTGATGATGGCCTCCCGAAGAGTATTCGACTGAATCAGAATTGCCCGAATCCGTTCAATCCCTCCACGCGAATCACGTATGAGTTGATAAAGGCGAGCCATGTGTCGCTGAAAGTCTTCGATTTGCTCGGACGGGAAGTGCGAACGCTCGTCGATGAGACGCGACCCATGGGAAGCTATTCTGTTTTCTTCGACGGATCAGAATTGGCATCCGGCATGTATCTCTATCGCCTTCAGGCAGGAGACTTTGTCACGACGAAGAGAATGATGCTACTGAAATAAGGTTCCGACCGGGTTCAGAACCCGGCTCGGCCAATCGTGTACTAGCCGCGACCTCTGGTCGCGGAAACCATGAAAGTCGATTCCTCGCGGCGGTGGATCTCCCGATTCACCCCACGCTGATGTTGCCATTACCGGGCGGATCAGGAGATCCGCCGCGGCGGGCAATTTATGACAAGGAATGCAAAATTGCCAAAGGACTATCCATTTGCCCTGATTGCAGGGCCGTGCGTTATCGAATCGGAGCAGCTTTGCCTCGATGTCGCAGGCGAGCTGGCACGGGTCGCCAAGGACTTCGGCGTACTGCCCATCTTCAAGGCATCGTATGACAAAGCGAATCGGACGCGGCTCGAGAGCTTCCGAGGTCTTGGACGCGACAAAGGCCTCGAAATCTTGGCGAAAGTGCGAAAAGAAGCCGGCCTGCCTGTCCTGACGGATATTCATCTGCCCGAAGACGCCGCGCCCGCCGCCGAAATTGTAGACTTTCTGCAGATACCGGCGTTCCTCTGTCGACAGACCGATCTCGTTGTCGCAGCGGCCAGGACCGGCAAGCCGCTGAACATCAAGAAGGGCCAGTTCATGGCTCCCGAAGACATGGCCTACATTGCCCAGAAAGCTGTCAGCGCGGGCAACTCCAAGATCATGCTGACTGAGCGGGGAACGACCTTCGGCTATCATGACCTGGTCGTGGACATGCGCTCGCTGGTGCGTCTGGCCAAGTTGGGGTATCCCGTAATCTTCGACGCGACGCACAGCGTTCAGGTGCCCGGCGGAGCAGGGGGAGCCAGCGGCGGTCGACCGGAGTTCATCTTCCCATTGGCGCGAGCGGCAGCGGCAACCGGAGCGGTGTCGGGAATCTTTGTCGAGACGCATCCCGATCCGGCAAAGGCGCTTTCGGATGGGCCGAACATGCTCCCACTTTCGCTTCTGCGGAATCTCGTACAGGATGTCATTCGAATTTTCGAAGCGCTGCCGAAAGGCCAGACGAAGCCTTTGCCCACAGCATCCCCAAGAGGGTAAGCCTATGGCAACAAATCCTAACATTATTCGTCTACAGAATGTGCTTTTCTACGCTCATCACGGTGCGTTGGAAGAAGAGCGTGTTCTGGGCCAGGCCTTTCAGGTGGATGTGGAAGTCAAAGGGGATTTCGCCCGGCACGAAGGCGCCGATGATCTCCACTGGACGGTCGACTATACCTTGCTCTATCGAGCCGTGGCCGAGATTTTCCAGAGTCGAAGTTTTCAGCTTCTGGAAACGATAGCCGTGGCGATTGCACATGGTCTTCTGGAGAGATTCCAGCCCGTGGACGAAGTGACGGTGCGAGTGCGCAAGCCGAATGTCCCCATGGGAGGCTTGCTTCAGAATGTTGAGGTGGAGGTCACGCGACGCCGTGAGTCTTAGTTACTCATATATTGGCTTCGGTGGAAATCTTGGCCGACCGCAGCGCAAGCTTCCCTGGGTCGTGCAGGAAATGAGCCGTCGGCTCGGAACAGTACGGCGTGTCTCGCGCATCTTTCGCACGACTCCCTGGGGCGGTGCTTCTGGACCGGATTATGTCAATGCCGTCATCGAGCTGGAAACGACACTCCCGGCGTCCGACATTTTGAAGGCGCTGAAAGAGCTCGAGACGGCCTGCGGCAGAGAACGGCCTTATCCGAATGCCCCGCGGACATGCGACTTGGATCTCCTGCTGCACGGAGACGAAGTCATTTCCGAGCCGGGTCTCGATGTTCCTCATCCGCGGCTGCATCTGCGTCGCTTTGTTCTCGCGCCACTCTGCGACCTCATCCCGGGAGAGAAGCACCCCGTGATTGGAATTTCCTTTCGTGAATTGCTGGAACATGTGAACGATGCTGGATTAGCCTCTCCCATTGCTCCTGCGAAGTCTTTTTCCTTGGTGGCATCGCCATGAGTGATACACGCTACTTCGTGATCGAGGGGGTCATTGGGGTCGGGAAGACATCGCTTGCCGAAATCCTGGCCAATCGGATGCAGGGCCGATTGGTATTGGAACACCCCGAGGAGAATCCTTTTCTCGAGAATTTCTACGCCGATCCAACGCGCTATGCCTTCCAGACACAGCTCTTCTTTCTGCTTTCTCGCTATCGGCAGCAGCAGGAGCTGCCTCAGCCCGATTTCTTCCATCCCATTCTCATAGCCGATTACCTGTTTGCCAAAGATAAGATATTTGCGTACATTAATCTCAGTGAGGTTGAGCTCCTCCTCTATGAGAAAGTGCTGGAGATCCTCGAGCCACGCATCCGCAAGCCGGACCTTGTCATTTATCTGCAATCGTCGACCGAACGATTGATGCGGAATATCCGGCTGCGCAGCCGTCCATACGAGCGTCCGATAAGCGAGGTCTACATACGGACACTGAACGAAGCGTACAATCACTTCTTCTCCCATTACAAGGATACTCCACTTCTGATTGTCAATGCCACGCACCTTGATTTTGTGAGGAACGAGGACGATTTGGAGGCGCTGGTTTCCGAGATCCTCCGAGACCATTCCGGCACGACTCTCTACAATCCGGGGGAGAGGTAGATGGGTTATTTCATTCGTTTTCTGCTTGTCTTTCTGGCGATTCTATTTGTGTTTCGTCTTGTCGGCCGGATGTTTGGTCGCACGCCCAACAAACACGTCGGGCATTTAGGTGATGCACCCAAACCTCCCAAACCACCGCCTCTCTCGAACGATATCCACGACGCCACTTTCACTGACATTCCCAAATAGCACGATGAAACGAGAAATCATTTCGACGAGCAAAGCGCCCGGAGCTATTGGCCCATACAGTCAGGCCGTCAAGGCCGAGGGCAAGTTGCTTTTCACCGCCGGTCAAATCCCTCTCGATCCAGCCACGGGCAAAATGGTGGGCGAGACGGCTGCCGAGCAGGCCGAGCAGGCGCTGAAGAATCTGCAGGCGGTATTGGAGGCAGGCGGCACAGGTCTTGCCCATGTTGTCAAGACGACGGTCTTCCTTCAGAACATGAATGATTTTGCCGTGGTCAACGAAGTCTACGCACGCTTCTTTGGCGAGAAACCTCCGGCACGCAGTGCGGTCGAAGTCGCCGCTCTCCCCAAAAGAGCGTTGGTCGAGGTTGAGTGCATCGCTTTGGTGCCGTGAATCGTCTGAGACGCTGCTTGACAGGTAGTCTCTTGGCGGTGGCGCTGTGGGGAGTCATTTCCCCGATTCATGGCGCTCCACCGGACACATTGCTGGTTAAACGGAAAAGTCCCACCGGCGCGATGCTGCGTTCGCTCGCTTTTCCCGGGTGGGGCCAGTTCTATAATACGAAATATGTCAAAGCCCTGCTTGTCTTCGGAATCGAGACCGGCCTGGCTCTCAGCGCGTCCTATCAGAATGATCAAATGCGGCGCTATGACAAGAAAGGCGACACGGAAGCGGCGAAGTTCTTTCGCAATGACCGCAACCGCCTGCTCTGGTGGCTCGCCGGTTTCATTCTTTTCTCGATGGGGGACGCTTATGTAGATGCGCATTTGTTCGATTACGATATCTCCCCGGATCTTTCGCTCACGGTTTCACCTCTTACAGGATTGACTCTCCAATGGAACGCTCAGAAGCTTTGGCGCTCGTCGACGAGCACATCAAAACGGTAAACTTGCGCAAGCATGTGCTGGCCGTCGAGGCCGTCATGCGAGCCTTGGCTCGCCGCCTCAATCAGGATGAGGTTGCTTGGAGCCTGGCGGGGCTGCTGCACGATTTGGATTTCGAGTATACCAAGGAGCAGCCTGACATTCACACGAAAGAGACGCTCAAGTTGCTGGAAGGCTACGAGCTTTCTCCGGACATCCTGCACGCGATTCAGGCACACGCAGGCCACGCTCCACTTGAAAGTCAGATGGACAAGGCGATTTACTGTGCCGATCCAGTGACCGGCTTCGTTGTCGCGTGCGCGCTGATGCATCCCTCGAAGAAAATCGAAAATGTAGATGTTCCGCGCATGATGAAACGCTTCAAAGACAAGCGATTTGCCGCGGGGGCAAGCCGCGAGCAGATGGAGTCATGCAGTTCGCTTGGAATGACGCTTGAAGAATTCCTTGATCTTTCTCAAAAAGCGATGCAGGAGATTTCCGGTGAGCTCGGGCTCTGATGTTCCTCCGCAGAGGCTGCTTTAGCGTTCAAATTTCAGGGTAAAGGATCATGGAGCTTCTTCAGATTCCCGTCGAGATTCCGGCGGACACCAATTTCATTCTCGGCCAGACCCACTTCATCAAGACGGTCGAGGATCTCTATGAAATCATGGTCAACACCGTGCCGCAGGCGAAATTCGGCATGGCATTCAATGAAGCGTCGGGCCCGTGTCTCATTCGCCACGATGGCAACGACGATGATCTTCGCCAGCGCGCAATCAAGACGATGCAAGCGATTGGTGCTGGCCATACTTTTTGCATCTTCATGCGCGACGCCTATCCGATTAATGTCCTGCCGGCGATAAAGGCCTGCCGTGAGGTCTGCTGCATCTACTGCGCGACGGCCAATCCGCTCGAGGTGATTGTCGCGCGGAGCGATCGTGGTCGCGGCATTGTCGGTGTTATCGACGGGGCTTCACCCAAAGGCGTCGAAACCGATGCCAACATCCGAGAGCGCATCGGGTTTCTACGCAAGATTGGCTACAAGCGAGGATAGCAAGCGACTGGAGAGCACTGTGGCGCGATCCGGGGAACATGTCTATGACCTGATAGGCCAAACGCCGGCGGTCAAGGCGCAGCGGATTGTTGGGCCACAGGACGCCGCCTTGTGGATGAAGCTCGAAAGCTGTAACCCTGCCTTTTCGGTCAAAGACCGCATCGGCCTGTCGATGATTGAAGCGGCGGAAAAAGATGGACGGCTCGCTCGCGATGGAGTGGTGGTCGAGGGCACGAGTGGCAACACGGGAATTGGACTGGCGATGGTATGTGCTGCGAAGGGGTATCGCTGCATCCTCGTGATGCCGGACTCAATGTCTATGGAGCGGCGTAAGCTTATGCAGGCATTCGGAGCCGAACTTGTCTTGACACCGGGAGCCAAGGGGATGAAAGGGGCTGTGGAGACGGCCGATGAGTTGGCTGCCAAGACAGCAGGCTCCTTTGTTCCGCACCAGTTCGACAATCGGGAAAATCCCGATGTGCATTATCGCACGACGGGCCCTGAGATCTATGAGCAGGTGCCGGGTCCAATCGATGCCGTTTGCTTCGGCGTCGGCACTGGCGGAACGGTGACCGGTGCCGGGCGATTTCTTCGTGAAAAATATCCGAATCTGAGGATCTTTGCCTGCGAACCGAAGGACAGCCCTCTGCTCTCCGAAGGGCGAGCAGGACCACATAAGATCCAGGGATGGGGTCCGAATTTCGTTCCTCGCGTCCTCGATACGGAGATCTACGACGAAGTCATCACCGTGAAGAGGGAAGATGCCTTTGACATGGCGCGCAGATTAGCTCGTTTGGAAGGCATCTTGGCTGGAGTCTCTTCGGGAGGGGCTGCCTTCGCAGCCGCAAGTGTATGTCGCCGGTTGGGGAAGGGGAAAACCGTCGTGACGCTGCTTCCGGACACGGGTGAACGCTATCTTTCGATGGACCTGTTTGCCTATAACGAACCTAAGCAGCATTTGAACACATGAGCATCATTGACCGCGCATTGGTGGCGGGGATTCCATTGGTTCCCAAACCAATCGTGGGTGTTTTCTCTCGACGGTACATTGCAGGGGAGATGCTGGCGGATGCCGTCCGGGTTGTGCGTGAATTGAACGCGCAGGGAATGATGGCGACGCTGGATGTACTGGGAGAGGAAGTCAGCTCCCGCGAGGAGGTTCTTGCCGCCACCGATCTGTACAAACAGGCTTTGGCAACTATCCAATCTGAGAGTCTGGACTGCAACATTTCGGTGAAGCTTACGCAGATGGGCCTTAAGTTCGATCCGGATTTCTGCCGCGAGGCCTTCCGTGAGGTCGTTCGGGAGGCACACCGCCGGGGCAATTTCGTCCGCATTGACATGGAGGATTCCACCTGCACCGATGAGACGCTGGCGATCTACAACGGACTGCGCCGGGAGTTCACCAATGTCGGCGTTGCTCTCCAGGCCTACTTGCGGCGTACGACAGCCGACAGCGACGCCTTGATGAGGAACGGGCCGGCGAATTTCCGCCTCTGCAAAGGCATCTATGTCGAGGCACGGCGGATCGCCTACAAGGATCACGATCTCGTCAATCGCAACTTCACCTTCGTTCTGGAACAGATGTTGCGGCAGGGGGCTTATGTTGGTATCGCCACCCATGACGAGTTCCTTGTCTGGGAAGGGATGCGTCTGGTTCGCGAGCACAACTTGTCAAAGGACCAGTACGAATTCCAAATGCTCCTTGGCGTAGATATCGAACTTCGGAAGATTATCCTGGCGGCGGGGCACCGCCTGCGTATCTATGTCCCGTTCGGAGAACAATGGTATCCCTATTCAATCCGGCGCCTGAAGGAGAATCCTCAGGTCGCTCGCTATGTTCTCCGGAGCATCTTGGCTCCCGGATAATGTGATAAAGGTGCGTTTTTCCTGAGGTCAGCTGCGCACGCTGACCTTCTCTCTCGGTGGGCTCACCGATCAAGAATGCGAGATCGAAGCACGGATCGCGAAGACGGAACGGATATGACGATGGATCTACCGGAACAATACTTCGATGCATTTGTCTGTGGGGATTGCTTCGAGATTATGCCGAAAATCCCCAGTGAGAGCATTGACCTTGTGTTGACCGATCCACCGTACGGGATTGATTATCAGTCCAACCGACGCGTTGCGCGTAAGAAACTGCCGAAATTTGCGGGCGATGTTGATCTTTCGTGGCTGCCGAGGTTTGCTGAGCAGATCGACCGCATTCTAAAACCGGATCGGCATTTCTACTGTTTTACGCGATTCGATACCTATCCGATTTTCTATCAGGTGATATCCTCCCGTTTCAAGGTGAAAAACTGCCTCATATGGGTCAAGAACAACCACGGGTCGGGCGACCTGAGAGGGGCCTACGCTCCTCAGAGCGAGATGATCATCTTCGCTGCAAAAGGTAAGCGTGAGCTCTTCGGGCCGCGCGAATCGGATGTGCTGCAGTACGACAATGTTCCATCGGCATTTCGAGCGCACGCAACGCAGAAGCCAGTCGATCTCTTGCGCCTTCTTATCGAAAAGAGCACGCTGCCGGGAGAGATCGTGCTCGATCCATTTGCTGGCACCGGCAGCACAGGACTGGCGTGCAAAGACACTCTGCGACACAGAGGCGACCACGGTGAGCGGCATTATCTGCTTATAGAGATGAATCGGGATTTCCAGACGGCGGGCGTCAGAGGAGGCTTGGGCAAACAAGGACGGCTGTGGACGGATGTTCCAAGGCCAGTCACCACGATCGCCGCTCGCAAGCGGCCGGTCGTTCGGGCGCGCCGATTGCCGCGAGCGCGTGCGAACCAGACACTGTCCCTTGAGCTGAAGATTCCCTTGTAGATCACAATATCTCTCTTAGATATGGAAAAGCGGGTGACCCTATTGAGTCACCCGCTTTTTGGTTTTGGAATTCATCAGTCGAGGCTATGACTTCAACACGCCCAATTCTTTGCCGACTTTGGTGAAGGCCTTGATCGCGCGATCCAAGTGTGCTTTTTCGTGGGCTGCCGAGATCTGGACGCGGATCCTCGCCTGCCCCTTAGGCACCACCGGATAGAAAAAGCCGATCACATAGATGCCCTCGTCAAGCAAGCGCGCAGCAAACTTCTGCGCCAACGGCGCATCATAGAGCATGATCGGAACGATCGGATGCACGCCCGGCTTGATCTCGAAGCCAGCCTCGGTCATTTTCTCTCGGAAATACTTGGTGCTGCTTTCCAGTTTGTCGCGAAGAGCCGTGGTCTCCGTGAGAAGATCGATTACCTTTCGCGCTGCAACGGCGATGGGAGGTGGCATCGTATTGGAGAAAAGGTAGGGCCGCGAGCGCTGACGCAGAATATCAACGATTTCCTTTCGGCCCGAAGTGAAGCCTCCGGCAGCACCACCCAGAGCTTTGCCAAGCGTGGAGGTGATAATGTCCACTCGCCCCATGACCCCCGTGTGCTCATGCGTCCCTTTGCCGTGTTTGCCCATGAAGCCCGTCGAGTGGCTGTCGTCTACCATGACTAAGCTACCATACTTTTCGGCCAGATCACAGATCTCCGGCAGTTTCGCTACATCGCCATCCATGGAGAAAACGCCATCGGTGGCGACAATTCGGAACCGTGCACTCGAAGCTTCCTTCAGCTTCTCCTCGAGATCATTCATGTCGGCATGGGCAAAGATGAAGCGCTTTGCTTTGGACAATCGGATACCGTCGATGATTGAGGCATGGTTCAACGCATCGGTGATAATCGCGTCTTCCGCGCCCATGAGTGTTTCGAACAGTCCGCCGTTGGCGTCGAAGCAGGAGGAGTAAAGAATGGTGTCTTCCATGCCAAGAAATCGCGCAATGGCTTCCTCGAGCTCCTTGTGGACACGCTGTGTGCCACAAATGAAGCGGACGGATGACATGCCGTAGCCCCATCGGCCGAGGCCTTCCTGCGCAGCACGGATCAGCTCAGGGTGGTTACCCAGACCAAGGTAGTTGTTGGCACAGAAGTTGAGCACTTCGCCCTGTTTAACCTTGATATCCGCACCCTGTGGTGAAAGAATGATTCGCTCGTCCTTGTAGAGGCCGGCCTCTCGAACGCTCGCCAATTCCTGGAGCAAGTGGTTTTTCAGATTTCCATACATGTTTCGGTGTCCTTTGTTTGTTTATCGCAATCTGACTGGCAGAATGACCATTTGAATGCCGTGAAAGAGCAAACGCCGCTGAATGGAAAGGGCTGTCTCATTGTGGAGGAGGCGATTCCAGAGCGTGTCACGCCAGAAGAGAAGCCGTGCCGCGAAGAAAACGCTGCTCGTGTAATCCCGGGCAATTTGCAGGCAGCTCTTTTCCATCTCATCGAGGTAGTCAATGGCGACGGCCGTGCGCCCCTCGGCTTTCAGCCCATAGCTGCGGGCAAGTTTGACATACCTCTCGACCTGCTGTTCCGTGGCCTTTCTCAGCTCTTCCAGCTCGCTGGCTCCCTTAAAATGACCCGAATCGATCGTACCGACAGAGAGAAACACATACTGCTTGAAGCGGAAAGCGAAGAGCCTCTGGATATTGAGCAGCACATGAACGCCCACCCCACTGAAACCGGAGACAAGCAACACGGCGGTCGCATCCTTGGCTTCCAGCTTCTGCGGTCTCACCGGTTCCTCACCCATAGGGATTTGTGCTAAGATTTCATCAAGCTTTTTCAGCTTGCGCTGGACTTCTTCGTAGTGCCGTCGGATAATAAAGCACAGAACGACAAGACAACCTGTGAGGGTAATGATGAGCCAGCCTCCTTTAAAGAACTTCAGCGAGACTGTGATGGTCAAGGTGGCAGCGGCGACGACGAAACCGGTCGCGTTAATCGACAAACGGCGTTTCCAATCGGCGAGAATCTTCCGTCTGGATAGCCACAGACGAGACATACCGAGCTGGGAGAGGGTGAAGTCTATGAAGACATTGATGGCGTAGAGCGTCACCAGTGTCTGAACATTGCCGTGCGCGTAAAGGATGAGAGCTACCGAACCCAGACCCATCAGAAGGATGCCGTTTTGCGTTACGAGCCGCTCAGAGATATGCCCAAAGCGGTGAGGCATCCACGAATCCTCGGCCATATTTGCCAGCACACGAGGACCTCCGATGAAACCCGTCTGCGCCGCCACAAAGAGGATGAGGGCTTCGGAAATGAGCATGACCCAGACGATGCCATTCCCAAGAGGCCAGCCAGCGATCTGCCATGAGCCAACCATCTGCGCGAAAAGAACGGCATTCAGCGTCTTGCCTGCAATAGGTCTCGTGCCAAAGAAGAGGAAATTGAACAGCAGAGCTGCGGCCATGAAGGCGAGAGAAATCGCCATATAGACCATCGTGCGTTTGCCCGTCTGTACCCGCGGCTCCTTCAATACCAGCATGCCGTTGGCGACAGCTTCGATGCCGGTGAGCGTTCCGGCACCCATGCTGTAGGCGCGAAAGACAATCAGCAGAACGAAGACAAGCCCATATTGGCCAACCGTATTGGTGGTGCTGTGGACCACGGTTTCCGTCACAGCGCCGACATCCGTGAGGTGAATCACCAAGCCGTATAGAAGAAGCCCGATGTGCGAAACGACAAAGACCATGAAAATCGGCAGGAGTGCCAAGACCGATTCTTTGACTCCGCGCAAATTGAGCAACACGAGGAAGACCACGGAGAGAATGGCCACGGGAACTCGCAGGAACAGGTATTTCCCGGGCAGCAGGCTGAAGACGGCATCTGCTCCGGCTGCCACGGAAACCGCGATGGTCAGAACATAATCGACGACAAGTGCTGAGCCGGCCACGGCGCCGGCCCGGGAGCTGATCAGCTTGGAAGCGACAAGATATCCGCCTCCCCCGGACGGGAATTGCTCGATGACGAGTGAGTACCCGCGAGAGATGACCAACACGGTGCCAGCGATGAGAATCGCGAGAAAGGGCGCCAGGAAAGGATACCGGTGTAGAGCGAGAAACGCTTCCTCCGGACCGTAGCAGGCTGACGAAAGGCCATCCGCTCCAAGACCCACC
The DNA here is from genome assembly GCA_964543855.1 of uncultured Alphaproteobacteria bacterium. Taxonomy (GTDB): domain Bacteria; phylum Electryoneota; class RPQS01; order RPQS01; family DYHQ01; genus CAZJAD01. Next base: position 25,649 of record CAZJAD010000007.1, read on the forward strand.
CAGGCAAAAAAAGCGATGAGGGAGATTCTCTGGTAGATCCCGGGGTCAAAGGGGTTTCGTGCCCGTCCGATGACCGCCTGTTTGACCCGCGAGAACCAGTTGCCTGCCAGCAACTCGCCGGCGAAGTCGTCATCGTCGCCGGGGACCATCCCCAACGGTTCGTCTCTGCGCCGTGACCGGCGATTAAAGCTCCGTAGACCGAAGCGCTGCTTCATGATAGGGTGTCTTGTATCCCGAGACCCTGGGTCGTCATCCGTACAGTTTGCCCTCGCGATGGCGCGCCTGGAGTCTCTCGAGCATGTCGCGTGTCATCGCGTCGAGGTCGTAGCTGGGCTTCCAGCCCCATTCGTTGCGTGCGGCTGAATCATCGATGGAATTAGGCCATGAGTCAGCGATAGCCTGCCGGAAGTCCGGTTTGTATTCAACCTCGAATTCCGGAATGTACTTCTTGATTGAAGCAGCCAGTTCACCCACGCTGAAGCTCATCGCTGTGACATTGTAGTCCGCATGACGCTTCAATTTCGAGAGGTCCGCCTCAGCGAGGTCGATCGTGGCCTTAATACAATCGGGCATATACATCATCGGCAGCACGGTATCTTCCTTCACAAAGCAAGTGTAGCGCTTCTGCTCGACGGCTTTGTAGTAGATCTCAACGGCGTAATCAGTCGTACCGCCACCGGGCAGCGTCTCGGCGGAAATGATGCCGGGGTATCGCAGTCCACGCACATCCAAGCCGAACCGACGGAAGTAATACTCCGCAAGCAGCTCGCCGGCAACCTTCGTGACTCCGTACATCGTTGTCGGCCTCAACACGGTCTCTTGGGGGGTGTTGTCAAGAGGAATGCCGGGCCCAAATACGGCGATGGAACTGGGGACGATTAGCCGCGGCATCTTGTATTTGAGGCCAAGCTCCAGGATGTTATAGAGCCCGTTCATATTCACATCCCAGCAGAGCTGCGGATTCTTCTCGCCGACGGCTGAGAGGAGCGCGGCCATATGGACGATGGTGTCGATGTTGTACTTCTGAACGATTTTCTCGACTGTCTCGATATTCGTGACATCGATGAAATGAAACGGCCCGGAGTCGCGTAACTCATCCGAGGGCTTCGTCTTGCGTCCGGTCGCCACGACATTTTCGGCGCCGTAACGCTCGCGCAGCGCCATGGTCAGTTCTGATCCAATCTGGCCCACTGCCCCTGTGACCAGGATCTTCTTGATGTCTTTGGCCATGGATTTCCTTCTTGATTTGTTTTCTATAGAATTGGAAGCTCTTGTGGGAAGAAAGGAGAAGGCATTGATTTATGGTATGCGCCAGCCTACGGGGCAAGGAAAGCAGGACACTGGAAGGCCAACAAAGCCTAAGCCACTTAGAAACAGTAGATGGCAGTGGCCCATGTGGAAACGCGGCTCAAATGTAATAAACGGTTTCTATATTGTCAAGCGTTTGCGCGGGGCGTGGTCGGGGCAGGTTTGCGGAATCCAACATGGCTTCGGGTCGCTAAAGTTTCGCAAAAGCAAGCCGATAGACAGAGAGAGTCAGAATCAGCCACAGGACGCACCATGGAATTCGAGAAGTTCGCCTGTCCGAACCCCCTTTGCCCCGATTTCAATCGTCGCAACGCGGGGAATATTGCCCTGTACACCCAGTATGGACGCAAGCGAGTCCGGTTGCTCATCTGCAAGACCTGTAACAAGACCTTCAGCGAACTGAAGGGGACCCCATTCTGGGACAGTCGGCTCGACTGGGAGACCATTGAGAATATCTACCAGAGCCTCTTGGATGGGAAGGGTATCCGTGCCACGGCGAGACGGTACGGTCTGTCCAAGAACACCGTGAAGCGCTACCTGCGCATGGCCAAGCGTGACCCGGCGCCTATCGAAGCGTTCCTTTTTGAACGCGGCATACTCGGCAACGCCCGGCAGAGCCTGCGCGACCTGGTTCGTCGCTTCGACTCGGGCCAAGGCCCTGCGCCTACCGACAGGCCTGCCCTTCATGCTTGGAGTGAGAGCACCCCTGAAGCTTGACAAAGCGCACCAGAATCGCTAAATTTTGTCAGGTTTCGGGGCGTAGCGCAGTCCGGTAGCGCATCTGCTTTGGGAGCAGAGGGTCGCTGGTTCAAATCCAGTCGCCCCGACGAATTCACCCAATCAAATCCCGTCGCTGCTGCGATGGGATTCCTCATTTCCAGCCGTTTCCTCGGCCTCCCTCGATCCATCATGCGCGGTTTCTTGTCCCCTGACGCCCAAATGCTGGCCTTACACCGCCAAGTCGTTGCATTCTGCTAACCTCCCAACGATCCTCAACGGCAATGTGCACGGATTCCTCTCCTGTTTCTCTTGTAAAATAATGAATTACGAGCGATTTTTCTTCCGGCACAGGGGTTGCTCATCTACCATCAGGCGCGGCCAATGCCCATCGAAATGCCATTTTGGGATTAGCGGTTGGATGTGTAGGTGAGCCGAGTAAACGATGGTAATTAGTGGCGTTCGGTCGGGCTAAGAGTCCCCGGGGGTAACTTGGTCATGAGAGCCAGGCCCCCGGGGCTACGCCGTGCCTTGCGTAGTTCTGAGAATCCTCCTCTCTCAAGTTTCAGGCGTTGGTGCCTGAGTCAAGTGGGTCCGGTCGTCGGCGGGGATGACCGGACTCGTCAATTTCCGGCATCCCGTGGCAGCTCGTGGCAAACCAGCCCTTTCTCTTCGGCGCAACCTTCCCGGTTATGGAAGCGTATAAGAGGCGGGGCGACCCTGGTTCTTCTTAGTGTGTTCGTGTAGTGAATGAGGAGATAATGGCGGTTACCACAGAGCACGCGACTTCTGGAGTTGTGAAATGGTTCTCCAAGACCAAGGGATATGGATTCATCGTGACTCCTGACGGACAAGAGGTCTTTGTCCACTTCTCGTCCATTACCGGACGAGGCTACCGGACCCTCGACGCGGGAGACCGGGTGACTTTCCAGGTTCTGGGAGGGCCGAAAGGCTTCCAGGCTTTCCATGTTGAGAAAGACGGGGGCTTGCCGGATTAACAGTCTCTGACTTGTACGCACAGCTCACCGATGAGCCGCTCGGGATAACCTGGGCGGCTTTTTTTATGGTGCGACAGGCAGTCGGACTTCTGTCGGAAGTCTTCCGGCCGGTTTTTTGCTCGTATCACTCGAGGCCAAAAACACTGACATGTTGAATCCTCACAACGACACATGATGTATCGATTCGCACGGCTTATTGCCCTGCTGCCCGGTCTCCTGTCCGGTGTCATGGCAGCGTCCGGAGCCACGATTGGTCCTTCGGCACCGCCCGCTGTCTACGTGACCAGCGAGACTCCCGCCTCGATCGAGCTTGTCTTCGAGCTGGCCGGCCTGGAGACTGAACAGAGAGTCCTGCAGGCGGACACCTTTCAGGTGATTCAAATTCAAGGCATGAGCGCCACGACCGAGCCGGGCAAACCGGCTTTGCCACAACGCGCGTATTTTGTCCGTGTTCCGCCGGAGGGTCAGATTCGTCTTGAAATCATCGAGCTCGAAGAAGAGGAGCACCATCTTGGTTGTCCTTTCCCTGCGCAACCACCACAATACCGATATAGCACAAAGACTGACTTCCGATATGACACAGATTTCTACGCCGTGGGGGATAGGTTTCCAGAAATCTACGCGCGCCTTGGAGACGCGGCTATCCTGAGAGGCATTCGGGTCGTGCCCGTAATTCTGACGCCGGTTCGTTATTTCCCCCGAGAGGCGGTTTGCCGCGTAGCCGTCCGCTTGCGCCTCACACTGGTAGCTGAAGCGCCGCTACAGGGAGTAAACTCTCTGGACAGCGAACGCGTTGGCACACGGCGTGACGATCAATTCTATGCTTCTGCTGTTGTCAATCCGCCAGCCGGTTTTCAGGGAGATGATGTAGACCCACAGCTTATCGTGGTTTGCGCCGATACCTTTCTGTGCGCGATACCGTCTTTCGTCGAATATAAACGAGCCATTGGCATTCCCACTCAAGTTGTGCCTCTTTCTTCGATTGGCTGGTCCGCGTCAGAAGTGCGCGACTACTTGCAGGGAGTCTTTGTATCACAGGCCATCCCACCTGAAGCCATCCTGCTCGTGGGAGATGTGGATTTTCTGCCGACCTTTTTTGGAGTGAATGGCTCACTCACAGATCATCCATACAGCACGCTTGCCGGGGATGATTATCTGCCGGACATCGCAGTCGGTCGGATTCCATGTCGCGATGTCGAGAGTTGCCGCCGTTGGGTGGCGCGCACTCTGACCTACGAGCAAAGCCCGCCGACCGATGATGCGTGGGCGCAATCCGCTGTCGTCTTCTCCAGTTCGGATTTCCTGGATCCGGTGAATGGTCAAATCGCGGCCGCGCTTTTCGAGACAGCAGGTTTCACAAGCATCACACAGCTCCAACAACCCGAAACGGGTACGCTCCCGCTATTTCTTGGGTCGCTTAATGCGGCATGCTCATGGCTTTTCTACATCGGTCACGGGTTCGCTGAAGGGTTCTCGTCGGTCTCACCGCACTTCACGATCGGTCAGCTTGATGAGCTGAACACGCCTGAAAAACCGCCTTTCGTGATCTCGGTTGCTTGTGCGACTGCTGACTTGGATTGGCCGGGACAGTCTCTCAGTGAAACCTGGCTCAGTTTGCCCGAAAACCTCGGGGCCGTCGCCTATTTTGGTGCGACGGAAAGCACAGCTTTCTTCTATTCTGACACAATTGGTTTGGGCACTCTGCGCGGCTTTCTGCAGTATGGACTGCCAACGATCGGCCATGCCGTGAATTTTGGGAAGACATACATGGCTGCTGCGTTTCCTCAAGCCGCTGGAGGCTTGACCGAGGAGACGATACAGCAATTCATCCTGCTCGGAGATCCGACTCTGGCCGTTTATAGCGAGACGCCACAACAGCTCGAAATCACCTGTCCCGCTCAGCTTCCGTTGAGTGCGCCGATTTTGCCAGTCACGGTTCACCGGATGGGTTATCCTTGCAGTGGTGCGCGGCTGTGCCTCCGCTCGAGTACGCCGTTCTCCTATACGGTTGAGTACACAGAAGAGAACGGACAGGCGCAGATTCCCCTGGCGTTCGAAAGCTCGATCAGACTCGACCTTGCCATAACGGCGAAGAATTCGCGTCCGTATTTCTCAACGATCGATCTCACTCCTGATTCAGGGGCTTATGTCGTACCCACGATGATCGCCGTCACAGACTCGGAAGGCGATGGCGACAGTCTGGCAGACCGTGGTGAAACGGTATCTCTCGGACTTCAGCTCGTCAACTACGGCAGCCAAACATGCGTGCTGGGGGAATTCCGATTGCAGTCGGCCGATTCGTTTTTGAGTGTCGGCACGACTGCCGTCGCATTTCCTTCCATAGCACCCGGGGATACGCAGACGACATGGACCGGTATATCAGGAGAGGTATCGGCGCACGCACCCGACGGACATGAGACGCTTGTTCGTTCTGAACTCGTTTTCCCAGACCAACCAGCGCAGACATCGTATCTACCGCTCCTCTTGCACGCGCCGGTTTTTGGATTGCCCGTAGTTTCACTCGAAGAAGACTCAGGCGATGGCGACGGACGACCCGAGGCGGGCGAACGAGTCCGACTCCGCTTGAGTTGGATAAATGAAGGGGCGGATGACGCACATGGTTTGCACATCAACTTGAGCGCGCGTGATGACTTTCTGTCGATACAGGATTCCGTCTGTGAAGTCAGCCAGTGCGGAGTGGGGGAGACTATCAGTACCGACTTCATCCTTGTTGCATCCCCATCGACACCGCGTGGCTATTCTTATTGTTTCGACTGGAGCCTCAGCGGAGAGAATATCGCCACCAAATCCGCCGCGGGTTGTGTCCGAGTCGGCCGGATTCCGGTTCTCATCTGGGAGAGGGATCCGACTCCGGCAAATGTCGACGGGCTCGTTGCCGCCATTGAAGCTCTCGGCGTTGAACTGGAGAGGGCGAGCGTGCTCCCGCTGGACCTGCTTCGGTATGAGAGCATATTCGCTTTCCTCGGCATTTTTCCCAACAATGAGCCGCTCAGTCAGGATGATGGAGCGCTTCTGGCGGCTTATCTTGACGAGGGTGGTGCCCTTTACCTCGAAGGCGGCGATACTTGGGCGTTCGATCCACCGACATCCGTTCACCCTTACTTTCATGTGGAAGGTCTGACCGACGGAAGCGGCAACGCAGGACCTATAGCCGGAGAGCCCGCAACGGATTTCGAAGGAATGTTCTTTAGCTACAATGGAGAGAACAACTATATTGATCGATTGTCGGCATTGGAAGGCGCTCAGGTTATCTTGCACAACTCTCGCGGCACGAGTCGCTTTCCTGTCTGTATCGCCTACGCTGGCCCGGATTATCGGACCGTCGGCAGTTCCGTCGAGCTCGGTTCGGTCGTCGACTCGCTGCCACCTTCGACGCGTGTCTGCCTGGTGCAAAACCTTCTTCTGTGGTTGGGTGTTGAATTTGGAGGAGATACATCAGGCCCTGTCATTGTGCACCACCCGCTTCGCGACACCCATAATTCCGCCGGACCTTATTTCGTGAACGCGGAGCTCCATGATGCGAGCGGGATTGGTGGAGCGACTGTCGTCTACGAAACGAACAGCGGTGGTGATGTCACACTCCAGATGAGTCAGCAGGGCAGCGCATGGCATGCCGCTATCCCCGGTCAGCCGCAGGGAACCACGGTCTATTATCATATTGAAGCCTGGGATGTCGCTGTTCCCCCGAACAGAACCGTATCGGCGGAATGGCACTTCCGAATCCTGCCGCCCACTCCCCGACTTGTGTACGAGCGCTTTGACGATGGAAGTGCCACGCCCGGCGGCTGGCAGGTCATTCGTAATGATGAGCGATCCTCTATCTGCATTCGGGCTTATGATGGCCGCGAAAGCGTGCTCGAAATCGGTGACTCACCCGATTCGGATATCTGTGTTGTGACGCCGACTTTCGATGCATCCCAACATCATGACATCACTCTTCGCTTCTGGCATTACCTGCACGGAAGCTGTTGCACTCAAGAGACGCGGGCCATCGTAACAGGAAGCACAGACGGAGGAAGGACCTTTCCTCACATGGTGTGGGAGACCTGTGCGCGGCAACACGGTGTCCTGGAAGAAGGTGTCGTCTCGTCCGTGCCACTTCGGTGGGCGGTTGGCCACGATGCCATCGCACTCAAATTCTGTTACAGCGGAGATTTCTACTGGCGTCTCGATGACATTGTGATTCAGGGAGTCAATCTGTCAGATGCCGGGTTCGTCGATGGGGTGTGCATTCATTATGACCAAGGCAAAATACACCTGTACTGGCCGCCGGACCCGGGTGCTTCGCACTATGTCATCTACGCCGGAGAGAGTGCAGAAAACGGCCAGACAATGAAGCCCATTGCGACGACGGACACAACTTGCTACACCGGCGACCTTGCCGCATATTCTCGCTGTTTCTACCGCGTCAAAGCGTGCTACGATCTTACACTGCCTTCTAGTCCTTCCTTTTCCATTGATACGGTTGCTTCTCACCCGGCGCAAATCCGCCCGGAAGATCTTCGCTGGATGCACAAGCTCGAAACGACAAGAAGAGTGAAGTAGCTGTCTGTGCCCTCTGTCCATTCAGCTCTCCAGGAGTTATCGGAACGCTTTTGCCACAGGAGATCTGCTTGACATTGTTTGACCCACGGGTTATATTTAGACAAATACGAACGAGGATGAAATGAAGAAAAGCGTGATCTTCTTTGTGGGTCTGTGGTTTGTCTGTGCCAATGTCACTGAAGGCTGCCCGCGATTGCACAGATTGGATCTGGCCCAGTCGACACCGTCTGTCGGCCCGGTTCGCGAACGACCCGCCATGTGGTCGCTCGATGAGGATACTCTGCACAATGTTGATATCTTGAGCTATCAGCTGTCAGCCGAGGTCGATATCAGCACTCAGCTTCTCGACGGCCACAGCACGATTTTGCTGCGGGCGTTGGACGATTCAGTCGCGGAAACCTGGATGAGTTTTCACGCTCTTAACATCGACTCCGCCAGTGCTGAGAATCATGATCTCGCCTGTATCCGAGGCGGCAATGACAGTCTGACACTCATCTTCGAGCCTGCACTGGCCCCGGATGAGACGACGGCCGTCGACATCTTCTATTACGGACATCCGGAGCACGAGCTGGGTTCCAACGGCTGGGGCGGTTTCTTCTTCAGTTCTCAGGTTGCGTTTTCGATGGGAGACGGCCTTTCATGTGATCCGCCACCCATGACGGATTATGTCATGCCGTGCTATCTGAATCCGCGCGACAGAGCGACTTTCGAAACTTGGTGGCGCGTGACCAGCGAGCGTGTCGTGTCATCGAATGGCATCCTGGTGGACACCGTGGATCACGGTGACGGCACCAAGACATGGCATTATCGACTTGATCAGCCGGTGGCGACCTATCTTATGAGTGTCGCCATCGGCGACTATTTCGTTGGTGTGTTGCAGGAAGAAGCACCGCGCATCGAGTATTTTGTCTATCCCGGTTATGAGAACAGAGCCGAGACTCACTTCTCAAATGTTCCGGATATCATGGAGGGATATGTCGCATTGTTCGGGTCATTCCCTTTTGATCGGATGTCGTACGCGATGACGACGCACGGCGACATGGAACATGTCACATGCGTTCACCATCATCAGTTAACCGTCCAGGGCAATCATCGCTATGATTGGCTTCTGGCACACGAAATGTCCCACATGTGGTGGGGCAACTGGGTGACGCTCGGCGAGTGGGCGGACCTCTGGCTGAATGAAGGTTTCGCGACCTTCTGTGAAGCACTGGCAATGGAGTTTCTGAACGGTCCAGAGGCCTACGACGATTACATCCAGAGCAGCATTATGAGTCCGTACCTTTCCTCAGGTGAGGTTTTTCCCATATACGATCCCAACCAATACTGGTCGTACACGGTTTACGAGAAGGGAGCAGCGGTGATGCACATGCTGCGCCGATTGCTTGGCGATTCTGTTTTCTTCGCGGCGTGGCACAGCTACGGTGAGACTTATGCGTTCAGCAACGCGGTGACAGCCGATTGGCAACGAGAGCTGGAGGATGCGTCTGGCCAAGACCTCGACTGGTTCTTCGAGCCGTGGGTCTACGGATGGGGATATCCGAAGTATTACTATTCGTATTGGGTGGACGGAGATACTTCAAATCTCGTACATGTGCGCATTCGACAGGCGCAGACAACGCATGACTATTTCCGAATGCCACTCGAGCTGCGTTTCAACTACCCGGCTGGATGGGACACGACGGTGACGCTCTGGAACGAGGCCGTTGACGATCAACTTCTGTCTGTCACTGTGCCGGACACTTTCGAATCCGTCGATTTCGACCCTCGCAACAGTATTCTCGACCGTGCGTGGTACGAGGATGCCGTGGCCGAATCGGGACCGGTGGCGAGCAGTTTCCGTTTTTGTGGGGCGTATCCAAACCCGTTCAACAGTCAGACAGTTTTCGAGTTCGAATTGCCGAAGCCAGCGGATGTACACGTTCGCATTTACAACTTGCTGGGGCGTGAGGTTGCGACACTCGCTCCCGGCGTTCTTCAGCCGGGCAGCGGGAAGATCCGATGGCGGGCCGACGGGCTTTCTTCCGGCATATACATTGCCGCATTTGAGGCCGGGGAGTTCTCAGCGGCACAGAAGATAATCCTGCTGAAGTAGTACCCTCTACAATCCACAACTCCATTTGTCCCTGAAGGGGGATTCACTCGGGAGAGTATAATGGCAAAATATGTTTACTTTTTCGGAGATGGTCAGGCGGATGGCCGGGCAGATATGAAAGAATTGCTCGGCGGCAAAGGTGCGAACCTGGCCGAGATGGCTCTGCTCGGGATTCCTGTTCCACCCGGCTTCACGATTACTACCGAGGTCTGCACTTATTTCCAGAGAGAGCACAGTGATCCGCCAGGACTGGAACGGGAACTTCTGGAGCATTTGAAGCGGGTCGAGCGGCTCGCCGGCACGGAGTTCGGGAGCGTGGAGAATCCGCTCTTGGTCTCGGTTCGCTCCGGCGCCCGAGCTTCCATGCCTGGAATGATGGACTCCGTCCTCAACCTTGGCCTGAATGACCGAACGGTGGAAGGGTTGATCAAGCGTTCGGGAGACGCTCGCTTTGCGTATGATTCTTACCGGCGTTTTGTGGCCATGTATGGCGATGTTGTGATGGGATTGAAGCCCCAGTCGAAGGATGCGGAAGATCCCTTCGAAGTCTTGATGGATCGCCGGAAGAAAATGCGCGGAGTCACCGATGATGTTGACATGACCGTGGAAGACCTCCGAGGGCTCGTCTCCGATTTCAAGGCCATGATCCGCGAGCGTATGGGTCAATCCTTCCCTGAAGATCCTATGGAACAGCTCTGGGGTGCCATTCGTGCGGTCTTCAACTCGTGGCGAAATCCCCGTGCCGAAGCGTATCGCCGCTTGAACCGCATTCCCGACGATTGGGGCACAGCAGTGAATGTCCAGGTGATGGTTTTCGGCAACTTGGGTGAGAGATGTGCCACCGGAGTGGCCTTCACGCGTGATCCTGCGACAGGCAAGAAAGAATTCTATGGTGAGTTTCTGGTGAATGCCCAGGGAGAGGATGTTGTAGCGGGGACGCGCACGCCACAACAGATCACATTGGCCGGATCACAGCGCTGGGCGCAGAATCATAGCATTGCAGAGGATGAGCGGAAGAAGCGCTTCTCCTCGCTCGAAGAATTTATGCCGGACGAATATCACCAGCTCACGGACATCGCAGAGACTCTCGAGAAGCACTACCATGATATGAACGACATCGAGTTCACCATTCAGGACGGCAAACTCTGGATGCTTCAATGTCGAATCGGTAAACGAACCGGCCAAGCCGCAGTTCGCATGGCGGTCGAGATGGTCGAAGAAGGACTTATTACAAAGGAACAGGCGTTGCTGCAGGTGGAGCCGGATGCCTTGAATCAGCTTCTACGCCCCGTCTTTGATCCTCAGGAGAAGGAACAAGCTACGCGCTTGGCGCGTGGCCTGAACGCCGGCCCTGGTGCCGCCGCGGGACAGATTGTCTTCAATGCGCCGGATGCCCAGGAGAGAACAGCGCGAGGCGAGCGCGTCATTCTCGTGCGAATCGAGACCTCGCCGGAAGACATCAAGGGCATGAACGCCGCCGAGGGAATCCTGACCGCGCGAGGCGGCATGACTTCGCACGCCGCGCTTGTGGCACGTCAGATGGGCAAGGTGTGCGTGGCGGGCTGCAGTGCACTGGAAATTGACTACGCCAAGCGGCGCATCCAGGTCAAGGATCGCACTGTGAAGGAAGGTGATTGGATATCTCTGGATGGGACAACCGGTGACGTATATGAAGGTCAGATTTCGACGCGACCCTCTGAGGTTTTGCAGGTTCTCTTTGATGGGACTCTGAAACCCGAAGATGCGCCGGTCTATCAGCGTTTCGCCAAACTGCTGAGTTGGGCGGATGAGTTCCGAAGCTTGGGAGTGCGCGCAAATGCCGATCAACCAGACCAGTGTGAAAAGGCCGTTGCGTTCGGTGCTGAAGGGATTGGGCTATGCCGTACCGAGCACATGTTCTTCCAAGGCAACCGCATTGATGCGGTGCGTGAGATGATCATGGCTGAGACAACTGACGGACGCCGAAAAGCACTGGCCAAATTATTGCCTTATCAGCGTGAGGATTTCGCGGCCATCTTTCGAGTGATGGCCGGCAGATCCGTGACGATTCGCATGCTGGATCCCCCGCTGCACGAGTTCCTGCCGCACGACAATAAGACGCAGGCAGACTTGGCCAAAAAACTCGGAAAGACGACTGAGGATGTTCGCGCGCGTGTCAATTCGCTGGCTGAGGCGAACCCGATGCTTGGGCATCGAGGTTGTCGGCTGGGTATTGTCTTCCCGGAAATCACCGAGATGCAGACGACCGCAATATTCCAGGCGGCACTGAAAGTCATAGACGAGGGAATACTCGTACATCCGGAAATCATGATTCCACTGGTCGGCTTTGTCCGCGAGTTCGAGGAGCAAGCTCGAGTTGTGCGGCATGTGGCGGATGAAGTGATGCAGAAGGAAGGTAGGAGAATCGAATATCTGCTTGGGACGATGATCGAGCTTCCTCGCGCCGCCTTAATCGCCAACGACATCGCAAGAGTCGCCCAGTTCTTCAGCTTTGGCACGAACGACCTGACCCAGACGACCTTGGGAGTGTCCCGCGATGATGCCGGGACTTTCCTCCCTTTCTACTTGGACAACATCATCGTTGCTCACAATCCCTTCCAGTCTCTCGATGTGGATGGCGTTGGCAAGCTCGTTCGACTCGGCACCGAGAAAGGGCGGCACACTCGCCGAGATCTCAAAGTGGGAATCTGCGGCGAGCATGGCGGGGATCCCCATTCAATAGACTTCTTCCATCGCGTCGGACTGGACTATGTTTCGTGCAGTCCCTTCCGCGTTCCCATAGCGAGGTTGGCGGCGGCTCAAGCGGCCTTGCGTGGACGCTAATGCTCTCGGAGTGGCCTCAAGAAAAATCCGGAACCGAAGTTCCGGATTTTTTATTTCCCTGATGCCGGACCGACCAGCGGGCGGCCTCGACGAGGCAAGACCAGCGCTTTCAAGAATCGTCGGACAAGACGGCGTGGCAATTCCTGTCGGCTTGTCGCGTCGAAATCCGAAAGCACGATCTTTCCGCCTGCCGTCTGATCATGGCCACCTGCGCTGCCTAAGCCTTCAGCCAAATAAAGTGCAAGGCCCCCTGCGTTGGATTCCGGGTCTGTGGATCGAAGGGAGAAATAGAGATTGCCGCCATGTTCCCCGAGACTGAGTGCCCAGACAACCCCCTCGAGCCGCAGTAGCGTTTCCGCCGTCTCGGGCACGATTTCGGGCGTGTGCACACGGCCCATCGGCAGCACAAGAGCAGGGCCGTAGATTCTGGCGCGCCGCACCGCCTTGCCGATCGCCGTGAAGAAACTCGCCGGTCGTTTCGCATTCAGGATCATTGCCAGCGTTCCGTAATCCATGCGCGGGACAAGATCCATGTAAGCTATCCGGTCCGCCTCGGAGGTCCCGCGACCCAGCTCCATCGTCTCTGTGCGAATCGCATAGTGGAGCGCACTCGCAAGCTTCCGGCCAATGGGCACGCCGGTGCAGGTCAGGTATTCCCAGAGAATCGTCGCCGTTGCGCCATAGCCTTGCCGCACATCACTGAACGGGAACAAGACTCGTTTCGTCACCGGAGGATGATGGTCAATGACCCCGACAACATGGTCTTGCGGCAGTAGACAGTTGTTCCCGAAGTCGGGTTGGGTGTCCACGACAAGCAGCGCGTAGGGTAGAGGCTGCGCATCGCGGGGGGTCTCGACATGCTCGAATTGGATGTTGAGGGCGGTGACCAGTGCCCGGTTCTCCGTCCGCCCCAACACGCCTGCATAGAGCAGCTTTGTGGGCACTTTTCTCGCTTTCAGAAGATGCGATAGCGCCCATGCGCTCGCCAGGGAATCCGGATCGGGATTATCGTGCGAGATGATCGCGACGTGGTGTTCGTCCTGGCAGAGCCGGATCAGCTCTTCGACCTTCTTCTGGCAATCCTCTTTATTCATTCGCCAAACACCCACGATCTCTATTCACCCCGGAGGCTCATCCCTGTGGAAGCAAGGCAAAGGCATTGTGCGTGCTGTGCAAGATGATGTTCTCCCCATCGGTCATTTCAGATCAACGCCCTCGATTACACCGATGGCCATCTCGAATTTGTTAAACGGGGGCATCAGGTAGACTCCTTGTGCCAGTGGCCGAGCGACACGCAGAAACTCGCGGGCAATTTCGATTCCGACTTCGGCGCCTCGGTCGCCGGAGTCGCGCATGCGACGGCGAACCTCGTCCGAAATTGTGATGTCCGGCACTTCATTGTGCAGGAATTCGGCGTGCTTGGCGCTGCGCAGTGGCAAGATGCCCACGAAAATCGGAAGTCCCAAAGGCTCGGCTCGCTTGAAGAATTCTTCCATCGTGTGCAGGTCAAAGAGCGGTTGCGTGAACGCAAAGCATGCTCCGGCCTCTGCTTTCTTTTCGAACCGGACCCATTCTTCCCTCATGTCCGGCGCCGTAGGATTGACAGCGACACCAAGCAGGAAATCGGTCGGTTCGGCCAGCCGCCGACCGGTCAAGTCGATACCTTGATTCAGCCGCGTGATGAGGTGCGAAAGCCCGATCGAATCCAGCTCGAAGACTGCCTTGGCGAAGGGGTAATCACCCACCGACGGAGGGTCTCCGGTCACGGCCAGAATGTTGCGCAGCCCGAGGGCATGTGCTCCTAACAGTTCGGACTGCAATGCCATGGCATTTCGGTCGCGGCAACTCATGTGAAGCAGGATCTCGACACCGGCCTCCTGCCGAACGAGGTGGGCCATGGCCAAGGCACTCATGCGAGCCCGCGCCAGAGGGCTGTCCGCGACATTGATCAGGTCCACTCCGCTCGCCTTCAAGTATTTCGCTGACCGAATGAAAGGTTCCGTATCGGCGCTGCGCGGAGGATCAATTTCGACGGAAATCATGAAACGCTTGCCGAGTTGCTCCCGGAAGAAAGAGGGAGCGTGGGGCGTGAGCGATGGTCTGGTAGCGGCTTCTTCGATAACCGGGCGAACTTGGATGCGCGTCGGGCGGGTGGGCTTGCGCCCGGACACGGCCTTTGCCATCGCGGCGATATGCTCTGGCGTTGTTCCACAACAACCCCCGACCAGGCCGACGCCAAGTTCCGCGAATCTGACAGCGTAACTGGCAAAATACTGAGGCGAAGTCAAATAGATGTACCGCCCGCCGATCACGCGCGGCAACCCGGCGTTGGGTTGAGCCGACAGAGGGCAATCTGCGATCGCCGCGAACCTCTCGATGACCTCGGTCACGCCTTGGGGGCCAACGCTGCAGTTGACTCCGATAACATCCGCGCCCGCTTGTCGCAGAGCCTCGAACACCTCGGCGGGCTTGTCGCCGACGATCGTTTTTCCCTCTTCAGTGAAAGTCATCTGCGCGATGATGGGGAGATCACACAGCTCTCGCGTAGCAGCGATGGCTTCGCCAATTTCCGGTAGGGATAAGAAGGTCTCGAGAATGAGTAGATCAATTTCACCCTCGAGCAGGCCGGTTATTTGCACGCGAAAGGCTTCTCGTGCATCGGCAAGGGAGAGAGTGCCAATGGGTCTGAGTTGCTTGTTCAGTGGGCCGACGGACCCGGCAACAAAAACCTTATCTCCTGCCACCTTGCGGGCCAGACGCGCGCCGGCACGGCTAATCTCTCGTGCACGATTCTCGAGGCCATGCTCGGCTAGGCGGATGGGATTGGCCCCGAATGTGTTCGTCTCGATGACATTCGCCCCGGCGGCAATATATTCTCGATGCAGCGCTTCCACCACGGATGGCAAGCTCTCGCACAGCTCATCAAAGCACGAGCGATACGAATGGCCTCGCGCATAGAGCATGGTTCCCATCGCGCCATCGCAGACCAAAACGCGTTCGCGAATGAGATCCAAAAATCCTTCTTGGTGTCGGCGCGCCACCTTTCTCCCCGTTATCTAATCCGAGGGACCGCGAATCTGTTTAGTCTAATTTGAGTTCCTGCCGCAGTTCAGCGACAGCTTCGGCAATGACTTTCAGCTTGTCGGCGGCCTCGTTCCAGGTGCGTGTTTTGAGTCCGCAATCGGGATCGACATAGATTTTCTCGGGTGCAATCAGTTCCATGGCCTGCCGAATGCGGTTCTTAACCTCGTCCTTGTTTTCTACGATATGGCTGTGGCTGTCTACGACGCCCAGGCCGATTTCCTTCGTAAACTTGTTCTTGCGGAAAAGCTCGAGCATATCCATGCCGGAATTTGCCATCTCCAGATCAAGCTGGTGGACAGGCAATTCGAGGATTTTGGGGTAAATCTTCGTGAAATCGCCGTAGCAGATATGAGTGTAGAAATGCGCATCGAGATCCTTCACAACCCGTTTGAAGGTTTCTATGGCCAAATCCAGTTCCTGTGGTCGTACTGAGATTGCAGGTTCGTCAATCTGAATTTCAGTCGCTCCAGCCGCGATGAGCGACTTCACTTCTTCGCGCAAGGCAAGGGCGAGATCCCGGGCGAACTCCGACCGGGTGGCGTAGTACTCGTTGAAGGACCAGTCCATCATGGTGTATGGACCGGTGAGAATCGCTTTCATCGGCTGCTGGGTCAGGGCCTTTGCGAATTCCCACCACTTCACTGTCACGGGAGCCTTGAATTTCACTTCCGAAACGCAAACGGGCTTCCGATAGTAGCGATTTCCGTAAGAGCGGACAAGTCCGGATATCTCGAAGCCAGTCAGATTCGCGGCGAAGTAAGTGGCCATGTCCCCTCGATACATCTCGCCATCCACCATGATGTCGATCCCGATGTCATTCTGCAGTGTGATGACCTGCTGTGTCGCCTTCTTCGTCAGCTTGTCAAGCTCGGCTTCCGACAACTCCCCGCGATCATAAGCTGCGCGAGCCCGTCTCAGATACAGCGGCTTCGGAAAACTCCCCACGGATGTTGTTCGCAGACTGCGGTGCAAAAACTATCCTCCTCGTTGGCCAACAAGAGAGTCAGTCATCTTGTCAGAAGAAGCCTCCGGCAAGTGCCCGAAGGCCAGTGTCTGATCGAGAATCCGATAGTGCTCGCCTTTGCGTTTATGCAGAAAAGCAAACAGTTCCGCAAGGCTCTTCTGCTCCACACCCCGTGCCAGCCTCGCATACACCTCGGCTCCCTCTTCTTCGAATCCCAGCGCCCACAAGTAGGCTCGAAATGTGTCTCTATGGACAGCGCCTGCTTCCTCGTGCGATGAGCAGCCGGCTTCCCGCAAGATTGTCTCGACAACTTTCACGACAGGTCTAAGAACAGGCAAGCGAGCTTCTTGGCGCGAACGATCCGATTTGCTTTGGAAAGTCAAAATGACACTCTGGACGACCTGCAAAAATCTGTCCTGGCGGTGTGCGAGCGTCTCGAAGGTCCGCTTGGCAACCGGCTTCTGGGTTTCAGTCGCCCATTTTCGATATAGATCTCTGCCTCGCTCTTCTCTTTTGAAACTGGTCTGAAGTGCTTGCCACTCGCCTTGCCCTGTTGGCATTCGCTTACCTGCCATTTCAGAATTCCTTGGCAAAGGCGACCATGCTCTTGAGTTTCTCCTCTGCGCATTCTCGAGGCAAGAATTCGAGACTTGCCGACGGGCTGAGCATCAAGCGCTCATCTTCGAAGGTCTCCAAGAGTTCCTCTATCTTGGGACGGATGGTCTTCCAGTCTTCGGCGCGTGTGTTTCGCGCGTCCACAACTCCAAGGCAAAGCCCGCCCTGCCAATCATCAAATGTCTTCCAGGTATCCCGCGTGGTCGCGAGATCTATGCCGAGCCAGGCTACGGGGAGGGCTGTCAATGTGGGCCAGAGCGAGGTTGCGTCTCCAAAATAAGTCTGCAGAACGATGGGCGCTTTCACATCCTGAACGAGAGCGCGGATGACTTCCGAAAACAATCCGCCGTCTTGGGGAGAACATAGAATGGCAGGCTCGTCAACCTGAATCATCTCGGCACCTGCCGCTTCCAACGCCAGCAGCTCTTCGCGCAATGCTCGCGCGAGATCCGCGACGAAATCGGCCATCTTCTCATAGTGCCCGTTCTCACTGAGACGCGCCAGTGTATACGGACCGGTCACAACGGGCTTGATGGGTTTTGTACTATTCGCTTTCGCGAACTCGAAATCCTCGACCGTCACAGGTTGTTTGAATTGGATCGGCCCCGTAGCAATGGGCTGACGGTAGTATGTATTCGTGTCAAAATACCGAATGAGACCCCCGCGCTCGAAACCCTCCAGACCATCTGCAAAGGGAGTCTGGCCATCTTCCCAACGAATCATGCCGTCGTTGATGATATCGAGGCCAGCGTCGGTAAGCTCTTGGATGACCTCACGCGTCACTTCATTCTCGATGTCCCTCAGTTCTTCGGCCGTGATCTTACCTTGCTGAAAGCGCGTCAGAGCCATTCGATGCTTGGCCGGGCGAGGACGATTGGGAATTTTGGGATAGCTGCCGACAACGGTTGTTTTCATTTTCGATGACCGTAGTTTCGACTGCCGTTTCTCTGATGTCCGTGGCGGTTTATGTTAAGGTCACCTCTTCGCCCATGAAAAATCCCTTGTCCGATTTCGCTACTTTCGCGGCGGCACGGAATGGATCATGCTCGAAGAAAAGTATCCAGCCTTCCGCGTGAGCTTGCGGGAGTAAACGCCTCTTCTCTTCGAGAGTCGTCATGGGAAAGAGGTCGTAGGACATGATGTACGGGAGGGGGATGTGACTCGCTGTGGGAATAAGGTCCGCACTGTACAGCACGGTACTCGAGCCATGAGAAATCCGCACGAGCTGCTGGCCTGGCGTGTGCCCACCAACGACCAGAGTCTCGATGCCGGAGGAAATCACGGTCGGTCCTGTGAGCAGCTCAAGCTGCCCGGCGGCCTTGAGAGGTTCGAAGTTCTCGGGAAAGTAACTTGCTCGATCCCGTTCGTTGCGCTTCAGGGCGTGTTCATATTGCTCCTTATGTACGAAATAGCGTGCGCGAGAAAAAGTCGGCACGATTCCCGATCCCTCGTGCCGAGTGCTTCCGCCACAGTGGTCGAAATGAAGGTGTGTTAAGATGACATCTGTGATGTCCTGAGTCTTCAGCCCGATTTCGGATAGAGACTTTTCCACGGTCGAATGAGTGTGATCAATGTGGAATATTCGCCCGAACTTGTCATCATACTTGTCCCCGACTCCATCATCAATCAGGATCCGGCGGCCGTTTCCCTGGATGAGCAAGGCACGCATCGTCATCTGAATGCGATTCTTCTCATCCGGCGGATTCGTTTTTTCCCACAGGACACGCGGCACGACGCCGAACATCGCCCCCCCGTCGAGTCTGAAATTGCCCGTCACGATGGGCGTCAGAGTGTAGTCACCGATCTTCATGGTCTATCTTGGGATGCGTGGGCAGGTTTCCATTGGCAATAACACATCAGAATGTGTCCAACTTCTGATACTGCGTGTCTTATGTTGAAACGGAGGCTGCCACAAGCTCAGCAATATCGTGGACGCCAACGGATTCCATGTTCAAGTCTTTCAGACCATCGCGCAACATGAGCTGACAGAAAGGGCAGGCTGTGCCAACGGTAGGAGCTCCTGTCTCTGTAAGCTCTTTGACCCGGCGATGATTGACACGCTCTCCCACAGTCTCCTCGGTAAACAGGAGACCGCCGCCAGCACCACAGCAAAAAGAGCGCTCGCGCCGATGGTCTGATTCTGCGACCATCAGTCCCGCAGCGGAGATCAGTTGCCTCGGATACTGCATATGCGTGCCGCCGATGTATCGACTGAGGTAGCACGCATCATGATAAACGACTTTCTCAGGCTCAACTTTCGCGAGACCAAGCCTGCCTTCCCGTAACAAGCGGACGATGTATTCGGAGTGATGAACAACCGGAATCTGGCGGTTCAAGCCGAGATCGCGGTATTCCTGCAGCGTGCGCAGGCAGTGAGGACAGGTCGTCACGATGAGATCGGGTTCAGCCTGATTCAGGATCTCGATATTGTGCTCTGCGAGCATCTGAAAGACGAGCTCGTTTCCCGCACGCCGCGCGGCGTCCCCCGTACATTTCTCGTTTTGCAGAATTCCCCAGCGCACGCCGGCCACTGTCAGGATTCGTGCCATGGCCAGCGCGACTTTCTGGTAATAGAAGTCGTACCGCCCCATGCAGCCCATCCAATAGAGCACCTCATGGTCTTTAAAAATGGGGAACTTGTTGGCTTCGATGAATTCGTTGGCTTGATCCGCGGGGTATTTCCAGGGATTGCCGGATTTCTCGAGGTTGTCGAACAGTGGCCGCAGAGTCGAAGGAAACTCGGCGGCCGCCACTTTCCCACGACGCATGCCGATAATCGGGATAACCTGATCGATGCCCACCGGACACTGGAAGGTACATGCTCCGCAAGTCGTGCACTGCCAAAGAATCTCGTCTTCAATGACAGGGCCGACGGCGATCTCCTCAGGGTTCTTCAGGAGACCAGCGCGCAAGTCCAGCATGAGTTGTTTCGGGTCCAGGCCTTTCCCCGTTTGATTGGCTGGACACTGATCAAAACATCGACCACATTCCACGCATGTGAATGCGCCCAGTACCGAATGCTTGTCGAGATCAGAGAGCTTCTCAGTGCCGAACTCTTCCTTTTCGAAGTCGAGCGGACGAATTCGCGCCAGCTCAAAGTCCTTCAAGAATGTTGTGACAGGTCCCAGGACAAGATGCAGGTGTTTGCTGTGAGGAATGAGCATTAGAAATGCCAGAATCGTTGCCGAGTGAATCCACCAGTTGGCGCGTTGAACGAACGGTGTTTCCAGCAAGCCGAGATAGCTCAGCAGATACGTGACCATCAGAATCCAAATGAAGAGGGTCACGAGTCCCGAGCTCCATGAGAAGTGCCCTAACGCCTCAGGTCGCAGAACAAATCGGCGAAAAGCCAGAACGGTTATCCCCACAATGACTAGGACGGCGAAAAGCGCGACGATCGCCCCAAACGCACGATGAAAAGCGCCCTCGCCCAGCGGCAGCCATCCATATGCTGCCGCGAAATGATGGAAAGTCTCAAGGATAAAAACAAGGAAACCCCAGAAGACAAGCGTGTGCATGGCACCGGGCACGGGCCGCTGATTGATGACCGTAGACTGGAAACAGACTTCACTCAGAAAGCGGACCAACCGTTTTCCGATTCTGTCCAAGTCAAATCTACCCTTGGCTCTCCGAACCAGCTGTACCCGTTTCCAAACTGGTCGCAAGAAAAGATAGAGAGAAACAACAATCAGGATTGTGAGTACGACCCGTTCCATTCAGCTCAGAAATCCATTGCCAGATGCAGAAGTGTGCGCACACCGACCCCAGAGGCTACCTTTTTGGGCAGGATGCTCGAACTCTTGGGGTCAATGGCAGTTCCGGCGATATCCAGGTGAGCCCAAGGCGTCTTGCCGACAAACTCCTGCAAGAACGCGGCCGCGGTACACGCGCCGCCCCAGCGTCCCGCTACATTCATGATGTCCGCGATGTCGCTCTGGATATCGTCTGTGTATTCCTTGTAGAGCGGGAGGTGCCAGAGTTTCTCTCCCGCGCTCTCTCCGGCTCGCTCGACCGCTTTGCGGATGCTCGGTCGATTGGCGAAGAGCCCACTGGCATGGTGGCCCAGAGCGACAACGCATGCGCCGGTCAAAGTCGCCAAGTCGACGATCGCTGACGGCTTGTAGGTCTTGACCGCGTAGACAAGGGCGTCGGCAAGAATCAAGCGGCCCTCCGCATCCGTATTGAGCACCTCGATTGTCTTGCCATTGGAGGCCGTGATAATATCACCCGGTTTGTATGCGGTGGCGCTCGGTAGATTCTCCACCGCCGGAATTATCCCGATGACATTGCATTTTGGTTTGATTCGAGTGATAGCACTCATCGCACCCAGCACGGCCGCAGCGCCGCACATGTCCATCTTCATCTCATCCATCTTCTCGCCGGCTTTGATGGAGATGCCGCCGCTGTCAAAGGTGACACCCTTGCCCACGAACGCGAGCGTTCGCCGTGCACCCGGAGCCCGGTACTCCATCAGGATCAGTTTCGGAGGCTGTGCACTCCCTCTGGCGACCGCCAGAAGGGCGTTCATTTCGAGCCGTGCCATCTGCGCGTGCTCGATCACCTTGACCTTGAGCCCTTTCGAGGCGAGTTTCTTCGCCTCCTCGGCCAGGTAGGTGGGCGTGACCAAGTTGGAGGGGTGAGTGCCAAGGTCGCGGGCGTAGTTTGTCGCTTCAGCAAGGATTCGACCAAGTTCAAGTCCTCGGCTTCCAGCGGCCTTGCGTTTCGGATCGTCGTAGTAGAAAGCGACTGCATCCAGCTTCTTGGCTGTCTCTCTCGCCTTGGCCCGGTACTCCAGGTAGCGGTAGTCTCCCAGGATGGCGCCTTCGGCTGCCGCGCGTCCTACATCAGCGGCGGAAAGGTCGTCCGTGCCGCCGGTGGTGCTGACACAGGCGAGGGTTCCGGCACCCAGGTCGCGTGCCTTGCGCACCGCGGCGGCGACCGCCAGCCGTATGGTGTTCCAATCGAACTCCTTGCGAGGTCCCAGGCCCACGAGCATGACAATCCGCGCCGCTCCTTCGGAAGTGAAGTGGTAGACGGGATCGCCGGTTTCTCCCTTGAAATCACTGGCTTTGATGAGTCTCCGGACTTCACGGAGCATTGGCGCGTTCAACACATTCAGTTTCGGCTTCTTCGCCTCGTCGTCAAACAGAAAGACGGCGAGGGCGCCCGGCCTGCCTTTCACCGGGCCAAGGGTGGTTGATAGTTTCATGATCAATCTCTCTATTTGGTCTCAGTCTATTCTGCTATCTTCGCTGCTGGTGTCATGAGGGCTCGAGTGATCGGAGTCGCTTGATCACTTCGTTGCATTCTCGCACGAGTCGTGCAACGACATCGCCCGCGCTTGGAATATCGTTTATCAGTCCGGCGCCCATTCCGGCCTCGAATTGCCCCTCTTCCCAGTCTCCTTCAAATATGCCCAGTCGTTCGCGATGCTCTCCCAGAAGGACTCGCTGCTCTTCTTCGTTGGCACCTCGTGCTTCGGCCTCTGCGCACCGCTGAGCGAATGGATTGCGGAGCATGCGGACGGGGCCGATCTTCCGCAACGCAAA
>CAZJAD010000007.1:48467-56391 GCA_964543855.1 uncultured Alphaproteobacteria bacterium
ATGATTTGTCTGAAGCTGAAAACCTCGCTGCCGCCAATTTCAAATGTTCTTCCGGCCAGGTCCGTCCGTTCGACGGCACTCACAAACACACGCGCAACATCTTCGACCGCGATGGGCTGAAAAAGCGTGCGTCCACCGGAGATCAGTGGAAAGACCGGGAAACGGCGAAATTGTCTAAGAAATGGAGTCACGAAACCATCGCCGCGACCATAGATGATCGACGGTCGAAATATGGTCCAATTCAACCGCGAGGCCCTGACTGCCTTTTCGGCAGCCAACTTGGTCTTCATGTAGACCGAAGTCGAAAGCCGTCCGACGCCGCAGGCCGACATGTGCACATAGCGCCGGACTCCGGCCAGTTCCGTTTCTCGCACGATGTTCTCCGTGGCAACACGGTGGAGAAGGTCGAAGCGGGCTCGACCGAACTCACGGATGATTCCCACCAGGTGAATGACCGCATCAACCTTCTTCAGGGCATCGATCCACGGTTCCGGCTTCAAGACATCTCCGGCGATGACATGAAGGTGTTCAGCCCGTGGGCTGCTGTTCGGCATCGGTTGGAACTTGCCTTCCGATCCACGGCGCACCAGAAGCACGGGCTCGTGACCTCGACGAAGCAGCTCGGCGACGATGGCCCGCCCGACGAAACCTGTTCCGCCGGTTACAAAAACCTTCATCTCCTGTCCCTTATTCCTGCTCTCCAAAGAACAATCGCCGCGCCCAAGACCTTAGACCTTGCTCAGCGCGGCGTTCAAAGGTTTCATCGGCCAGAGTCTATCCTGATCCGGCGGCTTGCCTGGCTTCTTTCAGGAGGTTTAGGCGAGCCACGAGCTTTCCCTCAAGCTCGCCGTCGTACTGAGCATGAGTCGTCAGTTCGCTGCCACGAAGGAGGAATTCGCGGTCAAGGAGGAAATCCTCTCGAGCGTAGGCGGCCAGGTCCAGATCAAAGGAATCCATGCGAATGGCGTCTTCCGGGCAGGCTTCGGTGCACAGCCCGCAGAAACAGCAGCGAAGAAGATCAATATCGAAGGCCGCCGGAAATTTCTCGATGCGACCATCCGGCGTTTCGGCTGGAGTGATGCGGATGCACTCGTCCGGGCAAGCCGTCTCACACATCATGCACGCAACGCAACGAGGAGTCCCGTCGGGCCTGAGCATCAGCCGATGGCGACCGCGCCAGCGAGGACTCACGGGGCGCTTCTCCTCCGGATACTGAATCGTCACGGCCCCCGGCGTGACGCTCTTTATCCGAAAGACATACCGGAGCCAATGCCGAGCGAAGTTGCGAAAGAAGTGGACTGCGGTCACCCACAGGCCACGCGCAACCTCAGGGTAGTAGGTCTTCTGCCACCAAGACAGCTTGACATCACGTACGATGACTTTTCGCTCAATCATTTTTCATCCGGTTCTCAAGGAAATCACGCGGCTTTTGCGTCTATTGTCGAGCTGAGCAGAACCAGTCGGCGTGGACCGTGTATTCTTCGCTTCGAATTCCCATTTTGGCAAAGGTTATGGCACTGCTCAATTCGACATCTTCGAAGAGGAACTGATCCGCTGTTCCGGCATAGCCGCGAGCGTAGGTCGTCTGGTTCTGCTCATAGAGCTCCAGCCGCAAGATGTTCCAGTCTCCCATGTTCGTCGAGATCAAGCTGGTAAGACCGGCGTGTAACACTTCCCAGTTTCCACCGACGGACTGCTCGACCGTGTAGTTTGTGTCGTTGTCGACGTAAACAGTGAAATAGAGAGCATTTCCGGTCGTTGCGCCCTGCAAAAGGAGCCCGTACTGCTTGTATGTGGCTGTTTGTGTCGAGCGTCGGAGCCGGGCGGAAATGACACACGGCATGATGGGAGCCACATTCTGCATGAGACGACCCGCTTCGATCGCACTGTTGGGGCCAAGCACGACATAACCATCGTCATTCTGCGACACATCCAGCGCCGTGGCCGTCCATCCCGCTGCACTGCCGCTGTTGAAGTCATCTCCCAGGAGATCACAGGTTCGGCCCACGGTTACTGTAAGTGAATCATCGTTGTAATCTGTCAAAAACATGAGGACAGCCGTCGTTGTCCCCGGACCAACTCCAACTCGATGAACTCGAATCGTGATTTGCGTCTGTCCGTCCGCCGTGAGAGTGCCGCCGGTTGGGTTTGCAGTAACCCAGTAGGGGATGCTGGCACCGCTGATGCTCCAGGTCAGCGAAGCATCGCCGGCGTTAGAGATCGTGAGTTGCTGTTCAGTTATGGTCTCGCCAAAATTGAGGGTGTGCGCCACAAGCGCGAGCTGACCCTCTGGGGGAGGAGGGGGCTCCTCCTCATCATCGCCAGCGCACCCAATACCAAAGACCATGATTCCCATGCCGAGAAGCAGTACGAGTGGAAGTCGTTTCCACAATTTCATGACAGAACCTCCTTTGAAAGATCCGGACAATTCCCGGGTGAAACTCGAATGAAAAGTGCAAAGCGCATCAATCCTGAACACATTTACCGCCGTACTCCGCAATACCAATCGGCATCAATCGTGTACTCGTCGCTCCGGATTCCTGCCTTGGTGAACTCCAAATCTGAACCCAGTTCAACATCGTCGAAAAGCGGTAAGCTCGCTATCCCGGCGAAGCCGCGAGCGTAGATTTTCTGATCGGCTTCGTAGAGCTCCAACCGCAGAATGTTCCAATCACCGGCGCGGGTGGAAATAAGATTTGTTTTCCCTGACCGATGCGTTTTCCAAGCACTATTCCTGAATTGATGGAACGAGTAATTCGTGTTCTCATCCACATTGACCGCGAAATAGAGGGCATTCTCCGGTCTGGAATCTTCGAGGAGGATGCCATATCGGCTGTCGGTTGCCTCTTGCAGTGCGTGCCGGAATCGAGCCGTGATGACACAGGGCACGGTCAGGTCGGCTACAGGACGAACAAGCCGCCCCGGCTCGACCGGGCTGTTCGGCTTGAGCGTCACATAGCCTCCATCATTCTGCGTTCTGACCAGTCCACTGGCATTCCAGCCCGAGGCGTTGCCTTCGTTGAAGTCGTCGCCCAGTAGATCGCATGACTTCTCGACCGAGAGCACTAAGGTGTCCTCGGGCACCAAACCGGCGCCGGAAGATGTGGAAAACACTAATTCGGCCGTCGTTCTCCCGGGACCGACTCCCAGACGGCCGACTCGGACCCGAACATAGTTGGTATCTGAATACGGTTTCAGCGTCCCGGAAGTTGGATCCACGTCAGCCCAGAAGGGAATCCCGGAAGAAATCTCCCAGAAGGTGTCCACCGTGTCGACCATGTCGCCTTTGGTCACGAAGAATTGCTGCTCTGTGATGGTCCGGCCGAAGTCGAGCAGGCTCGTGCTGAGTGTGAGACGGCTAAGCGGCCTTCTGGCGCGACCCCGGCACGAGACGACGACGAGCGCAAGTCCCAACGCGAGGACGAGCATCAGGAGGATTCGCTGTTTGAGCTTCATGTGTTTCTCTGAAAAACCAATGTCTTTACTGAAGCATGAGCAATATGAGGCCGGTCAGAGCAATATTCACAAACGCCAGGGGAATCAAGATTTTCCAACCGACGCGCATCAGCTGGTCATAGCGAAACCGAGGCATGGTCCAGCGCACCAGAAGCTGGAGCCACAGGAAGAAGGCGATCTTTGCTGCGAAGGCGCCGATGCGCAGGATGACCACCCACATATCGGAAAGGGGAATCATCGTACCCCAGGGGAAGATGAAGCCGCCAGTGCCGGATACTTCGAAACTGTCGTACAGATATGGCACATGGTAGCCGCCGAAAAAGAGAGTCGTCAGAAGCCCGGCAAGCACGACCAACTCAATAAACTCTCCCAGGAAAAACATTCCCCAGCGCATTCCCGAGTACTCGAGATTGAAACCAATGATCTCGGACTCGGATTCGGGCAGATCGAAGGGTATCCGTTTCGTTTCGGCAATCGCCGCTGGCAGGAAGATGAGAAAGGCCAATGGCTGAACAGCGACGCCCCACATCGGCAGCCAGCCGAAGAGCAACTGATTCTGCATCCGCACCATGTTCCCCAACTCGAGCGTGCCGAACACCATCACCGGCCCAATAATCGTCAGCCCAATCACGACCTCGTAGCTGATCGTCTGGGCCATGGCTCTCATGCCTCCCAGGAGCGAGTACTTGTTGTTGGATGACCACCCACCCAACATAATCCCATAGACTGCCAAACCGCCGAACGCCAGCAGAAAGAGCACGCCGATGTTCAAGTTGAGTATCTGCAGGAGAATGATTCTGCCACCGATTTCAAGCTGATTCCCAAACGGAATAACCGCAAAAGTTACCAGAGCGGGGAACAGAGTGATGATCGGCGCAAAATGAAACGCGAACTTGAGACCTTTCGGCGGAATGAAATCCTCTTTGAAGATGAGCTTGAGCGTCTCAGCAATGGAGTGAAAGAGGCCCCAGAGTCGCAGCCCCAGTATCGGAGCACGGTTCGCTCCCAACCGATCCTGCATGAGCGCTGGCTGCTTGCGTTCCGCCCAGGTCAACAAGACCGCGAAACCGAAAACAAGTGCCAGGACAAAAGAGATTTTGGCGAGCGCGATGATGGTTTCTTCGAGCAAAGGTGTCATCTGTTTCGAGACGCTGGTTTATTCGAGTGGCGTCGAGGTTCGCACCTTCCGATAGGGTGGCTCGGGAACGCCCGAGAGCATCGAACCCCAGGGCACCAAACCCTCCCAAGTCAGTCCGCGGAATGCGGCGACATTCTTCGTCATATCGGTGAAGACATCTCTCGGTGTCTTCACCTTGATTGTCAGGCCGACCTCCGCGGCCAGCATTCTCCATATCTCCCATTCGGAGAGCGCTTCGCCCAACGGTTGAAGTGCCTGACTCGTTCGCTGCACACGGCCTTGAAAGTTCGTGTAGGTTCCTTCGCGTTCAGCCCACATGGCAATCGGGAGGGTGCCGTGAGCGATGCCGGTCATCGGACCTTCGTGTTCTCCAAGATAGAGGAGATAGTCCAGATTCCCCAATCGACTCAGGCGTTCGGGCGGAAGTGTGAGGCTGAGGTCGTGGCGTACGACTACGAGAACACGGATTTCACCGGCCTCCGCCGCCTTCACGATGTCGTCACCGGAAAGCCTGTCGCCTCCGATGGGCCGAACTCCAATCTCAAATGCGCCGCGCCGATTGGGCGTGAGATCCTTTTTTCGAAGAATCTCGTCTTCCTCACCCGTCGGTTCACTCTTCAATGCTACATCCAGGTGCTGCACGCCGAGATGTTGGCCGAAAAGTCGGTGGAGAAGGTACAGATCCTCATTTGAGGACTTGGCGCTTCCCAGAACGGCAATGGACTTTGTCCCATGTTTTTCCTTGGCGTTCTTGATGGCTCGGGCAGCCTCTTGCAGCACGCGTTTGACATCCGGCGCCCTGTCACCATTCGACCCTCGCACTTGCGCTCTCGTCAGGCGGTCGGGCAAGTCCACTTCGTGATAGCTGTAGCGGCCTCGATCGCACATCCACCACTCGTTGACAAGCCTGTTGTAACGAGGTTTCAGTCGCTGGATGCGCCGCGTGGGTGCTTTGTATGCGCGATGAGTCTCATAGTGGATGTCGATGTTGCAGCCGCGCGAGCATAGCTGGCATATCGAAGGAGCCTGCTTGAGATACCAGACGCGCCGCTTGAAGCGAAAGTCCTTGTCCGTCAGCGCGCCCACGGGACAGAGATCGACCACACAGCCGGAATAGGGATTGTCCAGAGGTACATCAGGAAGTGCCAGTAGCTCCGATGTCATCCCTTGCCCGAAAATGCCGAGCTCGCCGGTGCCCGTGATTTCCTGACAGAACCGCACGCACCGCGAACAGAGAACACAGCGCTCGCTGTCCAGAACAACCGTCGGACCAATGTCCAGCACCTTGTGCTTGTGGTACTTGTCTCCGAGGTCCATGCGGCTGTCATGGAGGCCGTACTTCATGTAGTAGTTCTGCAGATCGCATTCACCGGCATCATCGCAGACGGGACAATCGAGAGGATGATTCTGAAGGAGCAGCTCCAACACCATCTGCCGCTGCTTGCGCACCGGGTCGGCCGTCGTCGAAATTTTCATCCCATCGGCCACCGTCGTCGAGCACCCGATAACGACCGCTTTTCGACCGTTCTGTTCCACTTCCACTTGGCACATGCGACACGAACCGGCCACCGACAGACCGGGGTGGTAGCAGTAGTGGGCGATTTCGATGCCCGCCATCTTGGCCGCTTCGATCAGGTTGATGTCCGGTGGTACATCAACAGATATTCCGTCAATCTCTATGCGAGGCATAAGGAATCGAGTCTTCTTTCGCTCCGATTAGCTACTCTTTCACCAGCGCTTCAAACTCCGGTCGGAATTTCTTCAGGTACGACTTCGTCGGCCACGCGACGGCTGGGCCAAAGGCACATATCGTTGTTCCGTCAACGGCATCGGCGATTTCGTACATGTCATCGAGGTCGCGTCGTTGGCCTTTGCCTTCCAGTAGCCGCTTCATGAGGCGCAGCATCCAGCCGGTTCCCTCGCGGCACTGTGTGCACTGCCCGCAGGATTCGTGCGCATAGAAACGCAAAACCCAGAAGAGAAGCTGGGGAATCGACACGGTTTCGTCGATCACCATCACCGCCGCGCTGCCGAGCATCGAACCGGCGGCCACGACCGATTCAAAATCAAGCCGCATACCCGCCGCTTCCTCAGCGGTCAGAATCGGCGATGAAGACCCTCCGGGAATCACCGCCTTGAGCTTGCGGTCTTCCAGTATTCCACCGCCGAGATCATAAATCAGATCATCGAGAGGAAAGCCCATGGGCAGCTCGTAGACGCCCGGATTCTTGACACATCCTGAGAGTGAGAAAAGGCAGGTGCCACCGTTTTTCGGCGTCCCGAGACTCGCGAATTTCTCCGGTCCCAACCGAAGAACCCAGGGTACGGCCGCCAGCGTTTCGACGTTGTTCACGATGGTCGGTGCCTGCCACAGACCGATGGCTGCCGGGTAGTAAGGTGGTTTGAACCGCGGTTGGCCTTTCTTGCCTTCGAGGCTTTCGATAAGTCCTGTTTCTTCGCCGCAGATGTACATGCCTGCGCCGGGATGTGTATACGCTTGACACGAGAAGTCCGATCCGAGAATTCGATCTCCGACATATCCGTTCGCTCGAGCTTCGTCGATGGCTCGGTTGACAGTCTTCGTCGGATAGAAGTACTCGCCGCGGATATAAATGTAGATTGCCTCCGCTTGCACAGCCCAGGCGCAGATGAGCGCTCCTTCCAGAAGCAGGTGAGGATCCCGCTCCAGAATCAAGCGGTCCTTGAAGGTGCCGGGTTCGCTTTCGTCGGCGTTCACCGTCACATAGCGCGGAAAACGGTCTTTCGGAACGAAGCTCCACTTGAGACCAGCCGAAAAGCCTGCTCCACCGTGACCGCGCAGCCCCGATTCCTTGACAAGCCCGACCACATCTTCCGGTTTCATCTTCAGGGCCTTCTTCAGCATCTCGTAGGCGCCGTGCTTCAGTGCGACCGGGAGGCGGTGCATATCCTGCGTGGCAAAGTGTCTTGAAATGTATCGTTCCATCAGCGTTCACCAATCAAGCAGCCGGGCTGGCCACATTTCCGATGAGTGGAGTGGGGGAATCCCCGGGCGGCATCCGGCCTTGCCGCAGTTCGTCAATGATTCTGTCAATCTTTTCACGCGTCAATTGGAAGTACTGTTCTTCGTTCACGAGCATAACCGGACCCCATCCGCACGCTCCAAGACATTCGACTTCCGCGAGGCTGAACAATCCGTCGTCACTCACTTCGCCCGCTTTGATTCCCAGTTTCGTTTCAAGATATTCCTGCACATCCTCGGCGGCGCGGAGCGAACAGGCCACATTGTGGCAGAACATAATATGATACTTCCCCACGGGCTTGCGGTGCATCATCGTGTAGAACGAAATG
>CAZJAD010000008.1:0-16954 GCA_964543855.1 uncultured Alphaproteobacteria bacterium
CCCGGCTCACCGCCAGTCCTGCTGGATGTCGCGCACAATCCTGCTTCATTTCGTGCCTTGGCAGCATTTCTGAGCGAGAATTTTCATCACAAAAGAATCCTGCTTATCTCCGGAATACTTGAACAGAAAGACTATCGAGCTTGCCTGAAACAGGTATTGCCCCAAGTCAAACAGGCGATCTTCGCACGCTTATCCCACCCCCGTTCGCGGTCACCATCGGACTTGGCCGCCTTTGCTTCGTCTCTCGGAGTGAGCGCCCAGATCGTCGAAACAGAGGAGGCGGCTTTCGAGCGGATGCGCCATCGGAAAGACTTCGACCTTGTCGTCATTGCAGGATCGTTCACTCTTGCAGGTGCCTATGTGGCATGGAGAAAAGCCGCCGAGCGTTCGGAGCCCGGCGGCCGTAAATGAGTCGTGGATCTTGCGTCTCGCCTATTTCAGAAAGACGAGCTTTATTACAGGAGTCGTGCCGCTGGCGCAGCGGAGCTGCGCGAAATAGAGTCCGGTTGCCCCGGTCGCCGTCCAGGCAACGGTGCCGCGATGACCCAGCAGATCCACGCGATCTACCTCGCGACCCAAGATGTCGAAGACAATGAGCTCCGCTTCATATCCCGCCGGAACCTGATACGGTAACCTGACGGTCGTGTTGAACGGATTGGGAAACGCCGGGCCGAGGGTCGCCACGGTCGGCACAGGCGCTCTGGGATCGAGCGGTTTGACCGGTACAATGTCGGATGCCCATCTGAAGAACAGTTCATCCAGAAAGACTGCCAGAGACTGCGAAGTGTCCATGCCCGAAATGGCCTCGATTCCAAATCCAAATACAATCCCGTGACCATCATAGAAGTCCAGGCCGGCGGTTCCATAGCTTCCGTCCATCCCATAGCCACAAATCGTGGCATTGTCACCCAAAGGCGACAGCACGGAAGGGTGACGCTGGTTAGCCGCTCCGGCTGATCCGACGAGCATGAACCAGTTCTCCGGCATCAGCGGACTTCCCGGAGTCGGTCGCACTGACCCCATCCGAAAGCTATCGTTACTCACTTCCATTTCCAGAACAGTCTGCGCAAATGGACCACCGCTGAGCTCATCAATAATGTCCTGTCCTGACAGCACAACGCGATTCCCCTGTTCGAGGTAATCTGTGAGCAAGTAGCGATCGCTCGTCGTCAGAATTCCCTCCCGCTTGTTCCCCGAAAGCCACAAAACTACGCCGGGTTCCGGCAACACGGAATCCGCCAGGTTTTCGTGCTCGGCCAATTCGATCTGGTCGAAGATGACATCGGCTTCATGCATCCCCTTGACCACGAAGGACTCCACATCACTCGTCTGGTCATCTTTGACAAGGAGGACCTTCGGTGTGCCGACGGAAAAGACAACATCGTGCTCGGAGACCACACTGGAATTCTCGGCGGAAAGAGTAACCGTCACTTTCGTCCAGTGGTCGGCGGCATCAGGCGCGATTGCGATAAGGATCGGTTCAATATCGACCGTTTGTCCGGCAGCCAAATCACCGAGCTCTTGCTCTCCGTTCGTGATCGTCAGATCCAGATCATCGCTCGTAACATCGAGCGAGACATTCTCAGCAGGAGGCGGGAACAGAAGCACATCGTTGATCACCTGAAATGTCAGTTCCACCTGCTCACCTGCCTCGGGCCAACCGTCTCCGTCGCCGATGCTTCCGCCGTTACCGTTCTCGTACCAGAGAACATCCAGGAGGACCAGATTCGGGTCAAGACCCGGGCCAATGCCGTGGTGACCAAAGCAGTAGTAGATCGTTTCGCAGTGCGGGGTGCCGTTCGAGAGATCTCCATCATCGTCATCGGCTTCGAGCACCTCCACCAGATAGTCGAAGAAGGTTGTGGCATACCCGTATCGTGCGTAGTGGGCCAGGGAGTCGGCGATGCTTGCCCCCAGCGCCAGACGAATGCGCCAGAGTGCGCCGGAAATAAACGGACTGTCAGCGTGTACTTCGCCGCGCCAATCCTCGGGGAAGTGCATGTTGTTGTACAGATTTCGCATATACCGCTGCGGATTATTTCGAAAGAGTCCGCCTTCTCCGATGAGGGGTTCATCGGTGATCGTGCAGGGGAAGTAATCGGACCATGCTTCATTCATTGCTCCGGACTGCCCGGTATAGGGAAGCGGGACGCCACCCTCGTCATAGATTCTCCCCGTGACCCCGTGCGTGTACTCGTGGTAAATCACATCGCAGTACATCGCGAAGTTGTCGTAGGTTGCCCCGCCGCTCCCGTAGTAACAGCCAATCCCGTTCCAGAATGCGTTCTCGTAATTGCTCCCATAATTGACGACGACCGGCATCGAGTAGTCCAGGGAGACAAATCCCGGGTCGAGACCCTTGTACCAGGTGTGAATGAATCGCGTATGATAGAAGCCGTTCATCGCGACACGCGACGCCGCTTCCGTATCCCATGTCCACACAAATGGGGTGAAAGGGGGGCTGAGGTCCAGGTCAAGGTGAGCGTCCGCGGCGTCCTCATCCGTCACATCCACATACGGCCCGCGCAACCATGCTTGGAGCGATGCGTCTCCGCTGATTTCGCGAGAAAAATGCCCCTCCATATCCGAAATGACTTCGTTGTCATTGATGAAAATCGTCTCGCGAGTATACGCGCCGGAATCATCCGGGCTCGAATTGTAGGGATACCAGAACAGCCCTTGGATCGTGCCGGACACTTCGTCATTCTGAATACCGGGCCAGTCGACGAGGACCTCACCGGTCGTCGCATCCACGATTCCTTCCCAGCGAGCATCAGGCGCTTCCCCCGCAAGTCGAACCCACCACACCGGACGTAATCCCCTCTGCACACGGTCCGGGAAGAAGGCAGCGAAGCAACCATCTTCATCGGCAGGCCAATCCGGTCGCCCGATTTGGCTTTGTAGCCTCCGACTTGCCTGTTCCATGGAGATTGCCGACTGCGAAAGCTCCGGCCAGGTCGCGTAGGTGCACATTCCCCACCGCATCACTTCCCCTCGGTCATTCAGAGTGATGTCTGCTCGGCTCCCCAGGACGGGCCTGCCGAGCCGTTTCTCCTGAAAACGCACCTTGTATTTGGCCAAAACCCATCGTGCCGAAACCAGTTCAAGGTCGACAGCCGACTCATCGAAGAGAGTCGCCATCTGGAGCAGAAAAGCGTGAGACTCGCTCTGGCGCACGGCATCATCGGCCTGTGAAGATACCAAGGGGACTGGGGGCCCAAATGCCATCAAAGGTGTTGCGTATTCAGGACTCCAGAGTCCTTGCCAACCCCGAAGTGCTCCACGCGTGGTCTGATCCCATGTATCCGTGTGAGTCCACGAGGTGTGGCCCAACTCATTCAGGTCAACGCAGCCCGGCCAGTCGTATGGACCAGCGGCAAGGAGCAGGGAAGTGGAAATCAACCAACCAACAACCCAAGTACATGTTTTCGCAAACATCTCGTTATGTCCTTTCCAATCTTCGAAAATCAGCGATAGAAGAAAAGTCCAAGTCGCACAAGATGGCTGAAGGCTTCCTGAGGGTCAGCTCGGCGCTCGCCGATGCGGTTGCCTAATTCATCGTAAATCGGAATGAAATCATCCGGAGTCCAGGTGTAAAACTGGTATCGGTATTCCAACCGGCAGCCAATTCCTCCTCGACCCCATTTGATTCCTGCGCCGAGATTGACCAGATTCCGACTGTCCCGCATCTCCGTCAGAATCGTATGCCCCACGGGTACAGCGATTGCGGTACCTCCACCAAGAAGGGCAAAGGGTGTTACACCCCAAATCTGTACAGGGTGTGCCAGGACATTGAAAGCGACTTGATAGCCCGTTCGTAGCCGATGCCAGGTTGTGTCAGACCGCTCTCCGTAAGGGAAAGTGAAATCACCCTCTGCCTCAACGCCGACCATGGGGAGGATTGTATAGCCACCGAGTAGTGTGAGCTGGAGGACTCGGCGCACTGTAGTCCCACTCTCTTTGATACTCTGGAACGTGATCCCACCGCCAAATTCGTAGCCACGCTCGCGGGGCCGATACCCGCCTTCATGTTGGACCGGTGGCGGACGAAACCAGATGCTCTCGACCTCATCCTTGGAAAAAACCTGAAGGCGAGGCAGTGGCAAATGACGCTCATCCCAGGCAGCCAGGAAAATGGTCGCAGAATCGCTCCGGACAATGGCGCCGCGAACCACCCGTCCATTCTCAAGACGCAGGTAGTCTTGACCAGCGCCGATTTCGCAGATACACAGCAGTGCCAACAGAGTGGCCAGGCCGCCTCTCCCAATCACAGAACCTCCTCCATCTCACTCTGTTTTGAAAGATAATCAGCTTCCACATCACCGTAGTTCAATTTAATCAAAAACTCTCCGAATCGCAACCTCGATTTTCGTGTCGGGAATTTCTTCGCGGCAATCCATCGTGCACGCTCCTCTCACAGTCCTCGACCGTATTCTCGAGCAGGACGCGCGCCACCGGATCACAAAATGCATTTTTTTGTCCCAGACTATTGTTGTTTTACTTCTTTCTTCTTATATTAAACAGAGTCCTGCCTATTGGAGTGAATCTTCCTGTGCTCTGGTTGTGTAGATTCGTGCTAAACGCACCACCGTCGTCCTCCGGATTTCTTTCCCGCCACCTCGAATTCCCAGATGTGAGTCCTATCATCATCTTGGGTGGAAATGGGAGCGGCAAGACCCTATTTGTGCGCATGTTGGAATACTTGCTCAGCGGGGAAAGGGAGTCCCGCGAAACCCTCAGCTCCGAATTCGAATCCGCGGAACTCGAAATCACGGTGGGTCAGGAATCCTATATCATAACGGCTGATTTCATGGCGGGCGAAAGAGAAGTGCGAAGGGTCGGTGAAGTCACTCCAGAGGCCTTGGCCTCTGTGTCTGGAGATGGTGAGAACTCAAACCACTTCGGTGGATTCCCGTTCTCGTCGGAAGGACTGAATGCGGCGCTCATGCGTCAAACCTCCTTGGTCATAGACGGTGATATGGGAGTCCGCTTCGATCCTGTGCTAACACAGACCGTGGCAACGCTTGCACTGTCGCCCTTGTCTGACAAGAGGACGAGTGCCCGGGCTGCGCTTCAGCGCCTCACCGCTTCGCCGGAAGAAGACGGGTTGCTCCATAAGGCACAGATGGGCCTCGCCCGCGGCGAAGAACAGGTTACCCACTTCATTCAGGTCCAGCAGCAGATTGAGAGAAATGCGGCCGAGCGCCAGTCTCTTGAGACGCAGATTCGACAATCGATCGACAGGCTCAGGCAGATGCGTGAAGAGCACGACCATCTGACTCGTCGGCAAAGCATCGAACAGCAGATTAGTCTGCTGAAGAACTGGCTCGATGAAGTCGGGCGTGACCGTGCCGCGGTGGAAGAGTTGCGGACTAAACATGTTGACTTGCTGAGTCGCTTCGAGGAGAATCATCGACCGTTTCGGGGGACACCTGAGAGTCTTGGAGAGCAACTGGCGGAAATAGTGGCTCTCCAGGAAAGACTGCGGACTCTGTCGACTCAGATTGCAGAGTTCAAAGAGGAGCGCGGGCAAAAGGAATCTGATCTGGCGACCGTGCGGGAAAAGCGATCTCGTATGGAAGTGGAAAGACAGCATCACCTCGCTTCCACCGAAGCGCACGACCGGGAATTGGAGGAAATCAATCGCCGACTGCAGGATTTGAGACACGCTCGCCTCGCTCTCAAAGACAAGCGTGAAGTCAAGCGCAGACTTCTTCAGGAAGAGCTTGGCGACGAGTCGGCGTCTGGGGTGGAACTACTCGACAAAGGTCGGCGTCTTTCCGAACTGCGCGAGGCGCACCGCCAGTCTCTCGCTCAGCAGAAGCAGCATGAAGAGAGGTGGTTGGCCTTACAGGAAGAGGAGAGAGTGCAGGCGAGAAGCTGCCAGATGGAGTTCCCGGGCTTCGACCGCTTGCCGCCTGATCCGGAAGACCTGTTGCGCAAGCTTCATGAGACGCGAGACGATCTGAAGAACACCGAACACCGCATGGTCAAAGCGCGCCAGAAACTGGCGGAGTTCTACCGCCACCCGCGTCTTGTCCCCACGGCAGTCGTTGCGGTTGTCATGGCCCTGATCGGTTTCGCGGCGGGTCTCGTGATAGCGGATTGGGCTGTCGGGCTCTTTCTCGCTCTCCTGACAAGTGGCAGCTTTCTCCTCATCTTTGGCAAGCGATTGGCTTTCCCTCGAAGAACCAAGAGGGCCCTGGAAGCAGATCTCGGCGCCTTGAAATTGCAGTGGAAGAGAGTGCTCGACACAAAGGCCGAACTGGATGATCAATTGAAGCCGCTCTCCGGTTATCCTGACCTTACCTCAGGTCTGAAAGCGCTCCACGATTGCAGAGCGCAGAACCAGAAACTGCAGGCGATTCGAGATGAACTTGCTGACTGTGAGGCCGAAGCGTTGGCCACTCCATCCCTCGACCTTATTGAGACTGAGATTGCTGCGCTCACGGAATCGCTGCCCCAGCGGCTCCGTGCCCTTGAGCCGGAGCGTCTTGCGCAGAGTCTCGAAGCATGTCGGCGTTTGCAGGACGAAGTGCAGCTTATCGAAGTGCGCTTGAAAGAGTACGAGGTGCAAGGCGAGAAGTCTCTCGAAATTGCCCGTCTGGAGGCTGAGCTTTCTGCAGCCGAGACTACCGTGACTGAGCGGCATCGAGAGGATCACCAGCGGGAGGAAGAAATCGAAGAGCTATGTCGGCTCGAAGAGAAGCTTCAGGCGGATTTGGCGAGCGATGCGCGCTCGCCGCTCCTTCGTGAAAAAGGGGAACTCGAGCGGAGGCTCGACGAACTCCGGCGCGGATGGGCGGCCATGCTCGAAGGCCAGGACGCGAGTCTCCTCTGGGAACAGTGGCAGCGAGTGACAGGCCTGCGGGCTGAGCTGCGAGCGGTCCGTGACAGACTCTCCAGCCTGCCGACCCTTGACGAGCTGCTCAGTCGGGAGCAGGTTCTTAGAGCGGAATTGAGCCCACTTCGGGGAGAGTTCGACGAACTCGCGAGGGATCTCTCTTCTCCGATGAATCTGGAGGATTTGGCTGGGGAAATGAGCGTCTGCGAGGCCGATGTCAAGCGGATGGAGCAGGAGCGAGATGCGCTCCCGATGTCCCTGGAGGAGCTGGAATTCGACGCCGGTGATTCGCTGGAATCCTTGTCGGCAAAGGTGGAAGAGTGTCGGCAGACAATTGAAAGACTCGAGGCGGAGCGTGATGAACTCGAGCAAACGATCGCTCAGGCAGACACTGAAATCTCGCAGCGCCAGGAGCATTTCACCGATGAGATTCTGACCGAAGCAACCGGTCTGCTGGAACGGTTGACCGCAGGAAGGATTCGAAGTGTCTTATGGCAATCAGAGGGCCGATTGGGAATACGCGAAGCCTCGGGTCGGCGATTGCCTGTGGAAAGCCTTTCAGGGGGCCTCAAGGACCTCGTGATGTTTGCCTTGCGCCTCGCGATGGTGGGGGAGATGGAGCCGCCGGGTCCGCCACTTGTCCTTGATGATCCGTTCACCCGGTTGGACCCGGAGCACCTTGCGCGCTTGCGGGATGTCCTGGTGGATTTCTCGGAGAATCGCCAGGTAATTCTACTGACCAGGGACCCACGCTACGGGGCCTGGGGCCACACGATCTCGCTGACGAGTCTGCCTTCTCGTGAGACAGGGGCTTCCGGTAAACCGGCCAGCGCCGGGGATATTAGCTCCGTGAGCTGAGCTTGTGGGCGCCTCGGTGGTGCGAACTTGACAAACCGCCGAGAAATGAATATATTATTATGGTTCCTTACCCCCCGACAGAATTCGGTCATATTCAGATGCGCGACCGGGATCAATGCGCTTGAGCGTTCTGATGCCGTCAGCATATCCCACCTGGACTAATGCTTCCCCCAACTTCAGGTAGTTGGCTTCCAAGAAACGGCTCTGGACTTCGGCGGGCACTTTCTGCAGTTTGTCTAACGCATAGTAGAGGTAGTCTTTGGCCTCGCTATAATCGTTCCCATCGTAATAATACATTCCGGTATCCCAGAAGAAACTCATCTCTCGGGCAATCGTGTTATCGATACTGACTTGCTGTCGGAGAAGCTCGTCACGCTTGTCCCATCCATAGACGAAGAAGGAACGATTACTCTGTAGCACAATGTCTCGTGCCTGATCGTAGTAATAACTGCCGCCCAGCTTTTCCAGCTTGTCGAATTCCATACCATAAATCATCCAGATATAAAACTCGATCACCGATGTCAAGGGGTCGTACTCGTTTTCCCGAAACTGGTAATCCGCACGCAGGCTGAAACTCCAGCGGCGATCTTCAAATCGGGCATCCGACTGGTTTGTGACGATAAGTCTCGCTTCGTATTTGTCCTCTGGAGGCCCTGCCGCGTACTCGGTGAAGAAAATACTCACCAGAACATTCAGGTCGTAGCGATAATCATCATTCACCCAGGTTTTCCGTTCCATATACTCCAGTAGCTTCTGTTGCAGGCCCTGCAACTTCGTCTGAGCCTCCTGGGGCAGCCTGTCCACATTGACCTGCACTTCCGGGACAAGTCTTTGCCCCACTGCACAACGGGGCCCAATGACAAGACATAGAGCAAGCGCAACACCGAAAGCCTTCACGATCCGTCTCTCCCGCATACCTCTTCTCTTCGATTCTGTGCTTGTTCTTGGTGCCAGTTTCCCTGAGCAACCACCACAAATTATTGAAGTTTTTACCCAAAGTCAAGCGACCTGCGTCGCTGAGGTTTTTGGGGGCAATGATTGGCTTGGCTGCCGTTGTCGCGGCCGCCCAAGCCGCATTTGAAAAAGACTGGTCCGGTCCGCGCGCGGGCGGGCTGGGTGGGGCAGGGGTTGCTCTTTCTGGTGATGCCTGGTGCGCCGCCCGCAATCCGGCTCTGCTGACCGATGGGGCTCCTCTCGTGGGGTTGGCCTGGCAGCGGCTCTTTGACGTGCCCGAATTGTCCCGGCTTCATTTGGCTGGAAGAATGGCGCTGGGAGACTTCATGGCCGCTATGGAAGCCCAGCAGTTTGGCGGCGAATTGTACCAGGAAACAAGCCTCGCTGCGTCGCTGGCACGATCTTTCTCAACTTCTTTGTCTGTTGGGTGCCAGATCTCGATCAACCGGGTCTCTTTGGCGAACCACGGCGACGACTCGGCCTTGGGAGCGCTGCTCGGGATCCGATACCGGCCCATTCCCGAAGTATGCGCTGCGGCTTGCTGGCGCAATTTCCCCGAAGCCCGGTTCCGGCGCTGGGACGCCAGGATGCCGGAAGTCCTCCAATTCGGGGTGTCCCTCCAGTTGCCCCGAGGCAGCTTCGAAGTGGACGTGGTGGAAGAGTCGCGGTTCGCGACCGAGTACCGTGTCGGGGCCGAGGCACCGGTTCTGCCGTTGCTGACTCTGCGTGTCGGGTCGCGGTTTGAGCCGGTCCGTCCCTCCGTGGGCTTCACGGTGAGGCTCTCCCGCTGGCGCTTCCACTACGCAGGCGATTTGCACCCGGATCTGGGGCCCTCGCACGAGCTCGGGCTCGAGGTGGAATGGCCGTGACCCCAGCCGCGGTTCCTGTCTGTTTCATCTTGCTCTTTAGCTTCCTGGCCGCCTGGGCCTCACCTCTGGAGGACTACCTCGAGGGAGACACTGAGGCCGCGGATCGGGCTGCGGCGGTTGAGGAGCTGCTGGCTGTTCCCGTCGACCTGAATCGCGCGAGCCACCGAGACCTCCTGTCCTTGCCGTGGCTTAGTCGGTGGGGGGCGGTGGCGATTCTCCAGGAGCGGAGTCGGCTGGGTGGCTTTCGCGACTTCTCGCAAGTCGAGGAAATACAAGCTCTTTCAAAAGAAGAGATAGCACTTCTGCGTGAGGTGGCATTCGTTGGTCCGGCGCAGACTCGCCCCTTCCAGGGATCGGCACGCGTGGGAGCGAGCGGCTCCCATGAAGCCGCCCAACCGCTACGGCCAACCGGACTTCAAGGGGAGTCACGGGCGCGGTTCAATTCGGCGTCGGGAGCCCGCGGATTCGTGCTGTCGCGACACCCACAGGACTCGCCCACGCTTTCCGATGTCGCCTCCGCGGGATTCGAGTTCCAGTGGTCGCAAAGCCGCCTGCTGCTGGGTGACTATCAGGCCGAGTTTGGCACGGGGCTCGTGCTGGCGTCATCATTTGGCCAGGCAGGCTGGTCGCGGGACGCCCTTCGTACAAGCCCGCCAGAGGCCCGCGGTCTACGCAGTTCGCCGACCGCCTCGCCCCTGGGTCGCCTCCGTGGAGGCGCGGCGGAGACCGAGTGGCAAAGCCTGCGACTGAGCGTTTTTCTCAGCTCGCTTGAGCTCCCTGCGGTGCTTGAAAACGGCCACCCGAGCAGCATCTATCGGGGAAGCTCTTCGGTCGGCAACCTGGCGGCAGCGCGCGAGGGGCAACTTCGCGAAGAGCTCTGCGGCGTTTCGCTCTCAGCGTCTCGAGGGCCGGTCGCTTTCGGACTGAATGGCTTGCAGGCTGCTTACAGGCCCGGCCTTTCCCCATCGGCGACACCCGAGACACCGGCGCCGTTGGAAGGAAACCAGCTGCAGGTAGGGTCACTGTACTTCTCGGCGGCGCGCGAAGGCCTCGTTTTTCTGGCCGAAGTCGCGGGTTCACAGCCCGGAGGAGCCGCGTTTCAATCAGCCGCGAGTCTCGATGCCGGTCCGATTGGTCTGGCTTCGTTTGTGACCTACGCGGATGCCGATTTCCACAGTCCGCGTTCCCGCGTGTGGGATGAATTCGATGCCCCGGCACAGAATGTCAGGACTGTTGGGACGCTTCTGCGAGCCGCCGTCAAGAACCACCTGCTGACGCTGCGCGCCGCTTCGTCGGCGACCCCATTTCGCACGGCGACATCTTCGCTTGCGCGTGTCTCCACCGAAGTGGACGCACGCTACCGGACTTTCTGGCGCAACATCGTTCTGGAAGCCCGTGCCGAGCGCGGTCGGCGTGAGTCGGGTGGGGAGGACGAGCCGAACCGCCCCGTGACGATTACCGGCGGCCGTCTGGATGTTGACATCAAGTCTGTGCTTGACCTGCGCCTGCGCACACAGGTTCGTCGAGCGGACAGTCCCGCTGAGGCACATGACGGCGTGGGCTCCATGAGCTTTGTGCAGGTTGGACAGACGAGGCGCGTTTGGTCGTGGCTCGCTCGGCTCACGCTCTTCCATGTCACAACCAATGACGCCGCCCTGACGGTCTATGAAAATAATTTGCGCGGCAGTTATCCTCTCGTTCATCTCTACGGAGATGGCAGCCGGAAGATGGTCATGGTTGCGCGGCGCTGGGGACCTGTTCGGATTGGAGCGAAGGTGGCGCGCACAGACAAAACCGCGCATGAAGAACGCACCTGGGAGTGGCAGTTTGCTCTCCAGGGAGAAGTATACTGGTAGGCATGATATTCATGGTGGCGTGAGCGGTGGTGCTTGTGGGTCTCAGAGTAACAGTGAGAACTGCAGCACCCCGCCCATGCCCTAAGTAAGATAGATTGGCATCGATTCCCTAAGACCTTGTGACCCTGTGACTGACCGTGTTGCGATAATCGTCCTGACCTACAATGGCCTATCGGACACCCGAGAGTGCCTCCAAAGCCTGCAGAAGCTCGATGGAGCGCGCCCAACGGTCTATGTCGTGGACAATGGTTCGACGGACGGCACGGCTGATGTCATTGCAGAGGAGTTTGCTGATTCGGTTATTCTCGTTCGCAACGAGACCAATCTTCTCTATGCAGGGGGCAACAACGTCGGTATTCGGCGAGCGCTCGAAGATGGTCACAAGTGGATTCTGCTGTTGAACAACGACACGACTGTAGCGCACGATTTCCTCGAGCAACTCGCGGGCACAATCCAAAAGATTCCGGAAGCGATTCTTGCTCCAAAAATTTACTACGCATCCCATCCGGATATTCTCTGGTATGCCGGGGGCCGAGCCAACCTGCGACGGGCGCGCTTGGCACATCGCGGCATCCGCGAGAAGGACAGAGGTCAGTATGACCTCCCCGAGCCAACGGATTGGGCGACAGGCTGTGCCCTTTTTGTGCCGCGCGCCGTGTTCGATAAAGTCGGTCTGTTGGACGAGAGCATGGGACTCTACAATGAAGATGTGGATTTCTGCCTGAGGGCGAAGGAATCCGGTTTCGCCATCCATTATGTACCGTCAGCCAGGGTCTGGCACAAAGTCTCGGCCGCCGTCGGCGGGAACTTCTCGCGTACCAAACTTGTTCACAAGTGGCGTAGCCTGCGAATCCTCCTGCGCCGGCACCTGCCCAGCACCCGCACGCGCTTGCGCGCACTTCTCGACTTCTGCCTGACAGAACCTCCACGGGTCGCCGCAATTCTCCTTAAGAGTAAGCTGAAAAAACTATCAGGTCGCTCCGAACCACTCTGAGTTGTCAGTGGTAAAAAGGCTTCGATTATGAAAATTGGCATCACCATCGCTGTTTGTCTGTTTATGGTTGCCGTGGTTCCCTTGCAGGCAAGCTCTCTGTTGCTGTTGGACGAGCAGGGCACGTCCCTGGGTCGCATTCCTCAGCTCGTGCGCGGCGAACAGCAGTTCATTCCTCTGACCGTTCTTGCCAGCAAGTCTGGTTGGTCGCTGCAAAACGAGGCGGGCACAGAGGTTCTCACCGCGGGTGCCTTCGTTTTTCGCGCCCGTCGCGACAACCCGTTCTACTTCCTGAATGGTCAGTGCCGGCAGTTCGTCTTTGCTCCTCAAGAGTGGGACGGAGCTCTATGGGTTCCGCTCTCCGGTCTTCTGGAATCACTTCCACCGGAGTTGTTGCATCGGCATCCTCAGGACGGGTCGCTCCGCGTTCGGAAAGCGGCCGCGTCAACAGAGACGGAGTCACCTGAGCCGAGCGGATCCAAAGAGGAATCGGGACTTCCAACCGAACCGGCTTCTCCCTCTGCATGGACGATGAGTACGGTCATCATCGATCCCGGTCACGGTGGCAAAGATCCGGGGGCTGTAAGTCCGGGGGGCACGCGGGAGAAGGATGTTGTCCTGGACATTTCGAGGCGTGTGGCGAAGATCTTGCTCGCCAAGGGAATGGTCGCGAAGCTCACCCGCTATGGCGATCATTTCATTCCTCTGGCCGAGCGCACGAAGTTCGCCAACACCAATCGCGGAGACCTGTTCGTATCGATTCACTGCAATTCGTCGAAAGTCCGTAGCGCGCGAGGCTGCGAGACTTACTTCCTGAGCCCGGCCCGCACCGAGAGTGCTGTCGATGTGGCCCTGCGCGAGAATTCGGTCGTTCAACTCGAGGAAAACGCTCTTCAGTACAAGGAGCTGACGGAAGAGAACTACATCTTGCTGACGATGGCAACCAGTCAGTATCTGAAGGACAGTCGGGACTTCGCCGATCTCGCACTCCAGGAAGTCGTCCGACGCACACCGCTGCCACGGCGTTGGGTGGACCAGGCTGGATTCTATGTCCTGATTGGAGCGTCCATGCCGGCCATCGTGTTTGAAGTCGGTTTCCTTTCGAATCCAGACGACGAGAACTTCCTCGACTCCAAACAGGGTCGCCAGAAGATCGCCGAAGCCCTGGCTCGATCAATTCTAAAGTTGAAATCTCAGCTTGAGGCCGAGGCCCGCCAGTAAGCTTGGCCGCCTGATCGCTCCTTACGTCTATTAGTTGATTTGCCTGCATGTCTGATTCTCGTCCAATTGGCATTTTCGATTCCGGTATCGGCGGCTTGACGGTGGCTCGTGCTATCCGCGAGCGACTTCCCGC
Organism: uncultured Alphaproteobacteria bacterium; assembly: GCA_964543855.1. Lineage (GTDB taxonomy): Bacteria > Electryoneota > RPQS01 > RPQS01 > DYHQ01 > CAZJAD01. Next base: position 13,727 of record CAZJAD010000008.1, read on the forward strand.
CGAAGACCTCATTTACTTCGGTGACACGGCCAGGCTGCCCTACGGCTCGAAAAGCGAGCAAACGGTTACTCGCTTTGCCCATCAGGTTGCCGAGTTTCTCCTGCGCCGCGATATCAAGGCGCTCGTAGTGGCCTGCAATACCGCCTCGGCTGTCGCCCTGCCGGATTTGGCGGCCACATTGAGAATCCCGGTCCTGGGCGTGATTGAGCCGGGAGTAGCCGGGGCGATCCGGGAGACAACAAGAGGGTGCATCGGCGTCATCGGAACGCTCGCGACCATCGAGAGCAATGCCTATTCCCGTGCCTTGCATCGCCAGAACCCGGCGCTGGATGTCATTTCCGTAGCGTGTCCTCTCTTCGTCCCTCTGGCCGAAGAGGGTCTGCTGGACGGCCCAATTGCTGAAGCCGTCGCGCATCGCTATCTGGATACGCTTGCGTCAGCCCGCATCGACACGCTCGTCTTGGGCTGCACCCACTACCCGTTTCTAACACCGGTGATCCAGAAGGTCGTTGGCGTGAATGTCACCCTGATTGGCTCGGGCACTGAGACGGCACAAGCTCTTGCATCCTTGCTCGAAGAGAAGCAGTTGGCCGCAGACGAATCGCGCGTCGGGCACCTGACCGTTCTTCTGACCGACCTGCCTCGCCGCTTTCATGAAATCGGAGCGCGGTTCTTGGGCGAGCCACTTGATGATGTGGGCTTGGTCTCGCTGGCCTATGAATGACTCTGCCCTCCCCATATCGGATGGGATTCCATGAAGAAGAAATCGGCCTTTTGAAGTTGGCTCTATTGACATAGTTTTTGCTACTGACTTTTGTGACCTTTCTGTGCACCCAACCCTTAGTTCCCAGAAGAGAAAGACATGGACATCGCTGAACTCCAATCCAAGAAGATGCCGGAGCTGACAGAATTTGCCCGGCAGCTTGAAATCAATGAAATTTCAGGCCTTCCCAAACATGAGCTGATCTTCAAGATCCTGGCAAAACAGGCGACCAAAGAAGGCCTCCTCTTCGCCACGGGTGTCCTTGAGATCCTGTCCGACGGGTACGGTTTCCTTCGGTCTCCGAAGGCCAGCTACCTGCCCAGCCCCGATGATGTTTATGTCAGCCCGTCTCAGATCAAGCGATTTAATCTGCGCACGGGACACGTGGTGTCGGGTCAGGTGCGCCCCCCGAAAGAGGGTGAGCGCTTCTTCGCCTTGCTCCGGGTTGAGGCGGTGAATTTCTTGCAGCCGGAGCTCGTCAAAGAGACAATCCTGTTCGACAACCTGACCCCTCTTTTTCCCGACTCCCGCCTCCGGCTGGAAACGGACGCCCGCGAGCTTTCAATGCGCATCATGGATATTTTCACGCCGATAGGGAAGGGACAGCGCGGGCTGATTGTTTCGCCGCCACGAGCCGGAAAAACCGTGCTTCTGCAGAGGATTGCCAACGCCATCACGACGAATCATCCCGAGGTCAGCCTGATTGTGCTGCTCATCGATGAGCGCCCCGAGGAAGTGACCGATATGGATCGCTCGGTCAAAGGGGAGGTGGTGTCGTCGACATTTGATGAACGGGCGGACCGCCATGTTCAGGTAGCGATGATGGTGCTGGAGAAAGCGAAGCGGCTTGTGGAGTGTGGCAAAGACGTGGTGATTCTTCTCGATTCCATTACGCGCCTTGCCCGCGCGCATAATGCCGTCGTTCCACACTCAGGCCGGATTCTTTCCGGCGGCGTCGATGCGAACGCGCTCTATGAGCCCAAACGATTCTTCGGCGCGGCCCGCAATATCGAAGAGGGGGGAAGTCTGACCATCATGGCGACGGCGCTCATTGAGACGGGCTCGCGAATGGATGAGGTCATCTTTGAGGAGTTCAAGGGAACGGGCAATATGGAGCTGGTCTTGGATCGGCATCTCGCCGACTTGCGCGTCTTCCCGGCGATCGAAATTCAGAAGTCCGGCACCCGCAAAGAGGAGCTGCTGATAGACAAGAACACGCTCCCGCGTATTCACCTTCTGCGCAGCGTCCTTGACCACAGCAATAGCGTCGAGGCCATCAAATTTCTCCTCGAAAAAATGCGCCTGACCAAGAGCAATGCCGAGTTCTTCGAAATCATGAACAAGGTGACCTGACAGACCGTTCATTGAGAGGCTCGGCGTGCGCTTACTGTCGTGCGAGCGAAGGAACCCCGGACTTGTTCGAAAACTGGCGGGAAGGCCAGCCGGTGAAGCTCACCCTAAGTATCATGAAAATAGACTCATAGTGATGTCAAGGAACGGAGTCGATAGGCACGAGACGCCGCCTTGACGAAGTGGAGGAAAATTCGTATATTAACAGCTCGAGAATTCTCCAGAGAACATAATGAAACCAGACATCCATCCAGATTATCATCTCGTTGAAGTCAAGTGCGCGTGCGGGCACACTTTCCAGACACGGTCGACGGTTGCGGGCGATGTCCTGAAAGTCGAAATCTGTTCGCAGTGTCATCCCTATTACACTGGCAAGCAGAAGCTGGTGGACACCGCCGGGCGGGTCGAAAAGTACCGTCGCAAGTACAGCCTTCACGAGGAAAAGTAGCCCTGCCCAAAACAGGGTCTCTTCAGGGCGATCCACTCCCGTGGACCGCCCTTGATTTATCTGTGCTCACCCCTATGGCAGATAACGCTACAGAGCGCCGCAACGATTCGGAGAAGCCGAGAGCTCAGGACCGCGAGGCAATGTCCGCCGAGCTGGCCATGGGCGGGCAGGCGGTTATCGAGGGTGTGATGATGCGCAGTCCGCATCGAATCGCCACGGCCGTGCGCACGCCCTCGGGCAGCATCGCCATTCAGACCTGGCCGCATAAACCCTATGCGAAACGCAGCAGGCTTCTCGGACTGCCCATCGTGCGCGGCGCTGTCAGCATGGTCGAGGCACTCGTCGTTGGTATTCGGGCGCTCAATTGGTCCGCTGACCAGGCGATGCCGCCGAAAGAAAGGACGCAGGGCTGGAAAAAATCGGTGGCCACGGCCTCTTCGGTTGCGATTGCAGTCATCCTCGGGCTCGCCCTCTTCATGCTCGTGCCCTACGCTTTCGCTCGCGGAGTCGGGGGTGCGGGTTCGGGACAGCTTTCGTTCCATCTGCTCGCAGGGGCTCTTAGAATTGTGCTGCTGCTCGCTTACATGGCGCTCATCTCACTCTGGAAAGACATGCGCCGCATCTTCCAGTATCACGGCTCTGAACACAAGTCCATCTACGCTTATGA
>CAZJAD010000008.1:17054-19457 GCA_964543855.1 uncultured Alphaproteobacteria bacterium
CGCTTCAAGAATGCTGTCCGGCGGCTTCTCGGTGAGCGTGCTCTTGCTTACATTCGCAACTATAGCGACTATCTGCTATGGGAGGTGATTTACCCGAAGTATTTGCCATCCCAAAGCGGTCTAAAAGCTGTGGAGATCGGCAGTGCACCCGGTCATTTTCTATTGAAATTGCACAAGAACTTTGGCTTTGTTCCATTCGGGATCGAGTATACGGAAAGTGGGGCCGAGGTGAATCGGCAGGTATTTGCCGCAAACAACATTGATCCCGAAAATGTCTTTCATGTCGATTTCTTTTCCGATGAGTTCCATCGGCAATATGCCAGCTATTTCGATATCGTGATCTCCAGAGGATTCATCGAACACTTCGACGATGTGAAAGAAGTGATTGATCGACATATGAATCTGCTGGTCCCGGGCGGCTATCTGGTGGTGAGTGTGCCGAACAAGACAGGGATAAATTACTTGTTCACACTGCTTTTTCACCGGCAGCAGATTGCCATGCACAATATCAGGATCATGACAAGGAGAGAATTCCGCAAGCAGTTCGACGATGGACGTCTTGAGCCGCTTTTTTGCGACTACTACGGAATCTTCACCTTCAATCAGTTCAATACCAGACCGAATTCGCCCATGCGCTTCGTGCTTTCCCTCTGCAGGTTCGCGCAGTTCGGGCTCAATGCTCTCTTTTGGCTTGTCTTTAGAAGAAGAGGACCGGAAACGCCCTGGGCCAGCCCATATTTGCTCTATATTGGAATGAGAAAACCGGAATAAACCGTCCATTGCGGTAGCAGTGACCATCCGTACGGCCGCTCCGGCTGTTGGTATTCCCAGTAAGAATCGGCACATTCTCACGTTCAAATAGCCTGGTAACTGCAGCCACGCTGCACAGAGATTTCGACTAGACTTGTAGGAGCAACTTATCGTGTCTCTCTCAAATGTTGTCGCCCACGATAAAGACAAGAAGGAGTTGCGGCTCTTTGGATTCAAGTTTGGCTATTGGATGCTGTGCACGATCGAGATGTGGGAACGGCTCGCCTATTTCTGCGTCCGCTCGGTGGTTGCCGTTTACATCCTGCAAGCCGACGATCCGGGTGGTTTGCACTTCACGGCCGTTCAGAAAGGCAGCATCTACGCGTGGTGGTTCGTATTCCAATCGGTACTGCCCATGTTCACCGGAGGGTACGCCGACCGCTACGGCTACAAGAAAATCCTCGCCTTCTCGGTGACCATGAACATCACCGGCTATGTACTCATGGCCTATATGCGATCCTACCCGATGTTTTTCCTGGGCGTGATGACGCTGGCCACCGGAACGGCCTTCTTCAAACCCGCTCTTCAGGGGTCTCTGGCGCAGAATCTTTCCAAAGAGAATTCGTCGGTCGGCTGGGGACTCTTCTATTGGATCGTCAATGTCGGCGCGATGGTCGGCTTCCCGATAGCTGGTTTGCTGCGCACAGGCCTCGGGTGGAAATGGGTCTTTCTCTTCTCTGCTATGGTAACATCGCTGAACTACTTCATGCTCCTGACCTTCAAAGATTTCCCGTCAGGAGCTTCGAAGACCGAGACTCCGCTGCAGGTCTTCAAGAGGACGCTCAAGAACATTCTTGAACCCCGCCTGATCGCGTGGTTGCTCATCATGTCCTGCTTCTGGTTGATGATGTACCAGCTCTGGGACCTACACCCCAATTTCATTACGGATTGGATTGACAGTGGGTCGATCGCTACGCTGATTCCTCAGGGCATGTGTCACATGACCGACCGCGGATTGCAGGTGTTGCAGGAGAATCTGCTGAACCTCAACGCGATTCTGATTGTGATGTTCATGATTCCGGTCTCATGGGCCGTGCGCCGGATGCGAACGCTGGAAGCCATGGTGATCGGTATGCTCGTCGCCACCGGCGGCGTGCTGATTGCCGGTCTGACCGCAAGCGGATGGGTCTTCCTTCTGGGCGTCGTTTTCTTTTCGGGAGGCGAGATGCTGACCGGTCCCAAGAAGAACGAATACCTCGGCCTCATCGCACCACCCGGCAAGAAAGGGCTTTACCTGGGCTATGTGAATATCCCCGTCGGCATTGGCGGTTTCACCGGTTCGAAATTGGCCGGCTATCTCTACGGCCACTACGGCGAGAAGGCCGTGCTAGCTCAGAAATACTTGTTGCAGCACACGCCGCTCGGTGAAGGCAAAACCTGGGACGGCAATCCGAACATGCTGGAGCAGCTCATCGGCGTACCGCGAACCGAAGCCATGCTCAAGCTGCAGGAAGTTCTGAATATGGATGCCGTGCAGACCACGAAGCTTCTCTGGGACACCTATTCGCCTCACTTATATGTCTGGATTCCCTTTGGAGCCATTGGCGTTGCAGCCGTTATCGCGCTGATCATCTTCGCCAAAATGGCCAAGCG
>CAZJAD010000008.1:19557-22966 GCA_964543855.1 uncultured Alphaproteobacteria bacterium
AGGAGAAAAGACCATGCTGAAGGAATTCAAAGAATTTGCCATGCGCGGCAATGTGGTGGATATGGCCGTGGGCATCGTCATTGGAGCGGCCTTCGGCGTTATCGTCAAATCACTTGTTGCCGATATTATCATGCCCCCCATCGGATTGCTGTTGGGGAACGTGGACTTTCCGAATCTGTTTGTTATCCTGAAACAAGGGGCAACGGCCGGGCCGTACGCATCTCTGGCTGACGCTCAGAAAGCAGGAGCCGTCTCGATAAACTACGGTGCGTTCATCAGCACGATCATTAGTTTTGTCATTGTTGCCTTTGCGATTTTCATTCTCATCCGCAGTATCAACAAACTCAAGAGGAAGGAAGAAGCACCTCCCGTTGAGCCGACAGACAAGGAGTGTCCGTACTGTCTATCCAAAATCCCGATCAAAGCAACGCGTTGCGCATTCTGCACATCCGAATTGAAGCCAGCGTAACTGTGATGCAACCAAATCTTGAAGGAAGGAGAGGATCGTGATACATCATTACCGTCTGTCTGTGGCGCTGGCACTGGTCTCGGGATTTGGCGTAGGATCGGTTCTCGCCGGGCAACCCGATCCCGGCCCGTGGAAAATCGGCATCGAGACCGGAATCGGCATGACACAGGCCTCATACTCTGATAACTGGACTGGTGGCGAGGCAGGGTCGATCATCTGGGTGTCGGATTTCCACGGCACGGCTCAGCGACAGTATTCGCGCACTTGGTTTCATGGAAATGAACTAAAGTTGGAATTCGGTCAGAGCCATACTCAGGACAAAGAGAGCAAGAAGTGGTCAAAGCCGGAGAAATCCGCGGACAAGATTCGCTTTGACAGCATTCTGCGCTACACTCGTGGCTGGTTTGTCGATCCTTATGTGGCTGGGACATTTGAATCGCAGTTCTTGGACGCCTCGGGCAGAGAGAAGCGCTACGTGAATCCCATTGACCTGACCGAAACGGCAGGGATCGCGCGGGTACTCATGAACGTTCCCGATGTGCGCGTCGTGACATCGCGAGTCGGTGCAGGATTCCGCCAGCATATCATTAAGATGGATGATCCTGTCGATCCCGACAAGACGATATCAGAGACCACGACCGACGGAGGTTTTGAGTGGGTCACTGACATGGTCTTGGGTTCCGCCAAGAAGAAGTACAGCTTTGCCTCGAAGTTGACGCTGTTCCAAGCGGTGTTCTTTTCAGAAGCGGATAATCTGAAAGGCCAGGAGAATGAGAATTACTGGAAAATGCTCGATATGAACTGGGATAATGTGCTGCGCGCGAACTTGACTGCGTTGTTGCAGGTAAGCCTTGCGTGGCAGCTTCTTTACGACAAAGAGGTTTCGAAGGGCGGGCGTTTCAAAGAGACTCTCACGCTTGGTGTTGCATATAAGTTCGCTCATGCGCACGAATCAGAGAAATAGGGAGAAGGCTCCGGATCACAGCGGTTTCTCTGGCTGTTGACTTTCTGCCCGCGCGAGGTTATAATATACGGTGAAGCCGGGCAGGTTCCCCCCTCGTTTGCGGCCACATCGACACCACTCCCAAGAGCCTAATAGGATTTACAGATAGACATCTCAGCCTGTACTAACACAGAGGGAAACATCATGCACTATCGCAACTATGGCATCGTTGTGGCGGCACTGCTGCTTCTCGCAGTGTGCAGCATGCCTGTCTTCGCTATTGAGCGCTCGGAGATCGACGACGGCTACAAGTGGAAGCCTGAGCACATCTATGCGACGATCGAAGAATGGCAGGCGGATTTTGATGCCATCCGATCCGGCATAGACGAGCTGGCGGCGTTCAAGGGCACTATTGCAGGAGAGAATGCGACGAATCCTGCGGCAAGTCTGATTGCGTTCACGAAAATGAGTGAAGAGATCGACAAGAAGTTTGAGCAGACCTGGACCTACATCATGTTCAATTTCCATGTGGACATGGGGAACGCGGAATGGGGCGGGAAAATGCAGCAGCTCGAGTTCCTCCATACGGAGTATGGTCAGAAGCTCGCTTGGGTAGAGCCGGAATTGCTCCTGATCCCGCAGGAAGCAATGCACAAGTACATCGACGAAAATCCGGAACTGGAGGCCTACCGAAAGCCATTCGACGACATGTACCTGCTCCAGGAGCACGTCCTCTCCGAGCCCGAAGAGGAGATACTGGCTTTATCCGGTAACATCACTGGCACCGCGTCCGATGTGTACCGCAAAATGACCGATGTCGACATGGACTTCGGCTACATTCTCGACGAAAACGGTGACTCGGTCGAGGTAACTGACGCAGGCTGGGTCAACTGGCGGACGAGCAAGGACCGCCGGGTCCGCGAGGATTACTTCAAAGCGGTGTGGCAGAAATACAAACGGTACGGGACGACTATTGCTGCCTTAATGGCGGGCAATATCAAGAAGAATGTCTACCTGACCAAGGCTCGGAAGTATGACAATACGCTCCAGCATGCTTTGGACAACACCTTCGTCCCCGAAGAAGTCTATGTCAATCTCGTCACGACGACTCGGGCCAACGCAGCGCCGCTTCACAAGTACAACGAGATTCGCAAGCGTGTGCTCGGATACGACCACTATCGTCACTGGGATTACTATGTCACTTTGGTGGATGCAGAAGAGCCTCGATACACCTGGGAAGAGGGCGTGCAGATGATCACGAAGGCCCTGCAACCCCTCGGCACTGAGTACATTCAGGACATCACCCACGCGCTGAATCCGGGGAGCGGTTGGGTCGACGTGTACGCGAGCGCCGGCAAGCGGGGAGGGGCCTATTCGAGCTCCTGCTACGGTGTACACCCCTACATGCTGTACAACTTCGATAATGAGAAAGGCCTCACTCTTGAAGACATCAGCACGGTTGCTCATGAGGTTGGCCACTCGATGCACACCTACTATTCCGAGAAGTACCAGCCATTCCCGATGAAGGACTACGCGATGTTCAATGCCGAAGTCGCTTCCACGACGAATGAGGCTATACTCTCGATGACGCTACTTGATCAGGCTCGCGAAGCGTATCGCCAGGCCAAAGGCAAGGACAAGCAGGCGGCCAAAGAGCACCTCATCTCCTTGCTCGAGCAGAACATCAATTCTGCCCGAGGCACTTTCTATCGCCAGACGATGTTCGCCACATGGGAGTGGGAAGCTAACAAGCTGGGTGAACAGAGCATGCCCATGACCACGGATAGCTTCGACAAGCTCTATGGGGACCTGCTCAGAGAGTATCATGGTACTGCCGCCGACTACGAAGAACTCTCCAATGTGTCATGGTCGAGAATTCCCCATTTCTATCGTGGATATTATGTCTACACATACGCCACGAGTTATGCGGCGGCTGTGGCTCTGGCAAAGGACATTCGCGCCGAGGCCATGGGCGACAAGTCAAAGAAAGGTGTCAC
>CAZJAD010000008.1:23066-45022 GCA_964543855.1 uncultured Alphaproteobacteria bacterium
CGCTCGATGCGGTAGCCTGTGGCGCCGTCTGAAGGCTGCCAGAACAGGTGAATATCGCTTCCCTCCAACAGAGCGACCAGTTCGGCGGGTGCATCCGGAACCTGTGGGGTTGACCCGTACAGGCACACATCGTCCACAGCGGCCTCAACCAATGAACCTTCGCCCTCATCGGATGCAACCACTCGCAACTGCACTTGGTCTCTCAGCGCGACATAGGTTTCGAGATTGAAGCGATCGTTCCGCCAGTATTCCCAGTTGTCGTTCGTATTGATCAGATTGACCCAGTTGCTCCCGCCATCGGATGAAACATCCACGACAAAGTAATCCGAACTTGGAGCACCACCCTCGTCATTGGAATACCAAGTCCACAGCTCAAGGATCACACTCTCGTAATTCGTCAGATCCCACACGGGCGACAGCAGGGTAGTCCTGCCGCCATCAACATCATTGGATCCAGCACCCGAGCCAGCGCTGCCGCCAGTCACCCAGCAATTTACACCCGGCGGCTCTGTGTGATCATCTTCGGGTTGAACCGGATTGCCGCCGTAATAGGTCCCCTGAGGATCCGTGCGCTCCCAAATCCCGGTTGTAGCGTCATCGCCCGGCGCACCCGCTGTCCAACCCTGCGAACTCTCAAAATCGTAGCAGATCTGTGCGGTAAGATGGAAATCCTGCTGCACACTGCCATTGAACTCAATCGTGTACTGGTCGTCGCCGTAACCGGCAGCCCGCGCTCTGACCGTGTACTCATGGCCGATGGGCAGGTTCAGAGTATAGTAGCCCGACTCGTTCGTGAAGACTGGTTCAACAGGCACATCCAGTGCTTCCACTTCTGCGCCGGAAATCGGAGCGTCGTCCGGATCGTACACATACCCATAGAGAGCGCCCGTTGGTGCTGGTGTCAATGCCTTGTCTTGGGTCACTGTGCCGCCATCCGGAATGGTGACGATCTCGGTGTCCGTCACATATCCAAACGCACTGTACTGAAGAGTCAAGGTACTCGCTGGAAGAAACAGCTCGTACTCTCCGCTCGGATTGGTTGTGGTTGACTGCAAACCTGACAGGTTCTCCACGAGAACACCGCCGATCGGTAGCGATGTGCTTGCATCGGTGACTGTACCATTCACCGTGCCGTATCCGGTCAGAACCGGCAGGCTGGCCGCGACCGAGTAGGATTGTGGACTATCCGGCAGATCCGTCGAACAGATATTGATCGTCCACGAGCCCTCTTCTGGATCTTCCACCACAATCTGCTCGGAATTATTGATGTGATCCGCACCGGTTGTCGCCGGATCCGACGGGCTGGACGGATTGAGAATGTAAGGATAATAGACTGTGCTCGAGGGTGAAGTCAGCGTGATGTCCAGGTCGTTCACAAGCGTTGGGTCCGACATGGGCGCTGCCGCCGGATCCATCCAGGCGAGCGATACCCTCAAAGATGCAGTCCCTCCCGGCACATTGAAGGCGTGATGGTCTGTCTCGTGGACTGCGACCTGATCCTCCAGAAAATGCCCGTTCATCACGGCATCCACCGCCGCCTGTACATCCACTCTCCCATACCCATACACATAATCCGGACCGGTATTCCCCAAGTCAAGCGCCGTATTGATGAGGATCGCTTTTACTGTCGACGGCAATACGGTCAGCCCGGGATAGGAACTGGATAGTTGTTCAAGTACCAAGGCGATGCAGCCAGAAGTAATGGGAGTCGACATTGAAGTGCCGCTCATGTTGCCATAGGTGTTTCCGGGCAACGTGCTGTAGATGTTGAGACCAGGAGCACACACTTCGGGCTTGGTTCGGCCGTCGTCGGTGGGTCCCCAAGAACTGAAATAGGTGACGTCGTCGTAGTCATCTGTCGCGCCAACGGTGATGATGTTCTTGGCGCCCGCTGGGACGCCCATGGTCGAGTAGGTCGTGCCGCAGCGACCGTTGCCGCGTTCATTTCCAGCGGCAAATACGACGATGAACGGAGTCCCGAGGCTTCCACGAACGATATTGTCGACCAGCTCCGAAACCAGCTCGTAATCTCCTTCCCAATCGCAGTTGTAGCCATTCGACGCGATGTTGGAGCCAATGGAGTTGGTGGCCAGGTCTGCTCCATACATAGTGATGGCAGTGCCGTAATTGCCTTCGATGTCCTGTGGGGAGTTGTAGAGGCAGTAGGGATCGCAATCTTCGTATTCGAAGGAAACCAGATTGCAGCCTGGAGCCATGCCGCGGTACTGTCCACCGGAATTCGCTCCGTCGCCACCAACCGAGCCCGCGACATGCGTGGAGTGACTCGCCGTGCCGCCCCCTTCACCGAGAGCGATACGGCCTGCGAAATCGTCATGAGTGTTGTCCACCATCCCGGCGTCATACACACAGACCGTGGTGCCCGATCCGTCCAAGCGATAAGGTGGTGCTTGGACCGTGTTGGCACCCACCACCTCACGCGCCACATCGTTGATGGCGGTCAGGGGAGGCGGCAGCACATCAATCCATTCGACGGCGTCCTCTGCTGCCACAGCTTCGATCAACTCGGGATCAACCGCCATCACCCATGTGTTCAGCGTCTGAATGAAATCGCCAGTCACGGCGCCATAGGTTCTCGCAAGGTCTTCTCCCATGATCGACGCGACATCCGCATAGAGCCGAACCGTAACGATGACCTTGTTGTCCTCATAGTCAGACCACTCCCCGTACTCGCCCCGCTGAATTCGAGGATGCTGTTTCGCAGCAGGGTCCAGAGATCCGGCCCAGCGGATGCCCAAGGATTTCGCCTGCGATGGCGTCATTGGCCTGCTCAGGCTCGCCAGCCACGCATAGTGGGGTACGAAGTCCAGCAGCGTGATACCCGCCTGTTCCAGTGCCCATCGTGTGGGACTGTCCGGAACGTCGAACAGCTGGACGAGGCAGTGGACGGACTCGCGCTGCTGAAGCTCGCCGGAGAGCTCGGTGAACTCGCCGGTATCCTCAGCCGGTTGGATGATCCCTGAGACAAGGTGAATCGTGTAATCCGACGATGCAAGAGCAACCGAATACCCTGCCAACAGGACTCCAACCAATACGGACAATACCAATCCGATACGATTTTTCATGTCTTACTCCATCAAGTTTCTTCAGTCACCACACTCACAGATCGCAGGTTGCCTCTCCTCACTGAGCGCAGTCTTCAAGATCGGAGACCCGTCTCTCCAGACGAAACAGAGACTTACACTCGGAGAGCATGCAATCTTTAAGTTAGCAGCTTTTCCTCAGCTTGTCAAGGAAATATTGCCGCCGAATGGAAAAAGTCTTCGAGGAGCAAGAGTTGAAGAGCGGGTGCATTCTTGAGTACAATCGCCACCCTGTTCAGACGGATCAATACAGTTTAGCGATGGAGAGAGGCATACAGTGTGTATCACTTGAGGGAGCGGGAGACAACCGGCACTTTCCCTTCGTCGACAATCGTGATCCCTCGCTCGCGTGGCACAATTCGTACCGTGATCTCTTCGCGAGCGCCGGGCTTGAGGAGGATATCGAACACATTCCGTTCGAGGTTGTGGAAAGGTGGCAGGCCCTCGGGCGAGACTTCAAGCACCCATCTGCCCGGGCGCAGTCTATCGAAAGAGAACCTGCCGCGATGATCCGTAGCGAGGTGGATGACTTCCGTGTCGCTGCGCAGCTCCAGATGGAGATTGGGCTGACTGCGCAATCGCGTCAGTTCCCGATCTGCCTCATCTTCCTCCTCGCTGGTTCTTCCTTGCTCGATAAGGATACCACGATTGCTTGCGGCCTCGGCAAGTCCAAACATCGCTGCTTCCCCCCGGATTGCGGCGCCGCGTACCACTCCAAGATCCATCTTCTCGCTCCGGCCACCTCGAACCGAGACCTGGATGGGAGCCTTCGGCACAGTCACTCGGTGAAGCCCGATACTTGCATTGTCGACCTGCAGGTAGTGTATCCCCGGTGATACGGATGGGAACATGAAATTCCCTTTCCCGTCTGTCAGAGCCGTTAAGTCTCCCAGCGTGAGTACAACCCCGGAGATGCCGTCATGCTCCGGATCTTCCAGGTCATACACTCGTCCCTTCACGCAGCCCGCGTGCTTCTGTTTCCCGACAGGCATTCCCACCGGAATTTCATAGCCGATCATGTAGGATGTTCCGTCCACGAAGTTGTCTTCTTCGTAGTCGAGTTTGCGGTACCGGAATGAAACGACATGATTGCGATAGATGGAGTATCTCGTCTCGATGCGCAGTTGGTCGTTCTTCAAGGCCGGTTCGGTGCTCCAGTTGCTTTTCTGGAAGCTGACCAGAAGCGAGAGCCGTCGGAAGGGCCTCACGCGTGCCGTGAAGGCGCCGGTCTGGCTCCGCTTCGAATTCATCGAAAAACCGGCATGGCCCGTTTGAAACGAGCCGCTGTAGCTCTGCCATGCATCCGGCGTGAATGTCGCGCCAAAACCGTAGCGCTCCCAGTCCTCATCTGTGTCCTGCAGATGGTCTGTCCAGATTCCACGCTTAGCGGACGCGTTCAGTGTGAGCGCGTTCATGTTGTGCCGCAGTCTCACGCCAGCCGCACGCCCCGTATAGTCGAAACCGGAGGAGGGCAGTTCGTCGCTACGGGCAAGCTCCTCCAAGTAGAGCGTGGCCGTCGTCGGAAAAGGAAATGTGTAGGTGAATCCTGACTGGATATTTCTCTCCCGGATCGCCGTAAGCTGGGTCGTGTCCTTCTCGAGATTCTGAGCCAGAGACTGATAAGAAGCATAGTATTGGAGATCTTTCAGCACGGGAACATGGATTGCCGCGAGATTGTGGTCTTGGTCACAATAGTAGCCCGGAAAATCCCGATCTGCATAAATTTTCTCAAGCGAGACTCGCGCTTTTTGGACTCGGCCATCCACGCGGACACGGACCGCACTGGCCGGTTTGCTGTAACTGTCCTCTCGCTCACCTGCAGCGTATTCGATTTCCGTGCTCAGGTTTCTGATGGGGGTGATCGCAGACGACAGCCCGAACATGCCGCGACGCGAGGAGTCCGTCGTCTTGTCCAGATAATTCAGTTGCACATTGAACAGATCCCCCACAGAATAGCCCACGAACGCCGCTGTTTGTTCCATATCCGGGTATTTGGATCTCGATTTGAACGAATAGCCCCCAGCACTGAAATGCCCGCGACGCACACTCCCGAGCGCACCTCGTCCCAAGCGGTGCCGCTCCAGGAGTGGAGACAGGCTGAACAACTGGTCCCCAAGGCGGAGTTCCCCGGATTCGTGCCGTACGCCGACGAAGTATTCGTCACGCTCTCCAAACAGGTTCTTTTCGAGGTCTCGAGGCCCTTGGAACCGATAATCGATGGCGTAGTTGCCCGTCGGATCGAGTGTCCCTCGGCCCGAATACTCCACTTGGAAAGCACCCTCCTCGTCATTGGCGACAAACCGTGAGATGATTCGCGAGGGAACACGGTGATAGAGATCCTCCGCCGGAGGAGCTCGCGGAACAATCTCCACGGCGGTGCTGGCTCTGATTGACTTCGGATGATTGACGGAATCCGATACGCTTGCGGTCAAGACAAGCCGGTCGGTAATTCGACGCCGGGTATTTCGATCCGTTATCACAATCGCTGTGATCAGATAGCTTTCGTTTGGCTGGGTGTGCAACTGCGAGTGGCTCAGGTGCGCGGGAAAGCCAGCCGAACTCTCGATGTCCAGAGTGACGATACACGGAGTGTTGCTCCGGTTAGCAATCTGGAATAGCGCACTGTATTCATGACCCGCAAGAACCCGTTGGGGCACATCGATCGGCATGATGTCGAGCTTGACCACCGGAAGAACGACCACATCGGTTTCATACCGACTGTTGCTGGCTGAAGTGCGATCCTTCGCAACATAAGTCAGCCCGTAGCGGCCGGGCGAGGCGTCTGCTGGAATCGCGATACCAATAAGCCGCAGGTCACGCTGCTCAGGCATGAGTGAAAACAAGGAATCCTCGATGATGACCTGCCACCCTTGCGGCAGCAGAACATGCTCCAGAATCTCACGCGTTTCATCGGATGGGTTCGTAACGAGAAAGGCACGCGTCAAGAAGGCGGGGGCTTCGACCTCTACGCAGATCGTATCGCCTGTTTCAATGCGCAGCTTCGCATCGCCAGCCGCGAGTGGAGTCGTGGCGGCCAGAAATAATGCGAGCGCAAGAAATGAATACCAAAACAATCGCAAGGTTCAAAATTCCAAATCGTACTTAGCCCCAAGAACGTTTCTATCTCCATTGTCCAAGACAACCAAGGCCTTGTATTTCCCGGTATGAACGCTGCTAAGGTGAATGCGGAACCTGACGGAAGTTCCCGGAAAGATGCGCCGCTTTTCACTCTCAAAACGCCCCACATGACGCCCACTCGTGTCGTAAAGCTCCATCCATGCAATCGGCACAGCCCATCGCTCGCCGACATTCTCGACATCTACCTGCAGTTCTTTCTCTTCGTTCTCTCCGATCACGAGTTGAGTGCCCGTGAAACTCAAGCGATGATGGCCGGTTTCGCCGATGTGTGTAATGCACTGGATTCCATACCGGATCACCTGCCGCACCCCAGCCTGATTGCGCTGCAAATCACTCGGCAGATTGATAGAGGAATTGACCTCCTCAACCATGAGCAGGCTCCAGAAAGTCCCGATGAGTGATGAGTCTTCGGGTACATTGATCTCGTAGCTCACCTGCGAACTCTCGTGCGGTGGCACCTCCAACTGCGAGGGGCTGAAGGTAATCCAATCGGCATTGGATCGCTCCAGCGTACCGGCATCGCCGTACTCGTTGCTACCATCGCTGAAACACAGGTAGTCCGTCTGGTAGATGATGACTTCCTGGAACTCGTTTCCATCATTGGCAAGAGTGATGGTACCGCGGTAGGATTCGCCGACGCGTGCCTCTTCTTCAATTGTCAGTGTTCCCACCGTGACTCCGGCTTCGCAGCGTGGCAGCACAAATAGGAGCAGTCCGCCAATGATAATTGAGATGCGCCATATCGGATTCGTCGTTCGCATGGTCCGGCTCTCCTTTTGCCTCCTCACTGATTGACAATCGTGAAAGTGATGGTGTGAATATCGGATCCAGTTCCGTCTGCCGCTGCTGACGAGGCCGTGTAGCGCGCCGTACAAGTCCCCGGATCGCCGGCGGGAACCCCGGAGGGTATGTCGACAATGAAATCTGTGGCCGTAGTTGATAGCGAGACATCACCCGCCGCGGTTCCATCGCCGGCAGACACATTCACGGCGCGAACGACCAGACCAAAGCCCGGGGAGGCCAAGTTCGTTCGCACCGTGATCTTCTGCGTCGGATCGGATACTAGCGTTGACCACTGGAGCTGGCACACCTGATCGGTGACTGGATCGGGTTCCTGCCCCGCTGTGGCTGAGGAAATCGTCAGCTCCACATCACCGTTCAGAACAGAGACATCGGCGCTCCGTCCTGAACTGAAAAGGAGCATTGACGCGCCGAGCGCGGCAGCACAGATGATGGCGGGCCCTGTACTTGGGCGTGCTCTGCATCGCCCGTTCCATGCCCGATTAGGCGGCCGTGATGGTGTAAGTGATCGTATGGACATCCGAACCGGTCCCTTCAGCGGCGGTGGCGGATGCCGTGTAACCCAGTGTGCAGCCGCCGGTCGTCGTCGCAACACCCGTCACAAAATCTGTAGCGGTAGTGCTGACAGTCACTTCAGCGGCGGCGGTCCCCCCGGTGACGCCGGTGGCCACAACTTTCAAGGTGAAAGTAGGGGCCGCTTCACTTGTAACCACGGTGATTTTCTTGCTCGCCTCGTTCGTGGTCCATGCAAGTGTGCAGGTGGCGTCGGTAGCGTCATCGGGATCGGAACCCGCTGTGGCGGTGCTGATCGTCAGCGTAATGTTGCCGCCAGCGATTGCCGCTTCGTTGATTGCGTTGACGGTGACCGTGACCTGGTGGTTGTCATTGTCAGCCGCCGGGGTCGGCCCAACCAGGCTGACAATCAGGATCACGGATGCCAGGATCATCCAAATAGACTTCATAGCGTGCCTCTCGGATATGATGTTAGACTCGGAATTCCAATTACAATAATATGTTTATAAAAGAGATGCAGCGGTGGTGCGATTCGCCCATCGCAGATCCTCTGTATCACTTATCGGTAAGTCGCTGTAATGCTTTAGACGCACCCGTGCCAGACGACGAGGTGAATGGCTTCCGAGCGATTCACGCACAATTCAGGCAGACAGTTTTCAGCTCACCCGCTCACAACCGTCACTCTATGGCCGTGGTTAAGTCATCTTCCTCATGTCCTTTAGGCTGACAAGTCGTGGATCGCCTCGGCAAACTGGTTTCCAGAGTCCATATCAGATGCTTATGCTATTGTTTATTATGTCCGTAACGGGTTCGCGACGCAGCCCCAATCGCCAGTTCGCCGTCCGAGAAGCCAGTTCGGCTCAAAGCGGGAACCTCGGACGCGATTCGGGGTTGAATACTTACTATGCTACATTGTCAAAATGAACAGATTAAGCCGCATGAGGCGATGAAGGCTTCACACGAGACGAATCTAGGGCATCTGTGCGCGAGGGTCGCGCAGGCCTTCCGCGCGGAGATGGACAGGCGGACCCAGGAGGTGGGTCTTCATTTCACCGAGGCGATTGTTCTCCTCTGCCTGCACCATCGCGGTCCCAGCTCCCTTGTCGAAGTGGCGCGATACATGGGTCGTGCGCACCCCTCAACCCTCCGGCAGATTGACGGACTGGAGAAGGCTGGCTATGTCGAGCGACAGGCCCACCCGAAGGACCGCCGGGTCAAGGTCGTGCATCTGACGGCGAAAGGAAGGGGGCAGGTGGCCATATTGGAAGAAATGGCTGAGGATGTTCATCGGATGGCTACCGAGGGATTGAGCCAGGAAGAGACCGAGCGGTTGACATCGGACCTGCTCACACTGATCGACACACTCGGTGGTGTTCACGCGCTCGAAACTGGCTGTGTACAGCCCGCCGGCGGCGGCAGCGCGGACAAGTAGCGCCATCCACGCGAAGAATGGCTTAGTTTCAGGAAACGGACCGAGGCTTTAAGTTGTGAAAAGACTCGTTATGATTCTCGCCGTGACAGCGGCGACATTTGCGCTCGCCGGATGCGGCTATTTTCAGCGGCACCATGCGCCGAGGGTCGAACCGATGCCGGAGACTTTCGCCCAGGCCCGACTGTCGGGAAGCTTCGACGACGGGCGATGGTGGCAGATGTTCGGCGACAGCACGCTCGACCGGCTGATGGACGAGGCATTTGCCGAGAATCTCTCTCTTGAACAGGCAGCGGCTCGACTGGACCAGTATCGGGCGGCAAGTGATGTCGCACGCGCGACACTCTCGCCTACCATATCTGCGCAGGGTAGCGTCCAGGAGGGCGAAGTTGCCATGAGTGGACTGCCGACCGGATATAAGCCGAAGCTGAGTGCCTACGACGCCAGCGCCACTGCCTCCTATGAAGTGGATTTGTGGGGCAAGCTCTCGGCGCGGCGAGGTGCGGCTTATGCCGATTTCCTCGCGTCTGAAAATGACTTGCGCGCCATGATTCTCTCTGTCTCCTCGCAGCTCGCGAACAGCTACTACCAGGCCGTGGAGTACCGAGCGCAACTCGCGCTGCTCGACCGCACAATTCAGTCTTACGAAGCCTATCTGGAGTTGGTAGGACGGCGATACTCGCTTGGAGTGGCTCCGTCTGTGGATGTCTACCAAGCGGAAATCGCCCTGGCACAAGCGCGCGGACAGAGAGCTCTTTATCAGGCCAATCTGGCTGCGGCGGAACATGGCTTGTCCACGCTCATCGGTCGCTATCCTCAAACGGGCAGAGTAGGTCTGCTCGACACCCTGTCGAGACCCGTTTCCGAGATTCGGCCGGGACTTCCATCGGAATTGCTGCAACGGAGGCCGGACATACGAGCCGCCTACCAGAGATTGAGCGCAGCGGACCTTCGATGGGCGGAGGCTGTTGCGGACCGCTTCCCTCGCATCACACTGACCGGCTCGGCGGGAGCCAAGACAGATGAGCTGTCCGATTTGGTGGATCCGGACGAAATCGCGTGGAATGTTGTCGCAGGTTTGGCGCTTCCAGTCTTCGAGGGAGGCAAACGAAAAGCGGAGGCTGATCGCAACGCTGCAGTGTTTCGCGAGCAAGCAGCGAAGTACAAAGAAGTGTTGCTCACAGCCTTCCGCGAGGTCGAGGACGTCCTCGTGCGCGGCGAAAAGCAGAGGGAATATGTCGCCGAGCTCGAGAAGCAGGTGGTTTCAGCGGGCAATTCGCTGCGCGCTGCGACAGATCGCTATGTACAGGGCGTATCCGACTATCTGCCGGTGCTGCTGGCACAAACCAACTTCTATTCAGCACGACGCGGTTTGCTCACCGCTAAACGGGAACTGATCTCCATGCGCGTAAGCCTCGTGACGGCGCTCGGCGGCGGTTGGACGGACGAGGTGATCAAACAGTATGAGCTCGCTCGCAAGACTCACAAGGAAAAGGGCCCGAAATGACTCGAGCAAAACCAACATGGCTCATGAAGCTGAGACCGATCCTCATTCTCCTCGGTGGCGTTCTCCTGATGTTCCTTCTCATCATCAGCCGCCGCAAGCTACCTCGAGATGTTGTCACATTTCCCGGCGTGCTGGTGGAAGTGATGGAGGTCCGCCCTCAAGACAGACAGGTCACGGTTCGAGGTCATGGGACTGTCAGTCCGTCGCGCGAGATTACGCTGGCCCCTCAGGTGTCCGGGCGAGTGGAGTGGCTTCATCCCAACTTCGTCACCGGTGGCAGTTTCCGGTCCGGACAGACAATGCTCAAGATCGAATCCATAGACTATCGCCTGGCGGCCGAGAATGCCCGAGCGGCGGTGGCGCAGGCCGAGTACGGATATCAGGTCGCACAGGCCAACGCGGACATCGCCGGGCGCGAGTGGGAGCTCATGAAGCAGAATGGTCTTCCGGGATCGAATGGGGAAGATGAAAAACCGCAGGCGCTCGTTCTGCATGAGCCACAGCTCAAACAGGCCGAGGCAAACCTCGCTTCGGCTCGCGCGCAACTGGAACTCGCCGAGTTGAATCTGTCTCGCACCGAAATCGTCGCTCCGTTTGCTTGCCGCGTTCGCAGTGAATCGGTGGACCCCGGCCAATTTGTTACAGCGGGCACCCGAGTCGCCACGCTCTATGGCACGGAGGTCGTCGAAATTGAGGTCGGGCTGCCCATCTCGGAGCTGTCGTGGATAGAGATTCCGGGTTCCAAGGCCATCGTCCGCCTTGATCTGGGGAACGGAACTCGTACATCATGGGAGGGCCGCGTGGATCGAACACTCGGCTTTGTCGATGAGGTCGGCAGGCTCGCCAGAGTTGTGGTGCAAGTCAAGAGTCCTTATGAGAAGACCGGTGATCACGATCCCGAGCTCGCCATTGGTACCTTTGTTGAAGCCGAGATTCTCGGTCGGACGGTATCCGAGACGGTTCCTTTGCCGCGAGCCGCGGTTCACAGTGGGTCGACGGTCTGGGTCGCAAATCCCGACAGTACGCTCGACATTCGCACGGTGCAGGTACTTCGGATGACGCCGCAAGAAGTCCTGGTCGCTGATGGTCTCAAGGCCGGTGATTGGGTCGTTCTCACGCCGCTAACAGGAGTGGCGCAGGGAATGAAGCTGAGGCCGGTGGTCAGGGAGGAGACTCCATGAAGACTCCCATCCAGTGGATGGCCGATAATCATGTGGCGGCGAACATCCTGATGCTCGTCTTCGTGGTGGGAGGCCTGTTGATTGGCCGCTCGATTAAACAGGAAGTGTTTCCCGAATTCGAGTTGGACATCGTGACCGTCTCCGTCGCTTACCCCGGTGCCAGTCCAGTCGAAGTGGAAGATGGGATTATCCGTCCCGTCGAGCACGCGGTCAGCGGCATCAATAACGTGAAACGGATCACGGCTACGGCCCGTGAGGGTGTGGGCACGGTGATGATCGAGGTCATTGAAGGCGAGGATGTGGACGCGGTCTTGAACGATGCAAAGGCAGAGGTCGATCGTATCCGGACCTTCCCTGAGGAAGCCGAGAAACCAGTGGTCTCGAAGCTCTCCCGTCGCCGCGAAGTGATCTCGTTGTTCGTTTACGGCGATGCGTCGGAGCGGGCCATCCGCGAGCACGCCGAGAGGATACGGGATGATCTCCTGGCTTTGCCGGGGATTACACAGGTGGAACTCGAGGCCGTGCGGCCCTATGAGATTTCCATCGAGATTAGCGAGGAGAATCTCAGGCGATATAACCTCACGCTGGATCAGGTAGCCTCGGTCGTTCGCCGCGCCTCGCTTGACATGCCCGGCGGTTCGGTGAAAACCGAAGGGGGGGAGGTGCTGATCCGCACTCGTGAAAAGCGGTTCACGGGAACGGAATTCGACTCGGTGACCGTGATTACTCGCGCCGACGGCGGTCAGGTTCTTCTGCGAGACATTGCTCAGGTCAGAGACATATTCACGGAGATTGACCAGGAAGCGACATTCGACGGTAAGCGCGCCGCCATGGTTCAAGTCTACCGTGTGGGCGATCAGACGCCAAAGGAAATTTCTGCCGCCGTGAACGAGTATGTCAACCGCCATGAAGCGGAGCTGCCGCCGACGATTCAGCTCGCGGTCTGGAAAGACCGGTCTCTGATGTTGAATGACCGACTGAATCTCCTCCTGCGCAACGGTTCGATCGGGTTCATGTTGGTCCTTCTCATTCTTGCACTATTCCTGGAAATCCGGCTTGCATTGTGGGTGGCGGCAGCCATTCCCGTCTCGTTCCTCGGCGCGTTACTCCTCGTGCCCATATTCAATATCTCCATCAACATGTTGTCACTCTTTGCGTTCATTATCGTACTTGGAGTCGTGGTAGACGATGCGATTATTATTGGCGAAAATATCTATACTCACCGCCGCATGGGGAAATCCCTGGCGCAGGCGGCCTCGGAAGGTGCCACCGAAGTCGCCAAGCCGGTCGTGTTCGCGGTGCTGACTTCGGTCGCGGCATTTGCACCATTGCTCTTCGTCACCGGGACAATGGGAAAATTCTTCTGGGTGATTCCTGTAATTGTTATCTCCGTTCTCATGATCTCGCTGACAGAGTCCCTTTTTGTACTGCCTGCACATCTCTCGGGGCGATTCAGCCGCAGCCCCGCGCGCATCTGGCAGTGGATCGAGGCCCGGCGCAGCCGGTTTGACAAAGTCCTTGCGTGGACGATAGATCATACGTACACGCCAACGCTCCAGTGGGTGGCGCACAATCGCTACACGACCCTCGCACTCGCGATCTTCGTCCTGCTGGCAACTCTTGGATTCATTGGAGGCGGATACATCAAGTTTGTGTTCATGCCGACCATTGATGCTGACGAGATTACCGTGCAACTGGCCATGTCGCCGGGAACACCCTACAATCATACGCGCGCCATCGCTGAACGAATTCAGCATGAGGGGGAGAGCCTGGTAAAGGAGTACGATCGGCAGCGAGATGATGGACAGAGCAATCTCGAACACGCGTTCGTCGTTGTAGGGCAGCAATTCGCACGAGGTGGCGCGAACACAGGATCCCACTTGGCACAGGTACGACTGCTGTTGAAGCCTCCCAACGAGCGCAATATCAATTCCGTTGAATTTGCCAATCGCTGGCGAGACCGAATCGGTGAAATCCCGGGAGCCGAAGAGCTCACATTCCGTGCGCAGCTCGTCAGAACCAGCGCGGACATCGATATTCAACTCTCCCACCAAGATTTCAACGTGCTGCTTCAAGCTGTCGAGCGCGTGCGCAACCTGCTCTCCGGTTACGCCGGAGTGACTGAAGTAGCGGACAGCTATACGGAAGGTAAGCGCGAACTCCAGCTCCGACTCAAACCGGAAGCTCGCTCGTTGGGGATAACGGAATCCGATCTGGCCACGCAGGTGCGTTCGGCCTTCTACGGAGCGGAGGCACTCAGGATTCAGCGAGGTCGTGACGAGGTGAAGGTCATGGTGCGATACCCGGAGGATCAGCGGAGATCACTCGATGACATTGAGAATCTGCGGCTCCGTGCACCATCTGGAGGGGAGGTCCCGTTTGCGCAGGCCGCCTATGTAGAGGATACGCGCGGCTACAGCGAGATCAATCGCACGGACCGGCGCCGAGTGGTCGATGTCACGGCGACGGTGAACAAAAACATTACCAACACAACCGAGGTACTGGCCGATCTGAAATCCGGATCACTGAAGCAGCTCCTGTTCGATTACCCCGGCCTTACGGTTGATCTTGAAGGAGAAAGTCGCGAGCGGCGCGAGTCGATGGGGAGCCTGTGGGTTGGTTTCGTTATGGCATTGTTTCTGATTTTTGCGCTGCTTGCCATTCCTTTCAGAAGCTACACGCAGCCACTCGTGATTATGAGCGCGATTCCTTTCGGTATCGTTGGAGCTGTCGTTGGACACATCCTGCTTGGCTACGACTTGAGTCTGATCTCAATGATGGGAATTGTCGCGTTGACCGGAATCACGGTGAACGATGCGCTGGTCATGATTGACTTCATAAACCGCGCAAGGCACAGTGGAATCCCGCTGCGAGAGGCCATCCTACAATCTGGCGCGCGGCGATTCCGGCCAATCATCTTAACATCGCTCACCACCTTCTTCGGTCTCGCTCCGATGATCGTGGCGACCTCTATTCAGTCGCGCTTCCTGGTTCCGATGGCGATAAGCCTCGGATTCGGTGTGCTGTTCTCGACGGCGATTACGCTCGTATTAGTGCCTGCGCTGTACCTGATTCTGGAAGATATCCACGAGTTGGCGGGAGCACCGGTAATCGAGGCGGTCTCCGAGACCCTGCCCGCACCGGCTGGCAGCACGGAATGACACGACTGTCCCTGTCAAGTAAGAGAGGACAGGTCACACATTATTCCTTCACCAACAGAACATTCACCGCCTTAACGACGGCGCTTACCGTATCTCCCTCCTTGATACCGAGTTCATCCAGCGACTCCAATGTCATAACGGAACTCATCGATGAGTTGGCTGGAATAGTGAACTTGATCTGACTCATGACCGTCCCTCTCCTGATCTCGACCACTTTCCCCACAAGCTGATTTCTCGCCCCATACTTCACAGCACACCTTCTTTCTTGGGTTTGTTGACCAGTCCCCGCATGACCCGTCTTGGTTTCTATTACAGAAAACTCCGTCCATGTTTGGTTGGAACTCCAGCTCGTCACGACTTCAAACAAAACGTGGGCTGAAGTCCAGCCCACGTTCGAGACGGAGTATCTTGTGATGACTACTTGATCGGCCGTGTCGCTCTCCTGAGCCACGCGGCGGTCTTTCGGTCAAGGAAGGGCAGGAGTCGCTTGCGAACCTCCGCATGGTAACCGTTGAGGTAGGCGATTTCCTCGTCCGTCATCAGCTCAATTTCTATCAGGCTCGTGTCGATGGGGATGAGTGTCAGCGGCTGCAGTCGATGGAATGTTCGCCCGCGCTTTGAAGCCGGTTTGTCGCCAGTGACAAACATCAGATTCTCAACGCGAAGCCCATAACTCCCCGACTTGTAGAAGCCCGGCTCATTTGAGATAATCATTCCGGGTTTTAGCGGAATGTTCACGGCTCGGTTCGGCGAGACACGCTGCGGCCCTTCATGGACACCCATGTACGAGCCCACTCCATGACCCGTGCCATGGCCATAGTCGAGTCCCGCGTCCCACAATGCCTTGCGAGCGAAGGCGTCGAGCTGCGCGCCGGTCGTGCCCTCGGGAAATCTTGTCATGGCGAGAGCGAGGTGGCCTTTTAAGACTCTCGTGTAGCGATCCTTCTGCTCGGCCGTCGGTGTTCCGAGGCAAATGGTGCGCGTGACATCCGTTGTACCATCCAGATACTGTGCGCCGGAATCAACCAGGTAGATTCCTTTCGGTTTCAGCTTGACATTCGTTTCCGACGACGAAGCGTAATGGACAATCGCTCCATGCGCCGCGTACCCGGATATTGTCTCGAAGCTGAGTCCCCGAAAAAGATCCTGCTCAGCTCGAAATTCCTCGAGTCTTTCCGCCGCCGAGATCTCACTCACCGTTCCTTTCTCCACCTCGCGCTCAAGCCAGCAGAGGAAGTTGACCATCGCCACACCGTCGCGCAGGTGAGCGTTGTGCGCTCCTTGCAGTTCTACGGGGTTCTTGCACGCCTTCATCATGGCGATCGGTGAGTCCTTTTTCAGCAGGTTGGCTCTTGTGCCAAGCGTATCAATAACCCACTGATTCACCGTCGCGCTGTCCACCCAGATCTTTCCTCTGCCTTCGGCCAGTCGCTTGAGTCCTTTCCGAAACTCTCCATACGGCCGAATCTGCACCTGTTTGCCGAATGCACGAATCAGCTTCGGGGTAACCTTTGCCGGAGCGGTGTACAGAATCGCCTGTCGGTCTGTCACAATCGCATAGGCGATGGCTAACGGGTTATATATGACATCCGTTCCGCGGATATTAAACAGCCACGCAATACTGTCCAGCGTCGTGATCACATGCGCCTTGGTGCCCATGTCAGCCATCGCGGCACGCAGTTTCTTCAGCTTGGCCTGAAATCTCTCACCGGCATATCGGACGGGATGGACTTGAATTACGTCTGCTGGCATGGGAGGCTGGTCTGTCCAGAGGGCATCGACCAGGTTCTTACGCACACTGACCAATTTCAGGCCACGCTCCGCCAACGCGGCTCGAAGATCCATATACTGACCGTGGGACATGATGGCCGGATCCACGCCGATTTTTGCTCCCTTCCGAAGCTTCGAGGACAGCCACTTGGCCATGTCCGGTGTGCCGGTCTCACCCTGTTTCATCAGCAAAATCCCTGAGTCGGAAAGCTCGTTCGCCGCCTGCAGGAAGTAGCGCGAATCTGTCCAGAGTGCGGCCGCGGTCGTTGTCACGACCACATCTCCGGCGGAACCCGTGAATCCGCTGATCCATCGCCTGCGCTGCCAGCAATCAGGAACATATTCACTGGTATGAGGATCCGTGCTGAGAATGACATACCCCTGCACGCCGGATTTTCTCATCAGCGTGCGAAGACGCTCAAGCTTCTGTGTTGTGTGCATAGTCAGTCCGTTCGCTTAATCTCCGATGATAAATGAACAATTGGAGGCCAATTGCCAAATTGAACACAAGAAGAAATCTCTTTCAATCTAACTCATTTTGTGGCGAAAGTCAAGGCGTGGAGTCACGAGCGGACTCCTGCATAAACCTGAGTTCGTTTCAAATGTCAGGAAAGATCGCTCGAGTTCTGTGTGTCAATGACACAAACAAAAACGACCGCCCGCACCCGAGCGGTCGTCTTATGTTTGCGGTTTGACCTACTTGTAGCCTGTGGGCCTCTTGTCCGGGAACGGTGGACGCGGAGGTGGAATCTTGGGCTCCTTCTCGAGCTTGTCCAGCAGATAATTGATGGCCCAGTCGAGTTGAGCATCCTTGCCTTTCAACACATCCTTCGGCATGTTCTGGATCTCGACATCAGGATAGACGCCCGGGCCCTCGATCAACCATTGGCCTTCGATTCCCCATCCCGTGAATTCGGGTTTCGTCAGATACCCTTTATCCAGAAGCCCTCCAAAGCCGCGAATGCCAACCCAGCCGCCCCAGGTTCGCTCGCCTCCCAAAGGACCCAGCTTGAGGCGCTTGAAGCCTTCGGAGAAGGTCTCACCGTCGGACCCACATAGTTCATTGCACAGGGCGACCATGTGTCCGTAGAAAGCCAGTCCGGGGCTCTCATAGGTGTAACCGTTGCGAGCGGTGCCCCAGGCCCAAACCTGGCGCTCCAGCTCGGACAAGATCCACCGAGCGATATTACCGCCGCCATTGTAGCGCACATCCATGATGAGCGCCGGACGCCTGGCCTGCGGATAGTATTCGCGGAACCACTGTTCGAGGCCGTCGCCACTCATGTTCGAAAGATGAACATACGCGATTCTGTCACCGGCGCGCTTGCGAACATACTCCATGCGATCGTACACCCAATCCCAGTAGCGGAGCTCATATTCGCTCTTCAGTGTCTCAACGACAATCTCCCGTGCATCTTTCAGAGAAGGCCGATCATTGACGGAGACAATAACCAGCTTGCCGGCCTTGTTGTTGAGTAGCTCGAGATAGTTGTCCACGGTGTTCGTCGGAATGCGATCGATGGCAACCAGATAGTCCCCTTCCTTCACATTCATCCCCACGCCCGTCAGCGGACTCGTCCGTTCTTCGTCCCAGCGATCGCCCGGTAAAACGCGATCGATGCGGTAGAAGCCGCTCGAGTGACGCGTCACATCAATCCCCAGCAGGCCGACACCGATACGTTGGGCTCTCTGAATGTCGCCACCTCCGACATAAGTATGGCCGGCATTCAGCTCCGCGATCATCTGAGCGATAAGATCAGTCAGTTCATCACGACTGCCGATACGATCCAGCAGCGAGCCGTAGTGCTCCTTCTGTGCCTTCCAGTCAATGCCGTGCATGCCCGGATCATAGAAGAAATCTCGCTCCTGGCGCCATGCTTCGTTGAAGATCTGTCGCCATTCCAGGCGTGGATCGAGGTCATAGACCCACTCCTCGAGGTGCAGCCCGGCTTCGGGATCGTCTTCATCCGGTTTCGGCTCTTCCGTGGCCCCGGCGTCCATCACAACGAAGCCCTTCTCCTTGCGGACGGCGATCTTCTTGTTGTCATGGGACAGCGTGAAGCCCGCTGCTTTCGCCACCACGCAGTCCTCTTTCTTCTTCTCGATGTCGAAAATGTGCAGGGAACTGCGCGGCCCCTTCTCCTCGTCAAATTGCCCATCGCGCCAGCCAATGGTGGGATAGGCCATGAAATAGAGCTTCCCTTCGATGGCCTTCAGGCTGAAGTAGTTGCCCGGATCGACGGGGAACATGACGATGCGGTCGGCCAGGCCGTCCCAGTCGATCTTCACTTCAACCTTCTCCTCTTTTTTCTCCTTGTCGTCGTCCTTCTTCTCTTTCTCGTCGTCCCCTTCTTCTCCCTCTTTCTCCTCGTCTTCTTCCTCATCCGCCTCGATCGTGTCGTCGGTATAGGCGTAAGGGCTCTTGGTCTCTTTGTCCAGAGCGAGCCCGAAGATCTGGTCGGGCGCTTGAGTGATGAAACTCCAGTCGACAGAGGAGTTGCGTGGATTCATGAACCGCTCGGAGATGAAGTACAGCCACTTGCCCTTTGGATCCCATGTCGGCCGGTAGCTGCTGAAAAGTGCATCCGTCGCGGTGCGCGCGGTCTTCTCCTTCGTGTCGTAGATTCGGACAACACTATACCCGCTGTGCAATTGTGTGGCGTAAGCAATGTATCGGGAATCAGGCGACCACTCGTAGGATCGGATCTCCCATCCCGATGTATCGATTTCCGTCGTCTTGCCGCTTTCCAAGCTAAGGAGCTGAAGGTGCCGGTTGTTATCGCCATACACCGCGTACTTGCCGTCGGGAGAGATGACGGCGTCGAAGTTCCAGCCGCCCGTACCGTTGGCGACTTTCCTTGGTTCACCGGGCGTCTTCACGGAGTAGAGGTACAAGGCTTCTTCGCCCGACAAATCGGACCAGGTGAGAATCGAGTCACCGTCGGGCGTGTAAGTCGGCCCCTTCTCACGTGCATCATTGGAACGGGTGATCTGGTGAATCACTCCTCGACGTTTCGTCGATGCGGTGAACAGTTCCCCGCGAGCTCCGATGAGCAGGCGCTTGCCCTTGGGCGAAAGCGCATAATCTCCCGTGTAATCGTCCGGTGATACGAACTTGTCGCGCGTCTGGGTGCGCTCGGAGGGCAGATAGATGTCGATTTTGTGAGTCTCGTTCTTGTCGATGTCGTAGACCCAGATGTCGGCGCCAAGGCTATACGCGATGCGTCCTTGGCTCAATGTCGGCCAGCGCGCATCCCATTCGGTATGGAAGGTGTGCTGGCGAATATCCGACCCGTCGGGTTTCATCGAGTGGATGTTGGCGCGGGCATCGTTGTCGCGTGTGTAGTAGATGCGGCCCTTGTACCACATCGGCGTGGCATCGTTGCCCGCATTGTTGCTCACTTCACGATAGTCATGGTCTTTCAGACTGCCAACCCAGATGTCCTCGGCCATGCCCCCCTTATAGCGCTTCCACCTGTGGAAGCCCATCGAATAGCGAGTATAGGCGATGCGATCACCGCCCGGTTCGAAAGTAATGTGGGCGGCCATATCGATGGGTAACATCTCAGGCCAGCCGCCTTCGGGGGAAATCGAGTAGCATTGCCAGAATCGGCCTGAGGTGCGGGCCGAACGGAAGACAACCTTGCCATCCGGACTCCACGCGGCCACATAGTCTGACCAAGGGTGGAAGGTGAGCCGCCGCGGTTCGCCACCGCTGGCGGGGATGACATAGACATCGGTGTTGCCGTCATAATTGCCGCTGAAGGCGATCCATCGCCCATCCGGTGAGTACATCGCGAACCGCTCCTCGCCCAGCGCCGATGTCAGCCGACGGGCCATTCCACCGGAGAGAGGAGCCTCCCAGAGATCGCCCTCTGAGGTAAACACGACCTTGTCGCCGTAGGTGGTTGGCCACAGGTAATAGCCCAGTTGTTCGTCTGCCCAGCTTGCCCCGGAGATGCCCAACACCACCGCAGCCACAGCCAAAAAGGCACAAGCTTGCTTGAAGATGTGCATGATCGAACCCCTTTCAATGAGAAACAGTTTACACAAAGTAAGACTCGCACGCAGTACCAAAGGTTGCACGATTTTCGGGATAGTATTGTGCGTTGCGAGGGGAGACCACAACATCGGATTCTCCTGACGAATCGAGGTGTCTTGGCAGAACCGAACAGAGGCCTCACAGCTCAAGTGAACCATTGAGTCACGGCGACACGTCCTCGCCAAAATCATGTGCCCTCACAATCGGTACCATGTCTGACCGGAAACACGGCATGAAACCCCGCGACACTATCCAAGAAGGTGCGTAATTGCTTGTTTTACATTGGCCATCCGGTTCGAGCACCTTTGTACGGACACATATGAGAGCTCGCGGTCTGGACATAGCCCGTGAATCGACACAAGGCGGACCCACCCGGAGCCGACCGTAAGTTTAACCGCAGTAATTGTAAATACTTAGAGCTTCACCACTCCATTTCTGGAGACCCTTGTACTCTTTGCCAGACGCAACCGTGCTTCAAGAGCGGTGCTGGAAAGAAGCGAGGCCAGAACCATGGAGCATTATGGGCTGCTTCGCATCTCGCGAGCCCTCGCGCCGCTTTTTGTCGATATGACGACGATGTCTCTATTGATTTTGTGAGCTGATTGGAGTAAATTAGTATTTCCCGCCCTGAGTTCTTTTCGCCCGGTGACGAACCGTCACCAGTTTCACTTGTTCGACTACGACTGGCATGAGACAGGCAACAAGCGAATCTCACCCCCAGAATGACGACCAGAACCAAATCACCTTGACAAGATGACCCGTTTCCACTCCATGCCTCTTGACACAGTCGTGATTGAATGCCCATTCTTGCTTAGATCGTAAGTCAATGAATCATAGGGAGAATCGATGACTCACGAAGGTCATGTGTTCCCCAAAGCCAGAATTCCCTATGGCACTTGGGGAAGCAGTTACTTCCCTGCCTGGCAGATGTCTCCTCTGGCCGAGGTGAACATCGGTCAGTTTGCCGGTGAGGCAATGAACAGGATCTTGGGGAAGAGAAAGGTTCCGAGAAGCGAGCTGGACTATCTTATTATTGGCTCGACGATTCCATGGCATTGGAAATTCTGGAACGCTCCGCTTGTGGCGAGCTGCCTAGGGCATCGCATGCCGGGCTATCATGTGGAACAGGCTTGTGCCACAGGCCTCCAGACAATATTCTTGGGAGCTGCTGAGGTTGAAAGCGGTTCCTGCGATGTCGCGGGAATCCTGACCTTTGACCGGACGAGTGATTCGCCCGTGGGTGTCTTCCCGGAACGGCGCTCCTATCGAAGAACCGAGGTCCTCGCGGATGTCTGGGACAACTTCGGCTTTGA
>CAZJAD010000008.1:45122-48201 GCA_964543855.1 uncultured Alphaproteobacteria bacterium
GAGAAAGCCTCGGAACTCAGCCCGCGGCCTGAGATCGATATTCGATTCATCGCCAAAGCCGAGCACAGGACCCCTCCGAATCTCATGCCGGAAGCCCCCGCATGTGCCGTCCAAAAACTCCTGCAGCGGACTGGTTTCACGATGGCCGATATGGCTGTTGTGAAGAACCATAACCCCTTCGCGGTGAATGATGTCATCTTCTCCAAGGTGCTCGACTACGACTGGCGCAAGATGAACAAGACCGGCTGCTCACTGGTCTGGGGACATCCTCAAGGACCGACTCTCATGCGGATAGCCATTGAAGCGCTCGAAGAGGCAGTATCCCTCGGTGGAGGTTATGTTCTGGTCTTCGGTTGCGCCGCTGGCGATGTCGGTATCGCAGCTATCTTCAAAGTGACGGAGAGAGGGACAAGGAAATGATAAAGTCGATGAGACAACCGACTCTCGGGACACTGGGTCTGGGATCCGTCCTTGAGATCTTTCAGCAAGGACGGCTGCCGGTTGATACCGGTGAGTTGGTGGAAAAGATATTCGGCAAATCTGACAGTCGAGGCTCAATGGTCATCTCCGGCGTCAACGGCATCGTTGGTGCCGGCAAAGCGATGCAGCTCGGCTCCCGCCTGGAGCCATTCGGTGTGACGGTTGTGGGTCTGGATTTCCCCGGAGTGCCGGATGGCATCGGCAGACAGTACCCCGGACTGGTGGCTGCCTTCGGGCGAGAAAGTGCAGGCAGGATCATGACGAACATGATCCAGCTCTCTTATGACGGCGCTCACCTGCCGCCCAGACTCATGGAGTTGCGGCCGTGTTTTCTCCTCGAAGCGATTCCCGAAATTCTGGAGATCAAGAAAACCCACTACCAGCTTTTCCGCGGGAGCTTCCCGCAAATAGAAATCCGCTCGGTCACTTCTGGATTCCCGAGTTCCGAGCTCGGTGTCGGCATTGCTCATCCTGCTTTTCCTCATGAAATAAACAAGGTCTGGGAGTTCGTTGAACCTCGGCCGTCTCCAATTGCGCAACTCTTCTGGTCTCTGGGTTTGATTCCCGTTCCCGTCGGTGACTACTGGTCCTTTGTCCTCGATGTGCTCTTCTGCGGCATCACTCTCGCAGGCCTGAGATTCCACCGTGCGACGAACACGCCATTCTGGAAGATTGACAAATATGTGCGGAGATTGGTCGGGCCGAATCCGTTCAGAGCTCATGATGCCATCGGAGCCAAAGGAGCGAACTTCCTGACATGGTCCTGCCTCCATCACCTGAGCCAGAAGTATGGCGAACTGTTCAAGCCAACGGAAGACCTCGTCGAGCGCAAGGACAGCGGCCAGAACTGGTATCCGATGAACCACTTTAGACCTCTTGTCAACTGGACACTCGATGCCGATGAGGCCGATGAGTTCGTGAACTGGATCCACGGATCGTTGTTCCAGATGACAAGTCTCTTGCTCTCCGAGAAGCGAGGTCACCTTTCGCATATCAATGCCATCGGTGAGTTGTGTGCACAATTCCGTCAGGGCGCCATAGCGCAGTTGCGAAATGTCGGTCCCGACGCCGCGATTCGTAGAGTGGAGGCTTACCACAAAGTCCATCCCGAAGCGGCCGCGGCCGCCTGGCATCCGGAGGTTTTCGAGCGGATGGACGAGCCGGAATGGCAGCAGCTCTATGTCAATGCCGAACATGACGGCACCGTAGGCGTCATCACGATCGGTCGCGAGAGCTATAACGGAGATGTCGATCGCGAATTGAACCGGGCTATCGACTGGCTCAAGTCTGAGAGAATAGAGAATGTCATCGTCACGGGCGATTTTCATCTTTCCACGCAGATGGTCGGTGCTGATACGAGCGAATTCTATCCCGCGCTCGAGAAAGAGGACGAAGGCTTCCGCGTTTCGAGCACTTGGTCGCAGACCGCCAGACGGCTCCACGATGAATTCAAAGTCTCCGTCGGCTATATCAACGGCAAGCGCTGTCTGGGAGGATTCCTGGAGCTCCTCATGCACTGCCGCTATCTGGTCTCCGTGGAGGACGCGGCCGTCGGTATGCCCGAGGTGACACTGCCCGTGGTGCCCGGTATGGAGGGATGTCACTGGCCGTTCAGGAAGTCAAATCGCAGGGATTGGCCGAAGGTTCTGCAACTGCTCATGGGAGGGAAGTCGCTGCGAGCGCCGGAAGCTGTCGGCTGGTTGATCGATTATGTGGGCCCGCAGGAAGACTCCCTCAAGACGGTCTGGAGGATCGTTACAGGAGGGGATCACGGTCTGCCGGAGCGAAGCATCGAGCAAGGCGTCCTCGATGAGATACCCGCGGAGGTTCGTCTCCCGGGTCACGATAGTCCGGCAACTGAAGCAGCCAGAAAAGCGATACTGGCTACGATTCGCGCGTCTTGTGGCGTTAGCCTGCGGGAGGCTCTCGCAGTTCAGGCGCGTCACTCCGCCGGTTTCATGACAACTTCCCACTGTCGAAAGGGAGCAATCGGCGCAGACTTCAATAGAGTCATGGTCGTGTGAGGCGGCGCAATGCGATGCTGCACGAGCGCCTTTCAATCGCACGCGCCGCTGTCCGTCGACATGAATGTGGGTTCATTCTATTTGATTTCGTCAATGCCAATTTGTATATTGATAACTGAGTGCAGCTTGGGTTTTGCGACGACATAAAGGAGGAGCTCCATAGTGGCCATTGAGAAATTTCAGGAATGGTATGAGAATCGCCACCGATACCAGATGGACTGGAAAAAGCGGACAGGCAACAAGATTGTCGGCTATTTCTGCACCTATGCTCCCGAAGAAATCTTCTATGCCTTTGATGTTCTGCCGGTCAGAATCCTCGGGTCGCACGAGATTCAGGATGTAACCGAGCCTCATCTGTTTGCGATGTTCTGTCCGTTCTGCCGGGATGTCCTGGCCCAGGGACTCAAAGGAAAGTATGACTACCTCGATGGCATCATGATCGCTCAATCGTGCATTCATCTGCGGCAGGCGTACACATCTTGGGACATACACAAGAACCCGGGTTGGAGTCACTATCTGCCGATGCCCAACCATGTGCAGAGTCCGAGAGCGGTTCCTTTTCTTGTGGGAGAATA
>CAZJAD010000008.1:48301-50301 GCA_964543855.1 uncultured Alphaproteobacteria bacterium
GGGATCCGGGCAAGAGGCTCCTCCTCGTAGGTAGCGAGAATGATGAAATTGAGTTCCTGCAAATGGTCGAGACTTTGGGTGAGCGCGAGTCGGTGGGCGCAACGGTCGTTGTCGAAGAGCACTGTACGACGACTCGATATTTTTGGGACGAAGTCAGCGAATCCGGCGGTGATCCGCTGACGGCAATCGCCGAGCGCTATGTATCCAGAACGCCGTGCCCGACCAAGGACTGGCCGCGACGAACCCGATTGGAGCGAATCCTGGAGCTGGCCAAGGATTTTAGAGTGGATGGAGCTATCGTGATCCAGCAAAAATTCTGCGACCCGCACGAGACAGACATTCCCTTTGTGAGAAAGCATTTGGAGGACAACGGAATTCCAACCTACTTCCTGGAGTTCGATGTGACGACGGCAGCCGGGCCTTTTGCGATCCGTGTTGAAGCCTTTCTCGAGACTCTGGAAGCAGAGGCGGATCTGTTTTAGCTTTGAGATTGCGAGCAGGAGATGTAACCAATGGCAAAATACCCTACCGAGGCTTTACGATGTTGGCAGAAAGCCAAGGAATTACGAAACAACTACTACAAGAATTACGCGGAAGCCAAAGACAAAGGCGGAATCCGCTGGATGGGCAGCGCGTGGGCCTTTGATGCTGTTCCCGCCGGTTTAGGCAAGGATGTCTACTGCATTACCGGTGAGCCCTATGGTGCGAGCTGTGCCTTCGACAAGCCTCTGTCGGCCAAGTTTCTGAGGGCGACGGAGAACTTCGGATTTGCCCGGGATCTCTGTTCCTACATGAGGAACTACTGGGGATCCATTCTGATGAACCGCTACGCCTTCGGAGGCAAATACCCCAAGGCGGATTTCGGCTGGAGTCAGCACATCTGCTGTTCCCACGCTAAGTGGTATCAGAATGCGTGCGAGCTGGAAGGCGGAGATGTTCCACTATTCGTGGTCGATGTTGGCGCAGGCGCTTATCCTCCCTTCGAAGCCGAGATGTATGAGCATCGGATCAAGTATGTTGCCGGACAGCTCCTGGATGGCATCGAATGGCTGGAGAAGGTGACGGGGAGGGAGTTCAATGATGAGCTGTTCTTGGAAGCAGCATGGAACGACATTCGTTCGACGAACAAATGGGCTCAGATCTGCATGCTAAATCGAGCCGTCCCGGCTCCCCTTGATGAGAAATCGATCTATTCGCTCTATGTCTTCGGCGTCCTGCAAAAATCAAGCGGCGAATTCGCCAGCCTCTATGATGAGCTTTACGACGAGGTGAAAGATCGAGTCGATCGAGGGATCGCAGCCATCGAAAACGAAAAAGCCCGCTGGATGAGCGATACTCAGCCTCCGTGGGGATTTCTGAAAATCTACCGCTATATGGAAGGGTGGGGCGCAGTGTCAATCGGTTCGCTGTACACCTTCGGCTTGACAGGTATGTGGCTCTATGACGAGAAGAATAATGACCTGAGACCCCGACCGCTCCCTCCGAAGAAACCCGAAACGAGAGAAGAGGCGTGCAGGATGCTGGCGGACTGGCACCTCAGCAAGCCCGAATATCAGCATTTCTATCATCCTGAGTACAAGACCAAGATGATGGACGCTATCGCCAAGAATTGGAAATGCGACGGTGTTATCCTCCATTACAACCGGGGATGTGAAGGTCTCTCCGTGGGCATCGCTGAAAATCGCCTGGGTTTGATCAAGCGGGGCAACAAGGTGATGACTTACGAAGGGAACATGGGCGATGAACGCGAATTTGATGAAACCGCTACTTTGAACCGCATTGACATCTTTCTGGAGACCTTGGGACTTCAGAAATCGGTGAAATAGTCTGACTTGCAAGGAGGTTTTGAAGAGAATGATTGTTGCCGGCATTGATTGTGGTGCCAAATTCACCAAGACGGTGATTATGAAAAACGGTCAAATTATTGGCAGGGGAGCGGAGCTGACCGGTTTTGACCAGCTCGCAGCGGTCAACAAGTCTCTTGAGAAAGCCCTGAAAAT
>CAZJAD010000008.1:50401-53043 GCA_964543855.1 uncultured Alphaproteobacteria bacterium
GGTGCCGGGTCGTTTATCGAAGCGATGGGGCGTGCCCTCGAAGTGCCCCTGGAAGAGATGGGCCCGCTCGCTCTGACCTCGGACAAAGCGATTCCGATGAACGCCCAATGTGCCATTTTCGCCGAGTCGGAGGTTGTCGGATTGATTCACGCGAAGACGGAGGTCAAGGACATAAGCAAAGCCATCCATGACGCCATGGCCAGCCGCATTGTATCGATGATCCGGAGAGTCGGCGTGAATGAAGATGTCGTTATGATCGGCGGCGTTGGACGAAATCCCGGCTTCGTGGAAGCTATGCGGCGGGAATTGAATCTGAACAAGATCTTTGTGCCCGATGAACCGGAATTCGGTGCCGCGGTCGGTGCTGCAGTTGTGGCAGCAAAGGAGGTGAAGTGACAAGAGATGCATCTGAGCCCCGTGTGGCAACGGAAATGACGGGAAAGACAAAACCAGAAGTGTGGAGATGGACCGAGTCCAACTGGTGCAATCCCGATATATCGTGGCGAGATGCCCAGTTCATCACGGTCGGGATTGATGTTGGTTCGGTCAGCTCTCAGGCAGTTATCGCGGCTGACGGAGAGATCTATGCCTATGGCAATATGCGAACCGGCTCGGACAGTCCGCACAGCGCGAGCAACGCCCTCAATTTTGCTCTTCAAACTACGGATATGCTTGAAGACCGAGTGGATTACTGTATTGGCACCGGTTATGGCCGTGTCAATGTCCCGTTTGCGGATCGAACCATCACCGAAATCGCTTGCCACGCCAGAGGAGCCAATTTCATCTACGGCCCGGAGGTGCGCACGGTTCTCGATGTCGGCGGGCAGGATATCAAGGCCATCCAATGTGATGAAAAAGGCAAAGTGACCAACTTCCTGATGAACGACAAATGCGCCGCGGGGACCGGCCGCGGTATGGAGGTTTTTGCAGACCTTCTCGGTGTCCCCATCACTGAGATCGGCGATCGATCTTTTCAGGTGAAAGAGGAACCGGAGGCGGTATCCAGCACCTGCGTCGTCTATGCGAAGTCCGAAGCGACCGGCCTCCTGCGAAAGGGATGGACGACCGAAGAAGTGCTTGCAGCTTACTGCCGGGCTATGGCGGAGCGCATCTATTCTCTCGTCGAGAGGATTGGCGTGACACCGGCCTTTGCAGTCACCGGAGGGATGGCAAAGAACCGTGGAGTCATGGATCGCTTAATGCCGATGATCGGGCTCGAACGGATGAAAACCAAGTGGGATACGATGATCGCCGGAGCTGTGGGTGCCGCCCTGTTCGGTTATGCGTTGACAAGGAAAGGGAAGGGCAGACAAAAGCAGTAGAGAACGAGGCGGTCTCATGTTGGCGAATTACGGATACAAAGACGCTTCCGGTGACTATTTCATCACCATCGATACAGATAAATGTGACGGTTGTGGGGATTGTGTGCCTGCTTGTCCGGCTCAGGTTTTCGTTGTCGTGGACGAGGACCCAAACGACCCCATGCGCGATGAGCCCGTGGCGATGGTCGCTCAAGACAAGAACAAGAAGCTGAAATACGAGTGTAACCCCTGCAAACCGCCATCCAATAGACCACCACTTCCGTGTGTGCAAGCGTGCGCAGCCCAGGCAATCTCTCATTCGTGGTAGGAAGGCAGTACCCGGAGTGCAAGTTGCGCTCAGGATAGTCCCGATTTGGGTTGAGAATCCTTTTTCCCCACCGATCTTGATTCTTCTGACAACGGTCTGCTGAGAATTCGTCCAGATGAGCGCTGTGAAGCTGACGATTAATGGTCAAGCGTTGGAAGTCCCGGGTGGAACGACCATTCTGGAGGCGGCCCGGACAGCAGACATCTATATCCCCACACTCTGTTCCCATCCCGACTTGCACCCAGCCAAGGGGCTCCAGACAGCAGATATAATTTACCAAGGGAAACACCGGCTCGAAAATGCTATGCCGGGAGAGCCGGCCAAAGGCTGCGGCCTGTGCATCGTGGCGGTTGAAGGCGAATCGGACTTGCTGGAATCTTGTAGCACCGAGGTCGAAGATGGGATGGTTATCACGACTGAGAACGATGCGATAAAGGCCAGAAGACAGAGTAACCTGATCCCGATCCTCTCCCGCCATCGTCATACCTGCCTGATCTGTGCCCAGCAGGAGGGATGCAGCCTGACGCAGTGTTCCTCCAATGTTCCCGAAAATGAAAGATGTTGCCCTGAATTCGGACATTGTGAGCTCCAGAATGTAGCCAATTATATCGGGATTTCAGACGCCACACCGAAATGGATTCCAACAGATCTGCCCATACTCACGGACGACCCGCTTTTCCAGCGCGATTACAATCTCTGCATCGGCTGCACCCGATGTGTCCGGGCGTGCAATGATCTGAAAGGTGTTCAGGCCTTAGGTTTCGTCTACGACGCAAGCGGGCTTGTCCAAGTTGGGACCATCGCGCCGACCTTGGAGGAATCCGGATGCAAATTCTGTACGGTCTGTGTCGAAGTCTGCCCGACAGGTGCGCTGATGGACAAGGCAGTGCG
This sequence comes from uncultured Alphaproteobacteria bacterium, assembly GCA_964543855.1. Lineage (GTDB taxonomy): Bacteria > Electryoneota > RPQS01 > RPQS01 > DYHQ01 > CAZJAD01. Next base: position 52,922 of record CAZJAD010000008.1, read on the forward strand.
CCCTGGGAGAAGGGACGAGGATATTGTGCCGTGCAGAGAAGCCTGTCCGGTGCACATCGATATCCCCGAATACTTGAGGTTGATTGCCGAGGGCAAACGCGTCGAAGCCAACGCCGTGATTC
>CAZJAD010000009.1:0-46698 GCA_964543855.1 uncultured Alphaproteobacteria bacterium
GGTACAGCCCGCAGCATGGGAATCACTGTCGAAGGTTGAAGCCTGTCGAGAATAGAAGGAAAACGGCATTCCGGGAGAACCTTAGAGTTCGCAAGCACCGGTCATCACAGGAGAGAGAACCGTGAAACGGTCGAAGAGATATGCTCAGAACAAGGCACTGGTGGATCGATCCAAGGAGTATGCGCTGGAAGAAGCCGTTGACCTTCTGAAAAAAGCCGGTAACGCCAAGTTCGATGAGACGGTTGAGTGTGTGGTCAAGCTGGGCGTGAATCCGAAGAAAGCGGATCAGGTGGTCCGAGGAACCGTAGCACTTCCGTCCGGTACCGGACGCACGGTGAGAGTGTTGGTACTCACGAAGACCAAACAGGATGAAGCCAGAGAGGCTGGCGCTGACCATGTCGGCGCAGAAGATTATATCGAAAAAATCAAAGAGGGCTGGCTCGATGTGGATGTCATCGTGGCCACGCCCGAAGTGATGCCGCAGGTCGGGCGCCTCGGCAAGATACTGGGAGCTCGCGGTCTCATGCCGAATCCAAAGTCAGGCACGGTAACTCAGAATGTCGGTCAGTCTATCCGTGAAATCAAGGCGGGCCGGGTGGAATTCCGTGTGGACAAGGCGGGAATCGTTCATCTGGGATTGGGCAAGATGAGCTTCAGTGCGGATCAGATCAAGCGGAATGTCGAGGAGTTCCTTCGCATGATTGTCCGACTGCGACCGGCAACAGCGAAAGGCCAGTACATCCGCGGCATTTATCTCACATCAACAATGGGGCCGGGAATTCGTCTCGACCGCTCCGTTGCGGAATTCAAGTAGTCTACAGATAGTCTGGGCGTATCCATAGAACCAAAGTACCTGCGACGGCATGTGTTCTTCTCCCTCGTGCCATCGCGCATCAAAGTGTGGAAGTCATGGAAACGGTAAAGAGAGGTCGAGCGGAGCCGAAACCGTCCAAGGTGGAAGCGGTCAAGAAGCTCGCAGAGCAATTGGAGCGAGCCAAGTCCATTTATGTGACCGATTTCACCGGCCTGGATGTTGAGCTCATGACCAGACTGCGTCGGGAGTTCCGCGAGGCACAGGCTGAATATATTGTCGGCAAAAAGACCCTGACTCGGATGGCCCTGAAAGATGCGGGCCACGAGGAGCTTGTCGAGATTCTCGAGGGATCCGTGGGTCTTGCTCTCGGCTATGGTGATCCCGCTGACCCCGCGCGCATCATCAGCAAGTTTGCCAAAGAGACAGAGAAGCTGCCTGTCCGAGGTGGCGTGTTTGAAGACCGGCGGATCAAGCCCGAAGATCTGGATGTCATTCGGAGTCTGCCGACCCGCCGGGAAGCGTTGGCACTGGTCGTGGGGGTCATCAATGCCCCTGTGCAGAGTTTCGCCGGCGTTATAGCCGGCATCCTTCAGAATTTCCTTGGCGTACTGGACGCCATTATCGAGAAGAAAAAGGCCGCCGAGAGCGGATAGAATGGTCCAGGCGGCGCGACCGAGAGCCGGATGGCGGCCGTTTTGGGGCGGGCGTTGTCGGTCGCAGATTCAACTTTTAAAAAGTGCCCCCGAAATACCCGGAGGAAGAAGTGCAACAGATTATTGAAGCCATCGAGAAGATGAGCGTCATGGAACTCGTCGAACTGAAGAAGGCTTTAGAGGAGAAGTTCGATGTGAAAGCCGCGGCACCTGTGATGATGGGAGCGATGCCTGGCGCAGGAGCCCCGGCCGCAGATGCCAAGGCTGAGGAACAGACGGAATTCACCGTCGTTCTGGTATCGGCAGGGCCAAAGAAGATCCAAGTGATCAAGGTGGTTCGCGAGCTGACCAGCCTGGGCCTGAAAGAGGCGAAGGACCTCGTCGACGGGGCTCCGAAGCCCGTGAAGGAGAATGTGTCCAAGGAAGAGGCCGAGAAAGTCAAGGCCAAACTGGAAGAACATGGAGCGACGGTGGAATTGAAGTAGAGTTGGTGCCATGCCGTGCGCTCATTTCCCATTTTCGGAAGAACCGGGGATTTGGATTGCCGGATCCGGTCATTTGGATCTGGCAATCTTGCGTTTAACAAAGGGCTGGTCGTCGGTGGAAACTCACCGACCGGAGGGACTGTTTCCAGTCCGGGTTGTTCAATGCTTAGGAGTCTACCTTGCGTGACAATCGGAAAACGATTCAACGCATTTCCTTCTCCAAGATCGCGGAAGTCTTGGAGATTCCCGACTTGCTCGATGTCCAGCTGAAGAGCTTCGACGATTTCCTGCAAACAGAACTTCCCCCGAACAAACGGGATTTAAAGGGGCTGCAGGCGGTGTTCGTCAATATCTTTCCGATCATTGACAACCGCGAGGAGCACATCCTCGAGTTCGTCGAATACCATGTGGAAGCCCCGAAATACGGTGAAGATGAGTGCCGTCAACGGGGAGTGACTTTCTGCGCTGCCTTAAAAGCGAAACTGAGACTTTCGTCGCGCGAGAGAGTCGGTGATGGTGTGGGATTCGATAATACGATCGAGACCGATGTCTATCTGGGAAACCTGCCGTTGATGACGACCTCAGGTACATTCATTATCAACGGTGCGGAACGAGTGATCGTCTCTCAGCTCCACCGCAGCCCGGGCGTCTTTTTCGGCGAGGATGTGCACCCCAATGGCAAGAAGATCTACTCGGCGCGCATTATTCCCTTCCGCGGTTCGTGGATCGAATTCACCACCGACATCAACGATGTACTCTATGTGTATATCGACCGTCGGAAGAAATTCCCGGCCACAACACTCCTGCGAGCCATGGGCTATGCCAGAGACTTGGACATCCTGCGTGTCTTCGATCTCGTTGACGAGGTGAACTTGGGACGAAAGGACGTCCAGCGGGAATTCGGGCGCCAGCTTGCAAGTGATGTCGTCGATGAGGAAACGGGAGAAGTCCTCCTCGCGAGGGGAACAGAGCTGACCGAGGAGAATGTGAATGCCTTGCTCGAGGCGAAGGTTCGCACGGTGGAGGTCGTCCGCCTCCGCAAGCGGGATGTGGCTTATGATATTATCCAAAATACATTGGGACGGGACAAGGCAAAGAACCCGGAAGCCGCGGTCGAGGCGATTTACCGGGAGCTTCGCAACGGCGAACCTCCGGATGTGGATACCGCCCGCAAGTTCCTCCATCGCCTCTTCTTTGACGAGAAGCGTTATGATTTGGGCACGGTGGGCCGCTACCGCATCAACAACAAGCTGCAGCTTGATGTGCCCCGAATGGTCACCGTGTTGACCGAAAAAGACATCATCGCCATACTGAAGCACGTGCTCAAGCTGCGTTCCGGCAAGGAAATGACGGACGACATCGATCACCTGGGCAACCGGCGCATCCGTACCGTGGGTGAACAGCTCTCCAATCAGTTCAGCGTTGCCCTGTCCCGAATGGCCCGTACAATCAAGGAGCGTATGAATCTGCGTGACGCCGAACAGGTCACGCCGCAGGATCTCGTGAATGTGCGCACGATTACCTCAGTGATCAATACCTTTTTCGGGACGAACCAGCTTTCTCAGTTCTTGGATCAGGTGAACCCGCTGACCGATCTGACGCACAAACGCCGCTTATCGGCACTGGGACCCGGGGGACTCACGCGAGAGAGAGCGGGTTTCGAAGTGCGAGATGTTCACTATACCCATTACGGTCGCCTGTGCCCGATCGAGACACCCGAAGGCCCCAATATCGGCTTGATTTCATCTCTGTGTACCTACGCCAAGATCAATCACCTTGGCTTCGTGGAAACACCTTATCGCATGGTGAAGAACGGCCGGGTGACGCGACAGATTCGATACCTGTCCGCCGATGATGAGGATCGCGTGGTCATCGCGCAAGCGAATGCACCCCTGAACACACGCGGAGAATTCCTCAGGGATCGAGTCAAGTGCCGCATCAAGGGGGATTTTCCGGTCAAGAGCCCGTCGGACATCCATTGCATGGATGTCTCGCCTTCCCAGATAGTCTCGGTGGCGGCTGCTCTGATCCCTTTCCTCGAACATGACGACGCAAACCGTGCCCTCATGGGATCAAATATGCAGCGACAGGCCGTGCCGCTTCTGCTTCCCCGGGCGCCGTATGTTGGCACCGGCGTTGAGGGGAAAGCGGCCGTAGATTCCCGTGCCCTCTTGATTGCCTCTGACGATGGTGTCATAGAATATGTGGATTCGGACCGTATTGTGCTGCGCACGAAGGTAAAGCCGGGAGGCAACGGCAAAGTGAAGGGGAAGGCGGGTTCCACTGGGCTCACATCTTTCCGACTGAAGAAATTCGTTCGTACAAATCAAGACACCTGTGTCAATCAGCGTCCCATCGTCTCGGAAGGAGAGCAGGTCAAACGGGGTCAGGTGTTGGCCGACGGATGCGCCACGGAGCGAGGCGAGCTCGCTCTGGGTCGCAATGTGCTGGTCGCATTCATGCCGTGGCATGGATACAATTTCGAGGATTCCATCATTGTCAGTGAACGAGTCGTCTACGATGATGTCTTCACCTCGATTCACATCGAGGAGCTGGAACTTCAGGTGCGGGAGACGAAGCGCGGCGATGAGGAATTGACCTGTGAAATCCCCAATGTCTCCGAGGATGCGATCAAAGATCTCGACGAGAATGGCATTATTCGGATCGGAGCGATTGTTCGGCCCGGCGATATCCTGGTCGGCAAGGTAACACCGAAGGGTGAAACGGACCTGACTCCGGAAGACAAACTGTTGCGAGCCATTTTCGGAGACAAGGCGGGGGATGTCAAAGACGCGTCACTTCGTGCGCACACCGGCATGTACGGTATCGTGATTGGCACGAAACTCTTCTCCCGCAAGAAAAAGGATCCCAAGACCAGGCGCGAAGACAAGCGTGCCGTCGACGACTTGGAAGAGAAATTCCGGAAGGCACATCTGGCTCTCCGGAGGACATTGGCTGAAGAACTGCACACGATTCTCAAGGGACGCAAGGCCGCTGAAATACGCAACCGCAATCTGACACACATCCTGATTCCCGAGGGCACTCTCTTCACGGAGGCGCTTCTGAAGGAGCTCAATCCTGATGAGGTGGAGAGTGGCTATCGGTGGACCGACGATGACGCCACGAACGAAATGATTGCTCAGGCGTTCGAGAAATATGAGGATCGTCTCTTCCAGCTCCAGACGGAGGCCAAGAACGAGAAGTATCGTATCCAGGTGGGCGACGAATTGCCTTCCGGGATTGTGCAGTTGGCCAAGGTCTATGTGGCTCAGAAGCGGAAGCTGTCTGTCGGTGACAAAATGGCCGGCCGTCACGGGAACAAAGGCGTCGTCGGTCGCATCGTGCCCATTGAAGACATGCCCTTCATGGCCGATGGCACGCCGATCGACATCATCCTGAACCCGCTGGGAGTGCCCTCGCGAATGAATCTGGGGCAGATCTTCGAAACGACTCTGGGATGGGTGGCCCATCAGCTGGGGATTTACTTCTCAACACCGGTTTTTGACGGTGCGACATTGGAGGACATCGGGCAATGGCTGGACAAGGCAGGCTTGCCGTCGAATGGGAAAACGGTTCTCTATGACGGCCGCACAGGTGAGTCCTTCGACCAGGAGGTCACGGTGGGTTACATCTATATGATGAAACTCTCTCACCTCGTGGACGACAAAATTCATGCTCGCTCCATCGGCCCCTATAGCTTGATCACTCAACAGCCGCTCGGTGGCAAGGCCCAGTTTGGAGGCCAGCGGTTCGGGGAAATGGAGGTATGGGCGCTGGAGGCCTACGGCGCCGCTAATATCCTTCAGGAAATCCTGACCGTCAAGTCCGATGATGTCAATGGTCGGGCCCGCACCTATGAGGCCATCGTCAAAGGAGACAATCTACCGGTTCCCGGAATTCCGGAATCGTTCAATGTTCTCATCAATGAACTGCGTGGCTTGGGCTTGGATGTTCAGCTTGAAGAATAAATCGATCAGCTCGATGCTTTCCCCTTTATGTGAGGAGACAAGGAGATGACAGCATTTGCGGCGCCGAAGTTGGAAGACACTGGAGATTTCTCCAGGATCGCCATCAGTCTGGCTTCCCCCGACACAATTCTGAGCTGGTCGAAGGGGGAGGTGACAAAGCCGGAAACCATCAATTACCGCTCCTACAAGCCTGAAAAGGACGGCCTCTTCTGTGAGAAGATCTTCGGGCCGGTCAAGGATTGGGAATGCCATTGCGGGAAATACCGGGGCATTCGCTATAAAGGTATTGTCTGTGACCGTTGCGGTGTCGAGATCACCAAGAAGGATGTGCGCCGCCGTCGCATGGGTCATATCAGCCTGGCGGTCCCTGTGGTCCACATTTGGTATTTCCGCAGTTTGCCTTCGAAAGTCTCGTATGTGCTGAATATGAGCACGAGGGATCTCGAGAAGGTGATCTACTACGAATTCTATGCGGTCATTCAGCCCGGAGCCTCGGGCCTGCGCCGCAAAGACCTTCTCTCGGAAGCGGAGTATCTGCGCATTCAAGAGGAGCTCGGGGATCAGGAGGCGTTGCCGGTGGACGAGCGCTTCGTGGCGAAAATGGGTGGTGAGGCAATCCGCGATTTGCTCGCCAGTGAAGACATTCCGCAACTGTGCGCCGAGCTGCGGGCACAGATCCGGACGGAGACCTCCGTTCAGCGCAAGAACGACGCGATCAAGAAGCTGCGTGTTATCGAAGCGTTCAAGGACGACGGCAGTGGTCGCCTCAATCGTCCGGAGTGGATGGTGATGGCAGTGGTTCCCGTGGTTCCCCCAGACCTGCGGCCTCTGGTTCCGTTGGAGGGTGGCCGTTTTGCCACATCAGACCTGAATGACCTCTGCCGACGCGTCATCATCCGCAACAACCGACTCAAACGGCTCATCGAAATTCGTGCCCCGGAAGTGATCCTGCGAAATGAGAAGCGCATGTTGCAGGAAGCCGTGGACAGTCTTTTTGACAATGGCCGGAAATCCGTAGCAGTCCGTTCGGACGGCAATCGCCCCTTGAAATCGCTTTCGGACAATTTGAAGGGCAAGCAGGGCCGCTTCCGGCAGAATCTTCTGGGTAAGCGCGTCGATTACTCCGGACGCTCCGTGATCGTCGTTGGCCCGGAGCTCCGGCTTCATGAGTGCGGTCTGCCGAAGGATATGGCCGTTGAGCTCTTCAAGCCGTTTATCATTCGCAAACTGATCGAGTACGAACATACGAAGACAGTCAAATCTGCCAAGCGCTTGGTCGAGAAGAAAACCGACGAGGTTTGGGCAATCCTCGAGGAGATCAGTCAAGACCATCCTGTGCTCCTGAACCGCGCACCGACCCTCCACCGCTTGGGGATCCAGGCATTCCAGCCGCTACTCATTGAGGGGAAGGCTATTCGGCTCCATCCGCTGGTCTGCGCAGCCTTCAACGCCGACTTCGACGGTGACCAGATGGCGGTCCATATTCCGCTGTCCTATGAGGCCCAGGTAGAGGCGCGGCTGCTCATGACGGCGGACCAGAACCTGCTTCATCCCGCCCACGGTCGCCCGATAGCGGTGCCGTCTCAAGATATGGTCCTTGGACTCTACTATCTGACGAAGCGGCGTCCCGGCGAGCCTTACGAATGGAAGTGCTTTGCCGACGCAAACGAAGTCATTGTGGCCTATAATGACAAGAAGATTGGGCTGCAAACGCGAATTCGTGTGCGTATCGGAGATCGGCTGGTCGAGTCCACCGTCGGTCGCGTGATGTTCAACGAGATTCTGCCGGAGGAGATCAAGGGTGAGCGCTTCTTCAATGAGATGCTCGCCAAACGACGCATCGAGGAGATTATCGATTACTGCATCCAGAAAGTCGGTATGGCCAAGACCGCGCAGTTCTTGGACCGCCTCAAAGAAATGGGATTCCTCTTGGCAACGTCCGGGGGAATTTCAGTAGGCCTGGATGATATCGAGATTCCGCCCGAAAAGGATGAACTCATCGGCAAGGCTCAACAGGATGTCGAGCGGATTCAACGGCAATATGAGGATGGAGTGATCACCGACGGCGAGCGATACAATAAGACCATCGATATCTGGACTCACACGACCACCGAAGTGGCCGAAATGATGTTTGCTCGCTTGCGCCAGTCTCGCGGCGGCTTCAACCCAATCTTCATGATGGCGGACTCCGGGGCCCGCGGGTCCAAGGAACAGATCCGACAGTTGGCGGGCATGCGCGGTCTGATGGCCAAACCGCAGAAGTCCATGACCGGCCAGAAAGGCGAAATTATCGAATCGCCGATCACCGCGAATTTCAAAGAGGGCCTTTCGGTTCTCGAATACTTCATCTCCACTCACGGGGCCCGCAAGGGATTGGCAGATACGGCTCTCAAGACGGCCGACGCCGGATACCTCACCCGCCGTCTCGTGGATGTGGCTCAGGATGTCATCGTTCGCGAGTACGACTGCAAGACCTTGCGCGGCATCTTTGTCGAAGCCATCAAAGAGGGAGAAGAGGTCACGGAACAGCTCTACGAGCGAATCCTCGGGCGGGTTTTGGCGGAGCCTGTGATTGACCCCGTGACCGGAGAGAAAATCCTCGATGCCAATACGCTCGTCGATGAGGCGAGTGCCGAGCTCATTGCGCGGGCCGGTGTGGAGCGTGTGAAGATTCGGTCCGTCCTGACCTGTGAGACACCCAATGGAGTGTGCGCGATGTGCTATGGGACGAACATGAGCTCAGGTGGCCTGATCGACTTGGGGGAAGCCGTCGGAGTCATCGCCGCTCAGTCCATTGGCGAGCCGGGCACGCAGCTGACTCTCCGCACATTCCACATTGGAGGGACGGCCGCACGCATTGCTGCGGAGTCCAGAGTGGAGACTCGGGCAGATGGGCGAACCGAATTCGAAAATGTGGAGTACATCCGCCAGGAAGACGGGAATCTGGTCTGCGCGCGACGGAACGGCATTGTTAAGGTCGTCGATGACAACAACCGCATCGTGGCCAAGTACAATGTCCCTTACGGCGCAAAGCTCTTCGTGGTGGATGGCCAGGAGGTCCAGCAGGGTGGCGTCTTGTTCGAGTGGGACCCCTATGCGGACAGCATCATTGTCGGCACATCCGGAACCGTCCATTTCGTCGATGTGAAAGACGACCAAACTTACCACGAGCGTGTGGACGAAGCAACGGGCATGAAGCAGAAGGTCATCACCGAGTCAAGGAATCGCAAATTGAATCCCCACATCCTGATTCTCGATGATGAGCGCCGCAAGGTCGGCAGCTACATGCTTCCCGTCGGCGCTCACCTCTTGGTCAGCGACAATGGTCAAATCCGAGCGGGCGACGCACTGGCCAAGATGCCCCGGGAGACTTCCCGTACGAAAGACATCACGGGAGGTCTGCCACGGGTAACGGAGCTTTTCGAAGCTCGTCGGCCGAAGGAACCGGCGATCATCAGCGAGATTGATGGAAGCGTCCGGTTCGGAACCCTGAAACGAGGGGTGCGGGAGATCATCATTACCTCTCTCGATGGAAAGACCGAGAAGCGGTACTCGATTCCCTATGGTAAACATGTTCTGGTCCATGATAGTGACCGGGTGCAGGCCGGTGAGCGCCTATCGGAGGGGTCCATTGTGCCTCAGGATATTCTGGCCATTCTGGGACCGGCGAAAGTGCAGGAATATCTGGTGCGCGAAATCCAGGATGTTTACCGCTTGCAGGGGGTTCGCATCAATGACAAGCACATCGAGGTTATCGTTCGCCAGATGCTCCAGAAGGTGCGGATAGAGGATCCGGGCGATACGGACTATCTGGAAGGGGATCAGGTTGATGGCTTGAGGTTCATCCGGGAAAACGAGAGGATGTTGAGCCAGGTTGTCGTTGAGGAGCCGGGCGACGCACCTTGGAGCAATCTGCAGATCGTCGAGAAGGTTGATTTTAACCGTGAGAATCGCCGGCTTCGTGCGGAGGGACAGACGGAGGCAAAGGCGCGACCAGCCCGACCGGCTGTCTCCACGCCTCTACTTCTGGGAATCACGCAGGCGAGCCTCTCCACGGACAGCTTTATCTCCGCGGCCAGTTTCCAGGAGACGACCCGCGTATTGACGGAGGCGGCCATCGAGAAGAAAGTGGACATTCTCTCCGGCCTGAAGGAGAATGTCATTATGGGGCATCTGATTCCTGCAGGTACTGGTCTGACACGCTATAGAAAGCTGCGCGTTGTCCGACCGCCGGAGGAAGAGGAGGAACTGGCCAAGGATTGGAGAGTCCCTGAGCCCACCGTCGAAGCTCCGATACCTGCAGCGGAAATGCTCTTCTCAAAGAATCCAGAGGAGACGAAGGCAACATAAGGTTGCCACTTGTCGTTGTTTGCTTGACAGAAAGCCGGGGCTGACGGTCTTGTCGGCCCCGGCTTTCGGATGGGTTGAGTTCGGTGTTTGATCGAATGAACTGTACCCACCGCGCTCGATCAGTGATCCCAGGTTTCCATGACTGATGTGCGGAATTTACGGCATAGTGGACCCAGACCGACGGGTTGACGCGCGTTTCTTGGAAAAGACGGTTCGGACGATGAGACATCGAGGACCGGATACCTCAGGCGTTTGGGTAAGTGAAGATCGCAAGGTTGGACTGGCTCACTGTCGCCTCGCGATTATTGACCTTGATCCCCGAAGCAATCAGCCCATGACCAATCGGGATGAGACCCTCGTTCTTTCGTATAACGGAGAGACATACAACTTTCAGGAGATACGAGGTATCCTGGAAGGTAAAGGACATCACTTCCGAACCCTCTCCGACACCGAAGTCATCCTGCACAGCTACGAAGAATGGGGACTCGAGTGCGTCCATCAATTCCGCGGTATGTTTGCTTTTGCGCTCTTTGACAAGAAAAGGGATCGGCTGTGGCTTGTGCGAGACCGTTTGGGCATCAAACCCTTGATCTACTATTGGGACGGGTCGCTCTTTGGGTTCTCGTCTGAGATTCCGTCATTGGCTCAGCCAGAGAAGTTCGATCGTGCCCTTGACACAAGTGCACTTTATGACGCACTGACCTATCTGTATATTCCGGCACCAAAGACAGCTTACCGGCATGTCCGAAAACTTGAAGCTGGGCACTGGCTCGTCTACGAGAACGGTGAAGTGTCTCTGAAGAAGTACTGGGATATTGACGAAATCGGCTCCAACGAAATCGACGAGGAAACAGCGTGTGGGCGCGTACGAGAAACTCTGAGCGACGCGGTGAGACTGAGGCTGATTTCAGACGTACCGCTCGGAGTTCTGCTGTCTGGTGGAATGGACTCCAGCACAGTGGCTTATTTCGCTCAGCAGAATTCCACTACGCCGATCACCACATTTTCCCTGGGGTTCGATGTCAAGACAAGCGATGAGCTGGAGTATGCCAATCTGGTTGCAAACCATGTCGGTAGCCACCATATCACGAGCGTCTATCACTTAACCGAGGCCCGGCGGGACGCTGGCTCCAATGTCTTCTTGTATGGCGAACCTCACGGTGACAGCTCGATCCTGCCGAGCTTCGCTGTGTGTGAAATGGCCAAGCGCTCCGTGACTGTTGCACTCTCTGGCGACGGGGGTGATGAAGTCTTCTGCGGATACACACGCTATAATGAGTTCCCCCGCCACAACCAGCAGCACAGCCACTGGTTTCATGGCGCGTTTCGGAGAATCCTTTTGGAGAACGTCCCGCTTCTCGCACGCGGCCGAAACAGGCTGTTGCGGTATCACTTGGACGAGTTCGATCTGTATACGCTTCTATGTGGGGGATTGAACAAAACTGAAAAAAGGAGCCTCCTCGACCCTGACGTATTCCATGGCTTCCGGAGTTATGACGACTACTGGCTCTATCGAAAATATTGGAAGCCAGACCTGCCGATTCGAACACGGCTCCAGTATTTGGACGTGAAGACCTATTTGGCCGATGATATTCTGGTGAAAATGGACCGAGCCAGCATGGCTCTGTCACTGGAAACGCGATTACCCTTCCTAGATCACAAATTAGTGGAAGAGGTGTTCTCCTGGCCCGAGAACATCCGGGACAACGGAAGGACTCTGAAGTACATTCTCAAGAAAGCGGTCAGAGGGCTTCTACCCCAGGAAATACTGGACAAGCCCAAACACGGATTCAGTATCCCGTGGCGAGCATGGGCACGGCACTGGGGCGAGATGCGAACCGTGTTCGGTGACGGAACGTTCTTTCGCAAGAACCTGCGGCTACCGAAATACTACATGCTGCTCGTTTTGCAGCAGTGGCTGAAGAGCAATGCTTGATAGCGCCGCGCAAATGAGATCGGGTGGTTCAAGGACTCGGGCCCGGAGACAGGCCCGCTTCGGCTCATGATTCTGTAGCTGTCTGATGGAGGGCGGCGGGGATCAGAATATCCAGAGAGGGCGGGGTAGGTGCTCGTTGATGAATGCCCTCTCTCTGGGACGGAATGTACGATGCAGGACATTCAGCACAAGGTAGATTAGGCCAAAGCACAGGACGCTCGCTAAGACTCCAATGACTCCGGTGAACAAGTGCCTGATCTGAAGAAACAGGAGGCCGGTCAAGGCACCATTCACAAGAAGGCGAAGCAGTCCCACAAGGTCAGTCCGGATTCGGAGCTTTGCGGCGACGAAGACATAGAGGATCACATTCTGAAGTGATAAGGCGATGCCCGAGATCCACACCATTGCCATGACTCCACCTGTGGGCAGGATCCACAGCCCTGCCAGGATCTTCAGGATGCCGGTTTCCTTGGAGTTGATGAGCAAATCGATCCGTTCTGCATTCTGTAGGGCCAGACCCAGGGGCATTTGGAGTAAGTTGATCGGAAGAAACAGGGCCATGATAGTGATGATTCTCGCGGCCTCTGCGTAGCCCGGCTCAAACAGGTGAACGATGACCGGCTCGGCCATGAGTGCGAGCCAGATCCCGGTTGGGAGTGCGACGAAGACGATGCCTTTCATCAGTAGTGTGTACCCAAACTGCACGGACTCAGCTTTTGACGAGCGATGCGAGCCATATTGGCTGAAAAACAGAGGCTCGATGACCCACCTCATGATTTGGCTGGGCAGGATCTCTCGGACCATAGTCGTGATCCTAGTGGCGATGCCGTAGAATCCGACGGCCAGTCCACCCAGGATACTGGTGACGAGGAATAGGTCAGTGGCCACCATAATGAGCATCTTCCCGACCTCGTTCAGGTAGCTCAATCCTGTGTATTTAGTGAACCGTTGCCATTCGATGGATCCGGTTCGATTTGGATCTTGCCGCGCGAGGGGACGAATCGTCATGCGGTACGCTGCGAAGAAGAGGAACCAGCCAATCAGCAGCGCGGCGGACTCCGCGGCAACGACTGCCGCCAGCGAGTAGGCACGCTGCGTCACATAGAGGATGAGAACAAAGCGGGCGAGACTGTAGGAGAAAGTGACCAGGAAGGCAGTGCGCTGCTTGAAAAGGCCACTGAGCACAATCCACACATTCTCCTGGACGAGAAATGCTAGGGCACCTATCGAGAAGATCCGTATGATCGATTCCGATCCCGGAAACTTGATCCACACGGCGAGCTCGGGGGCGAAGATGTAGGCAATCATCAGCAGGACGACTGCCACACCGATCTGTATGAGATTGACCGCGCGAAAAACACGATCAATCGTCCGATAGCGCGACTGTGAGAAGAGCTCCGGGATAAATCGGATGAGAAGATTGGGAATACCCAGTCGGGCAATCAGGGGAAGGTTGACCATGACGCCGGTGAAGAGTACCGAATAGAGACCATACTCCTCAACTTCCATCGCGTGGAGCAGGAGCCGTGTAATAATGTACGAAAAGACCGCCCCCTGTGCCTTGATAAGGACGGAGAAGAGGGCGTTCTGAAACACACGGCGTTGCGGCGGTGGCGCTGGCGAATCGGTGATGGAGTCGGATGTATCCGGCATAGGCCTCTTGGCTTCTGAGAGAAACCCGTTGACTTTTCAAAATCTACCAAAAACTAGTGATATTTGCAAGCCGTGCGCCCAGTGCTTGGCCACTGTCCGTCAATCGTTCACGCGCTTGTGAAATCCGGGTTATGCGCAGCCGGACGTCCGTTCCATCTCCTGAGTGGTGACTCTGTGGGCAGAACCAGTTTCTTGTTCGTGACACAATATCACGTCTCGCGGGCAACCGGTGGAGCAGAACAGCAGTGCTGGCTGCTGGCCACCGAATTCGCGCGGCGCGGATACGATGTTCATTACGCCAGCGAAATGAACCGGCTACCGCACCCCAACCTGGTGGAAGGGGTCGAGCTTCACGGTCTCCCTGAGGATCCGCCGTGGTGGACAGGGAACAGACTCCCACTCCGACAGCTCATGGATAAGCTTCGCCCTGATGTTGTGTACAATAAGGTTTTCAATATCTACGCCGGACATGCCATGCTGGAAGCGCCGCCTCATGCTGCAACTGTATGGGCTGCGGCGGCGTCTGGAGATGGGCTTGTGTGGCGATATCTGGCAGAGGCTTGGACAATTCATCCGCCAGTCGGTTTCCTGAAGCGCCTCCCGGAGGTTCTCTACACCCGATTTGTGGCCCTGAAAGGGGTGCGCAAGGCAAGCCTCGTTCTTGCACAGCACCGAGCGCAGCAGGAACAGTTCCGGCGGATCGGTATCGAGTCTGTCATTCTCCGGAACAGCCATCCTCCGGTGGGACAGACAGAGGTCCAGACGCACGAGGGAACCCCCACGGTGCTGTGGGTCGGCTCCATGAAGAGGTGGAAACGCCCGGAGCTGTTCATCGAACTGGCCAGGCGGTGTGAGGATCTGCCGGCAACCTTCTTGATGATCGGAAAGATATGGGATATGCACTATCGGGCTCCTATCGAAAAGACCGGCCTGGAGGTCAAAAACTTCCGCTACGGTGGCTTTGTCCCGGTTCGTGAAGTGCAGAAGTACTTCTGCGAAGCACACGTGTTCATCAGTACGAGTGTTTCCGAAGGGTTCCCCAATACGTTCGTCCACGCCTGGGCGCGAGGAGTTCCCGTAGTGTCTCTGGATGTTGACCCGGATAACCTGCTCGAGGAGCATGGTTTGGGTGTCAAGGTCTCAAGCTTGGACCGTATGGAAGCGGAGGTTCGATCACTTGTCGCTGATCCGGAGAGACGGCGCACGATCGGGACGCGAGCCAGATCCTTTGCGATAAGAGAGTTTGACCTGGAGGCGAATGTGGACAGGCTCGAGGGCCTGCTCGCAGATCGCGGAGTGAAGCTTCGTGCGGAATAGGGCAAGAGCAAGATCTATTGGTTTGAAAATTAAAGAGTTGGGAGAAAGTGGTGGCGTAAGGATGGTTGGGGGTGAATTTGAGAGAAATTGGGGAGCGGTGTAGCGACGTGAAGTGGGACTATATCGCTTGACAAAGTGCAAAAAATTTGCTATTATTAAAAATTGTGCCTTTTCCGGAGGACCCCTGTGCCCACAATTCAGCAGTTAATTCGGACTGGTCGCCGCGCCGTCCAGTCCAAGACTTCCGCGCCGGCCCTCGCGCGTTGTCCCCAGCGCCGGGGCGTTTGTACGCGCGTCTACACGACGACGCCTAAGAAGCCCAATTCGGCCTTGCGCAAGGTCGCGAGGGTCAAGTTGACCAACGGCATCGAAGTGACCGCGTATATCCCGGGCGAGGGGCATAACCTCCAGGAGCACTCGATTGTCCTCGTGCGAGGGGGACGCGTCAAGGATTTGCCGGGCGTCCGCTATCATATTATCCGCGGGACGCTCGACGCTGCCGGCGTGGATGGCCGCAGTCAAAGCCGCTCACGCTACGGAACCAAGAAGAAGAAATCCGCCGCCGTAGCAGGCTAACGAATCTGTCCTTATTACATCAGAATAAACCGAAGGTCGCACTGATATTATGCCTCGTCGCAAGCGCGTCATCAAGAGAGAACTTCTGCCGGATCCAAAGTACGGCGATGTCCTGATCACCCGGTTCATCAACGGGCTTCTTCGCCGTGGCAAGCGGAGCGTTGCCGAGGGCATCCTGTACCGGGCCTTGGATCAGATGCGCGAAAAGTCGAAGAGTGATCCGCTCGATCTGTTCAAGAAAGCCGTGCGGAATGTCGAACCGACGGTTGAGGTGAAATCCCGACGGGTGGGCGGTTCCACTTATCAGGTGCCGGTCGAAGTCCGTCCGAATCGACGGGAAGCTCTTGCGATCCGATGGATTATCGGCTATGCCAAGGCGCGGGGCGAGAAGAGTATGGCGGACAGACTCGCCAGCGAGCTGATCGCCGCCGCCAAGGGAGAAGGCGCGTCCATCAAGAAGCGGGATGATACTCACCGAATGGCCGAGGCCAACAAGGCCTTCGCTCATTTTCGGTGGTAGAGGGTAGGTTCGGTGACAGTCGCTCCTATGGAACTCGAGAAAGCAAAAAAAGTGGGCTCCCAGCACGGTGCACTCCATCGCAAGGACCTCCTCAGGTTGACGCGCAACATCGGCATCATGGCTCATATCGATGCCGGTAAGACGACGACAACCGAGCGGATGCTCTTCTACACCGGCTGGCTTCATCGCATGGGTGAGGTGGACGAGGGTGATGCCACCATGGATTGGATGGCGCAAGAGAAAGAGCGCGGGATTACCATCACCAGCGCCGCCATCACACTCTATTGGAAAGATCACCGTATTAACCTCATTGATACACCCGGTCATGTGGATTTCACCATTGAGGTGGAAAGAAGCCTTCGAGTCTTGGATGGAGCCGTGGCCCTCTTCTGTGCCGTCGGTGGCGTTGAACCTCAGAGCGAGACAGTCTGGCGGCAGGCCGACAAGTACAGCGTTTCTCGCATCGCTTTCATCAACAAGATGGATCGCACCGGGGCTGACTTCTGGCGGGCGGTCGAGATGATCCGCACAAGACTCTCGGCGAATCCCGTCCCTATCCAGATTCCGATGGGATCCGGCGACATGTTCACCGGCGTGATCGACCTCGTTTCTTTCAAGGCAGTTGTCTGGCACGAAGATTCCCAGGGGACGCATTTCGACGAGTTCGAAGTGCCGAAGGACATGTATGCCGAGGCTCACCATTGGCGTGAGAAGATGATCGAGGCGGTCTCCGATTATGATGAAGTGCTCCTCGAGAAATTCCTTGGTGGGTCACCCATTCTCGCCGAGGATATTCACACCGCACTGCGCCGTGCCACTATTGACAACAAGGTGACGCCGGTTCTGGCGGGTGCGTCGTTCAAGAACAAAGGAGTCCAACGCCTCTTGGATGCCATCACGGCCTATCTGCCCTCACCCTTGGACAAGGGGGAGGTCGTAGGCTTGCATCCAAAAACGGAGGAAACGACGGTCCGGCAACCCGACGACAACGCTCCTCTGTCCGCCTTGGCCTTCAAGATAACGACCGATCCGTTCGTGGGTAGGCTGACCTACCTGCGGGTCTATTCTGGAAAGCTCAAATCGGGTGGTGCGGTCTACAATGCGGTCGTGGGCAAGCGGGAGAGGATTGGCCGTCTCCTGCTTATGTCCGCGAACAAGCGCCAGGACATCGACGCGGCCTACACCGGAGACATTGTCGCCGCGATCGGATTGAAAGTGACACGGACCGGAGATACGCTCTGTGATCAGGCTCACCCGATCGTCCTCGAGCAGATGGAGTTTCCGGTTCCCGTGATTTCCGTCGCAATCGAACCCAAGACCGTCGCCGACCAGGATCAATTGACCAATGCTCTGGCGAAACTCTCTGAAGAGGATCCAACCTTTCGGATCCGGTACGATGACGAGACAGGGCAGACGATCCTTTCGGGGATGGGAGAGTTGCATCTTGACATCCTCGTGGACCGGCTGCTCCGGGAGTTTCGCGTTGCGGCGCGTGTCGGGAACCCGCAAGTCGCCTACAAAGAATGTATTCGCCAGAGGGTGACTCAGGAAACCCGCTTCGTGCGCCAGACCGGAGGCCGCGGCTTATACGCCCATTTGATCTTGGAGATTGAACCGAACGAGCCCGGCAAGGGATTCGTCTTCGAGAACAAGATCATTGGGGGCGCAATTCCCAGGGAATTCATCCCGGCGATCGAGCAAGGCATCCGGGAAGCCATGAAGGGCGGCATTCTGGCGGGCTATCCATTGGAGGACATCCGCGCGACTCTCATCGACGGGTCCCACCATGCCGTGGATTCGTCCGTCGTGGCTTTCAAGATGGCGGCGTCTCAGGCTCTGAGAGAGGCCGTGGCGAAAGCGGATCCGGCACTCATGGAGCCCATCATGAAGGTCGAGATCGTCGTGCCGGATACTTATCTTGGCAATGTCGTCGGAGATGTCAATTCGCGCCGGGGTCGTGTACAGGAGATGCACCCTCGACCGGACGCACAGGTCGTCACCACAGTGGTTCCCTTGGCCGAAATGTTCGGCTATGCGACGGTTCTGCGCAGCTTGACACAGGGACGCGCGATTTTTACGATGCAGTTCGACCACTTCCAGGAAATTCCTGAGGTCGTCGCTAACAAGATTTTGCAGAAGATTTAGAGCTTATTCGCTGTAGAAAGCGGTGGCCGGAGAAGCGGTCAGCCCAAGTTCGAGAGTGTCATTATGGCCTCCCATGCTTCTATTCGTATTCGGTTGAAATCTTACGACCACAATCTCATTGACAAATCGACCGAAAGGATCGTCCACACGGCTAAGACAACCGGAGCCGTCGTGTCCGGCCCCATTCCTCTGCCAACGCGCCGGACCATCACAACGGTCAACCGCAGTGTCCATGTGGACAAGAAATCGCGAGAGCAATTCGAAACCCGGATTCATAAGCGATTGATTGATATTCACAACTCGACGGCTAAGACGATTGACGCCCTCATGAAAATCGAGCTTCCAGCCGGGGTTGATATCGAGATCAAGACATGATCGGCCTGATTGGAAAAAAAGTCGGCATGACCCGCGTCTTCAACGCGAAGGGTCAGTACATTCCGGTCACGGTTGTCGAACTGGGCCCGTGCCAGATAACGGAAGTGCGCAAACCGGACCGTGACGGCTATCGAGCCGTTCAGTTGGGATTCGGCACTCGGCGGCCCAAGCTTGTGACCAAGCCTCTGACGGAACACTACAAAAAGTTGAATGTGACACCTCCCCAATGGGTGCGCGAAATCCGCGACATGGATCCTGACCAAGTGAAGGTGGGAGATGTCCTTCACTGCGATGTTCTCAAAGAGGGAGACCGCGTGAGAGTCACCGGTGTCTCCAAAGGCCGTGGGTTTCAGGGAGTGGTCAAACGTCACGGTTTTGCCGGTCCGCCTGCCGGCCATGGTACTCACGAATTCTTCCGTCACGGCGGTGCCATCGGCGCCCATACATTCCCGGGACGGGTATGGAAAAACATGGGAATGCCGGGGCGGATGGGTGGCGATCAAGTGACGGTGAAGAACTTGGAAGTCTTTCGGGTTGATCTCGAGGCGAATCTGGTGCTGCTCAAAGGATGCGTCCCCGGTTCCATCGGTGGCCTCCTGATTGTGAGAAAAGGGTAGACGGATGAAGCTGCCTGTCTATGCGCGGGACGGAACACGACTCGCAGAGGAAGTTGAGATACCGGACGAGCTGGTCTCCCAGGAACCCAACGACCATGTTATCTGGCTTGCCGTGCGCAGTGAGATGCTGCATCGAAGGCAGGGGACCAGCGCCACCAAAGGACGCAGCCAAGTCCGTGGTGGTGGACGCAAACCGTGGCGTCAGAAAGGCAGAGGCGCGGCCCGTGCGGGCACGATTCGCAGTCCCCTTTGGGTCGGGGGCGGGCGGACTTTTGGTCCGACCCCGCACGCCTACGAGTCGGCTCTCCCGGCAAAGGTCAAGAAACTCGCGCGCCGCTCGGCGTTGACCCATAAACTTCGCGAAGAGAAGGTTCGCCTCGTCGAGGATTTCTCGCTTGAGATTCCCAAAACACGTGAGATGGCTCTGGTCGTGGCGTCGTTGGAGCTTGACCAGGAAAAGATCCTTTTTCTTACGGCCGATTATGATATAGTTCTGTATAAGTCGTGCCGCAATCTTCCCCGCGTTCAGGTCAAGAAAGCGGCGGCCGCTTCGGCGCGGGATCTGATGGATTGCTCGACTCTGCTCGTCCAGCGCGGCGCTATCGGGTCCTTCTGTGAGGAATTGCTCCATGTTGCATAAGAGGAATGTACTCAGAAGACCCCTTCTGACAGAGAAGGTCGCGTTTCTTCAGGACACGCACAACCAGTATGCCTTTGTCGTCGACCCGGACGCCAACAAGATCGAAATCAAACGCGCTGTCGAAGCGAAATACCAGGTGACGGTCAAATCCGTGTGGACGATGCGCGTCAGAGGAAAGGTAAAGAGTCTGGGCCGCTTCTCGGGCAAGCGGGCAAACTGGAAGAAGGCCATCGTGACGCTGGCTCCCGGTGACCAGATCGAGATGGCAGAGAATGTCTAATCGCGTTACGGATATTATCTAAACATTTGGTACGATACCCATGCCGGTCAAGAAATTTCACCCCAGCACACCCTCGCTTCGCTATCGCACGGTCTTGGACCGCTCGGATCTGACCAAGAAGTCGCCAGAGAAGAGCCTCTTGATGCCGTTGCGCAAGAGTGGTGGCCGCAACAATCATGGCCGCATGACCGTGCGCCATCGGGGCGGTGGGCACCGGCGCCATTATCGTATGATCGATTTTAAAAGAGACAAGTTCGACATACCGGCGCGTGTGGCGAGTCTGGAATATGACCCGAATCGCAGCGCCAACATCGCACTGTTGCACTACAAGGACGGAGAGAAACGGTACATCATCGCTCCTGACGAGCTCAAGGTCAACGATACGGTCGTCAGCAGCCGCGGTCAGGTCGATATCCGTGCCGGCAATGCGTTGCCCCTGGAGCTGATTCCCATGGGAACCTTCGTCCACAATATTGAGATGAAAATCGGCAAAGGCGGTCAGATTGCTCGGGGCGCAGGCGCAGCAGCCCAGCTCATGGCCCGTGACGGCAAGTACGCCCTCTTGAAGCTCCCTTCCGGGGAAGTGCGAAAAGTCCCGATGAGATGTCTGGCGACCATTGGCCAAGTGGGCAATCTTGACCACGAGAAGGTCAGTTGGGGCAAAGCAGGACGCACCCGCTGGCTGGGCTGGAGGCCTCACGTCCGTGGCGTGGCGATGAATCCGGTCGACCATCCGATGGGCGGTGGTGAAGGCAAATCGTCTGGAGGACGTCATCCGTGCACCCCGTGGGGGAAGATCACGAAGGGGCTGAAAACCCGCCGACCCGGCAAGCAGTCGTCGAAGCTGATCGTGAAGAGACGCAAGAAGAAGGGGGATTGATGGCCCGATCGTTGAAAAAGGGACCCTATGTCGACGAGAAGCTCATGCAGCGGGTCCAGGAAATGAATCGAACGACCACGAAGAAAGTCCTCCGGACATGGGCGAGACGCTCCGTGATCCCACCGGAGTTCGTAGGCCACACACTGGCCGTTCACAACGGCAGGAAGTTCTTGCCGGTCTTTATCACTGAGAATATGGTTGGACACAAGCTGGGTGAGTTTGCTCCTACCCGCGTCTTCAAAGGGCATGGGGGCAGGAAGAGCGAGAAGACTGCGGGAAAACCAGGCGGAAGGTAGAGGAGAGTAATCGGTAATGTCTGATGCCCGTTGTCTGGTGCGCTTCATTCGTATGACGCCACGCAAGATGCGTTTGGTTGCGGATCTCGTCCGGGGTCGAAGGGTGAACGATGCGCTGGAGGTCCTTCAGTTCAGTCCCAAAGCGGCGGCGCGACCGATCGAAAAAGCCATTCGTTCGGCACTCGCCAATCTGATGCAAGGGGAGGGAGCACGCGAGATCAATCCGGATGAGACCGTTGTGCGTACCATTTTCGTCGATGAAGGGCCGACGATGAAGAGATACCTACCACGCGCCATGGGTCGGGCGACCTTGATTCGAAAGCGAACCAGTCATTTGACCGTCTGGGTCGCCGGAGGGGTCCCGGAATCCGCTAAAGAGGTCAAAGAGGAAGAGGAATAGCCGCAGCCGAAGTAGGTTGCCGTAGTCGGGAGTCAGAGTGGGACAGAAAACAAATCCGGTCGGTATGCGACTCGGAATCATCAAGACATGGGACAGCAACTGGTTTGACGAGAAGAAGTTCGCGGACAAGCTGCACGAGGACCTTTACCTGCGTCGCTACCTGTCGAGCCGTCTCAGGGGCGCCGGTGTCGCCAAAGTGCAGATTGAACGCACCCCGCGGAAGGTGACTCTGGCCATCCGAACAGCCCGTCCCGGCATCGTCATCGGCCGGAAAGGCGCGGAAGTCGACAAACTGAAGGCTGAGCTTCGGCACATTACGCAGAAGGACATTCAAGTCAATATCATTGAGATAAAGCGGCCGGAATTGGAGGCTGCACTCGTCGCCGATACCATTGCGCGGCAGCTCGAAGGACGCGTCTCCTTTCGTCGAGCCATGAAGAAAGCGATCCAATCAACCCGCCGCATGGGCGCGGAAGGAGTCAAGATCATCTGTTCCGGCAGACTGGGAGGAGCGGAAATGTCCCGGTCGGAAGGATATAAGGATGGTCGCATCCCGCTGCATACCCTGCGCGCCGATATCGACTATGCCCTGGTGGTCGCCAAGACGACCTACGGCACCATCGGTGTCAAGGTCTGGATATGCAAGGGTGAGATCTTAGGGAAGACGGAAGTCTAATTCTCAAAGACCCGTTGGGCGAAGTAGGCTGAAGGAAAGTCTCGAAAGGTAGGATGCGAAAGTGCTCGCGCCGAAGAGAGTTAAATATCGGAAACAGCAGCGCGGTCGTCGCAAAGGGAACGCGACCCGCGGAGCGAATGTTGCCTTTGGTGAGTACGGGCTGAAGGCGCTCGAATGCTGCTGGATGTCCAGCCGTCAGATTGAAGCAGCCCGTGTCGCGTTGACTCGCTACATCCGGCGCGGTGGCAAGGTGTGGATTCGGATTTTCCCTGACAAGCCTGTCACGAAGAAACCAGCCGAAACTCGTATGGGCAAAGGCAAGGGGGCTCCGGAGTTCTGGGCGGCTGTGGTGCGTCCGGGGCGAATCCTTTTTGAGATTGAAGGTGTTTCTGAGCAGATGGCGCGAGAGGCCATGCGCCTCGCGGCTCACAAGTTGCCGATCAAGACCCACTTCGTCCGACGCGAGGTGGGGCACTCATAGGAAGAGCAGAAGACAATGGCAAGGCAAGACGACACTCCCTTGAAGATGACCGAGCTCAAAGAGCTGTCCCTCCCGGAGCTCCAACAGAAACTCCACGACTGGAGCGACAGATTGGAGGCGCTTCGTTTTCAGCTGAGCTCAGGGCAGCTTCCGAATACTTCGCGAGTTACCCTGATCCGGCGTGACATTGCTCGGTTGAAGACTGTTCTGCGGGAAATCGAACTGGGCCTTCGTGAATCGAAGGGAGTGGCCTCATGAACGCTGTAGCCACAGCGCCGGCGCGTGGCCGGCGGAAGGTCCGGGAGGGGGTCGTCCTTTCCAACAAAATGAACAAGACGATTGTAGTGGCTGTCGAGCGGCGGGTGTCACACCCACTCTATAAGAAATATCACCGTCAGACGAGCACATTCATGGCCCATGATCCTGAAAACTCCTGTCACGAGGGAGATCGCGTTCGAATCATGGAGACGCGGCCTCTCTCACGCCATAAGCGGTGGCGGCTCGTCGAAATCCTTGAAAAGAAGAAGTAAATCATGATCCGGGAACAGACTCAGCTGGTCGTTGCTGACAACACCGGGGCGAAGAAAGTCGAGTGTTTCCGAGTCCTTGGTGGAACGGGGCGGCGTTTCGCCACGGTCGGTGATGTCATCGTCGTTTCGGTAAAAAGCGCCATACCGCGAGCAGCCGTCAAAAAAGGAGATAAGTCCAAAGCGGTGATCGTTCGGACCGCAAAAGAGGTTCGGCGCAAGGACGGTTCCTACATTCGCTTCGATGAGAATGCCGCTGTCCTTCTCGATAACCAGGGCGAACCGCGTGGCACGCGTATCTTCGGCCCCGTGGCACGGGAGCTGCGAGAAAGACAGTATATGAAGATCGTCTCACTGGCTCCCGAGGTGGTCTGAGGACGACACCAGTCTGGCCCCTGAGATCGCTGCTCGGGGCAAACATAGGTTCAGGAAGTCATGAAAATCAGGAAAGACGACACGGTTCTGGTGATCGCGGGCAACGACCGGGGGAAACGCGGGCGTGTCTTGAAGGTCTATCCCGATAAGAAGCGTATTATTGTCGAGGGCGTCCACTTCGTCAAGCGTCACATGAAGCCCACGCAGCAGAACCCTCAGGGCGGCATCGTCGAGAAGGAAGGCGCCATTCATGTCTCCAATGTCATGCTGATTGACCCCAAGACGAATCAGCCGACGCGGGTGGGTCGAGCCGTTCTGACAGGTGGAGAGAAGAAGCAGCGTGTTCGGGTGGCAAAAGTCAGTAATGAGATGATTCCCGATGGCAGCTGAGAAAGAAAAAGGCGCCAAAACGAAAGGTGGCAAACCGACCGAAGGCAAACCGGCCAAGGCCGCCAAAGACAAAGGCAAGAAAGAGCCGGCGCGCAAGGGTGGCGGTCGACCGCCCGTGCCGGAGGGGTACGAACCGCGGCTTCGCACGGAGTACCGGGAGCGAATCGCTCCCGCACTGAAGGAACGATTCGGCCTGAAGAACGCCATGCAGATTCCCAAGATCGTCAAGATCGTGGTGAATATCGGGGCAGGTGACGCCAGCCAGAATCCGAAACTCCTGGATGCTGTGATGGCGGATCTGGCCATTGTGACGGGGCAGAAACCCGCCGTGGCGCAGGCGCGCAAATCCGTCTCCAATTTCAAACTCCGGGCTGGCATGCCGATCGGCGCCTTCGTGACGCTTCGTGGCGTGCAAATGTACGAGTTCTTGGATCGCCTGCTCACCATCGCGATTCCGCGCATCCGCGATTTTCGCGGCGTCTCGGACCGGAGCTTTGACGGCCGAGGCAACTACACCTTGGGAATCAAAGAGCAGATTGTTTTCCCGGAAATTGATTATGACAAAATAGAGAAGATTCGCGGGATGGACGTCACTTTCGTGACGACCGCTCGGACCGACGAAGAAGCCTTCGAGCTCCTCAAAGAGTTCGGGATGCCTTTCCGTCGGAGGATTCCCGTGCCGGAGACCGTCACGGAGCCTGCTCCGGCAGAAGCGGAGTCGTCCGTCTCGCCAGAAGCTGAACGCAAGTAAACCCAGATTGGAAGCAGAGCACCATGGCTCGTCGTGCGATGATCGCAAAGACAATGAAGACGCCGAAATTCAAGGTTCGCCAGCATAACCGTTGTCGCCGGTGTGGCCGACCTCGCAGTTACATCCGCAAGTACGGCCTGTGTCGCATCTGTTTCCGCCAGTTGGCTCTCTGGGGCGAGATTCCTGGAGTCGTCAAGGCAAGCTGGTAGAGCCTGCCCGTTGAAGTCAGAGTGAAGCCCGTCGTAGTGGCGGTTAGACAAGTGGAGAGAGGATGCCGACGACCGACCCGATTGCCGATTTCCTGACGCGCATTCGCAATGCGATTCATGCCCACCATACCAAGGTGGACATCCCGTTCTCTGTGCTGAAGAAATCCTTGGCCCAGACTCTGCTTGACACGGGCTATATCCGCGACTATGTTCATGTGGACGATCAGAAACAAGGGTTTCTGCGGTTGTATCTCAAGTACGCCAAGGATGGCGCCTCGGCTATCGGCGGCTTGAAACGCATCTCGACCCCGGGGTTGCGCCGCTATGTCGGAAAGGACAAGATCCCCCGTGTGCTGAACGGGTTGGGCGTCGCGATCCTTTCCACTCCGTCTGGTATCATGACCGGCGCTCGAGCACGCCAGGTCGGTGTCGGGGGAGAGGTACTGGCGCATGTCTGGTGATCTTCGCCACCGAGAGGTCATTAAGCTGAAGTTTAGAGGTTTGTCGTGTCGCGTATAGGTCGACAGCCGGTGCCGGTTCCCAAGGGAGTCGATGTTGCAATCTCCGGCCACCATGTGAAGATTAAGGGGCCGTTGGGAGAGATCGAGCGCACCTTCCATCCGGAGATGGAGGTTTCCCTGGAAGAAGGAGAATTGCGCGTCCAGAGGCCCTCCGATTCGAAGCCCAGCCGTGCCCTTCACGGCCTGACCCGCGCCCTGTTGAACAACATGGTTATCGGTGTATCCGAGGGCTTCAAGAAGGAGCTGGAAATCGTCGGCGTCGGTTATCGCGCCGAACCCAAGAAGCGCGGTATCCTGCTGAGTGTGGGTTTCAGCCACGGCATCTTCTTCGTCACACCACCCGGAATCAAAATTGAGGTTCCCAAGCCGACATCCATCGTCGTCTCAGGGGTGGACCGCGAACTGGTCGGCGAGATCGCGGCTCGAATTCGTCGTCTCAGGAAACCCGAACCCTACAAGGGCAAGGGAATTCGCTATATAGACGAACATGTCCGTCGAAAGGCAGGCAAGACTGCCAAATAAAAAACCCTCGAAGGAAGTGCGGCGAGTCTGGATCACGCGGATCCGCGCTTCGGCAGGAGGTACTGAATGCTTTTGAAAGCAGCTTTGCGGCGCAAGCAGGCGCACCAGCGCCGTAAGAAACATATTCGCAAGATCGTGCAAGGAACGGCGACGCGCCCGCGCTTGGTCGTTTACCGAAGCAATCAGCATATCTATGCGCAACTCGTGGATGATGAAAGTCAGCGGACTCTCACGGAGGTTTCTTCGCTGACTCCCTCGTTGCGCAACGATCTGAAAGGAAAACCCCCGGTCGAGAAGGCTCGGCATGTGGGGGAAGCTGTGGCCAAGAAGGCGAAGGAAAAACAGATTGAAAACGTGGTTTTCGACCGCAACGGCTTCCTCTATCACGGAAGAGTGCGTGCGGTCGCTGAAGCAGCGCGGGCAGCGGGCCTGAAATTCTGATGAGGTTATGACGGCAAGAGAAAGAGAAAGAGGAAGTCGAGGCCGCGATCGCGGCGCACCGAGCGACGAAGCCTCCTCGGAACTTCCCACCATCGAAAAGGTGATCCACATCAACCGCGTCGCGAAGGTCGTTAAAGGCGGGCGCAACTTCTCCTTTAACGCGGTCGTCGTCGTTGGTGATGGACATGGGCGCGTCGGCTACGGCTTGGGCAAAGCGAACGAGGTGACGGACGCAATCACCAAGGGAACCGAAGCGGCCAAACGCTCCATGAAGCGTTATCCCCTTGTCGGGACGACATTCCCCCACGCCATTCAAGGCAAGTTCGGCGCTGGCCGCGTCGTCCTGAAGCCGGCCTCGCCGGGAACCGGCGTGATCGCCGGAGGAACGGTTCGCGCGGTGATGGAATGCCTCGGTGTTCGCGATGTCTTGACCAAGATTTTGGGGACGCACAACCCCCACAATGTCGTCAAGGCGACTCTCGCAGCCTTGGACAAACTCGTGGATGTCCGTATGGTCGCCGACAAGCGCAGTATTAGTGTTCGTGAAGTTTTTGAGACATAGAGACGGATTCCCGATATCTCATGGCAGACAAACTGAAAGCAACCTGGGTTCACAGCACGATTGGCCGTAACCCGAAGCAGAAGCGCACCATCGAGGCGCTGGGATTCAAGCGACTTCATCAGACGCGGGAACTGCCTGACAATGCGGCGATCCGCGGCATGCTTGATACGGTCCCGCATCTTGTGGTATGGGAAACGGCGAAAGAAGAGGGCGCGAGCGAATGAGCCTTCGTGATCTGAAACCAGCGCCAGGTTCCGTCAAGAAATCGAAACGGCTTGGCCGAGGATCCGGTTCCGGAAAAGGGGGAACGGCCGGGCGTGGAGACAAGGGACAGATGTCCCGAAGCGGCGCTGGTCGGAAGTTGGGTTTTGAAGGGGGGCAGATGCCGATTCATCGCCGCCTCCCAAAGCGCGGATTCAAGAATATCTGGCGTGAAGACGTGCAGGTCGTGAATGTCGGAGATCTCGCGAGACTGCCTCAGGATGCAGAGGTCGAACCCGAAACTCTCAGGCAGGCGGGTCTGGTCGCTTCGGCCAACAAGCCGGTGAAACTGCTGGGTGGTGGAGATGTCACGCGCTCCTACACGGTGCGCTCAATCACTCTCTCAAAGACCGCGCGCGAGAAAATTACCTCCGCAGGTGGAACGGTGGCTGAGTAATGCTCAATCGTTATACATCCATATTCAAGATTCCTGAGCTCAAGAATCGGATTCTGTTCACCCTGGGGATTTTCCTTGTTTACCGCATCGGAGGTCATGTTCCGGTAGCCGGAATTGATGCGGCCGCTCTTGGCGAGTTCTTTCAGCAAAACGCCAACACCCTGTTCGGCCTCTATGATATGTTTGTTGGCGGGGCGTTTCAACGAGCGACCGTCTTTGCCTTGGGCATCATGCCGTACATTTCCTCTTCGATTATCTTTCAGCTCATGGGGACCGTTGTCCCGTACTTCCAGAAGCTTCAGAAGGAAGGAGAGGAAGGCCGGAAGAAAATCACACAGCTGACCCGTTATGGCACGGTGGTCATCGCAGCGCTCCAGGCCGGCGGGGCGTCCATTTTCTTGACGCGCCTGGTGGCTCCTTCCGGAGCACATGTGGTCCCGAATCCCGGAGTCGGTTTCAACTTCTTGACGATGGTGACGCTGGCCGCCGGAACAACGCTCATCATGTGGCTGGGAGAGCAGATCACGGAGCGTGGCATCGGAAACGGAATCAGTCTGCTCATCTTCATCGGCATCATCGACCGCTTTCCGTACGCGGTATTTGAAGAAGTGCAGATGGTGCAAGCGGGTAATCGTCACATCTTGACTGATGTCTTCTTTGTCGTCATGCTCTTCTTCGTGACCATGGCGGTGGTGGCTATTACGCAGGGAATGCGCAAGATCCCCGTGCAGTATGCCAAGCGTGTCGTCGGCCGCAAGATTTACGGCGGTCAGAGCACCCACATCCCGCTTCGGGTCAACACGGCCGGTGTGATGCCGATTATTTTCGCCCAGTCGATCATGTTCATTCCATCGTCAGTCGCCACCCTGTTGCCGGACAGTGGACTGCGAGACTCTCTCCAGAGCTACTTCGACACTGGGTCGGCTCTGTACATGGCCTTCTATTTCCTCCTCATCGTCTTCTTCACCTATTTCTATACGGCCATTGTGCTCAATCCCGTGGATCTGGCCGATAATATGAAGAAGCAGGGAGGTTTTATTCCCGGAATTCGCCCTGGCAAACACACCTCCGAGTTCATTGACAATGTGCTTTCGAGGGTGACCTTCCCGGGCGCCGTATTCATCGGCCTTATCGCGCTCGTGCCGACCATTATTCTCAGTCAGTTCAGCGTGAGCTGGAATTTCGCGTCGTTCTACGGGGGAACGAGCATCCTTATCATCGTTGGGGTCGCACTCGATACTTTACAACAGGTGGAGTCGCACCTGGTGATGCGCCACTATGACAGCCTTATGAGAACCGGGCGTATCCGAGGCCGACGCCGCATGTAGCTATGCCTGCGACGATCATCCTCCTCGGAGCTCCCGGCGTGGGGAAAGGCACTCAGGCGCAGAGGCTCATGGCGCATCTTGGCGTGCCGCAAATCTCCACCGGTGATATTCTCAGAACGGAGGTTCGCAAGAGAACCCCGCTGGGCAAACAAGCATTGACCTATATGGATCACGGGGAATTGGTCCCCGATGACCTGATCCTTGACATGGTGGGAACTCGCCTCCAAGCCTCAGATGCGCGGCAGGGAGCGATCTTCGATGGTTTCCCTCGCACGATTGTCCAGGCCGAGGGCTTGGACCGGATACTCGAGCACCTGGATCGACGGCTCGATGTCGTACTGTCGATTGAGGTGCCCTCGGAGCAGATTGTGGAGAGATTGTCGGCCCGCCGAAGCTGCGCCACCTGCGGAGCCGTGTTTAATTTGTTGATGGATCCGGAGGCGGCCGAAAAACATGAGTGCCCCAAGGGGCAGGCCCTCATCGTCCAACGAGAGGATGATACACCTGAGACCGTCCTGCGCCGCTTGAAGATCTATGCCGAGCAAACCGAACCACTGAAGGACTACTATCGCCACGCCGGCCTGCTCAGAGAAGTACCGGGGGAGGGAACGGTGGATGAAGTCTTCGCTCGCCTTGTTCATGCGCTCTCGGAACCGGTAACGTGATTACCATCAAGACACCGGCCGAGATTGAGGCGATGCGGGAGGCTTGCCGAATCGTCGCCGAGGCTCTTCAGGCGATTGAGCCCTTGATGGTGCCCGGGACCCCAACCGTCAAGATTGACGAGGCGGTCGAAAGGTATATCCGGAGCCGTGGAGGCAGACCGGCCTTCAAGGGCTATCCCAATCCGGAGGGGAAACCGTTCCCGGCATCGGCCTGTATCTCCGTTGAGCACGAGGTGGTCCACGGCATACCCGATGAACGACCTCTGAGGGCGGGACAGGTCGTTGGGGTGGATGTCGGCGTAGAAAAGAACGGTTTCTTTGGCGATGCGGCCAGAACTTTCGCGGTCGGTCGCGTGGACAAGCTTCGGCGCCGGTTGATGCAGGCCACGCGCGAAGCCTTGGCTGAGGGAATCGCCATGGCGAGAGACGGCAATCGACTGTCGGATGTCTCGCACGCGATCGAGTCCCGCGTCAAGTCATACGGTTTCTCCGTTGTCCGAGAGCTCGTCGGCCACGGTATCGGACGCCAACTCCATGAGGAACCGCAGATCCCCAACTTCGGGCCTCCGGGGCGGGGGCCTGTGCTGCGGGAGAACATGGTGCTTGCCATTGAACCGATGGTCAACGCCGGTACCGGCGATGTGGAGACGATCGGCGATTGGGCTGTCGTTTCCCGAGACCGTTTGCCATCGGTCCATTTCGAACACACGATTGTCGTGAAAAATGGGGAACCCGAGATTCTTACAGCGGGCTGAAAGTTGAATTAAACGGCGAGGTTTGTACGGCCAAAGAGCCATCCATAAAAGTCGATGGGGTCATCCGAGAAACGCTTCCCAACGCCACCTTCCGTGTGGAGCTGGAAAATGGGCACAAGATTTTGGCTCATATCTCCGGCAAGATGAGGATGCATTTTATCAAGATTCTCCCCGGAGACCGGGTGACGGTGGAGCTTTCGCCTTACGACCTGCGCCGTGGACGCATTACCTATCGGTATAAGTAAGAGGTAGCGTCCATTGGAAGAAAGCGACTTAGCGATAGAGGATATTGAGCATGAAGGTTCGCTCGTCAGTAAAAAAAATGTGTGATTACTGTAAAATCATCCGGCGCCGTGGTAAGGTGATCGTGATCTGCAGCCGTTCAAAGAAGCACAAGCAGCGCCAGGGCTGAGGCGCTCAAGATTGAGGTGAATCATGGCACGCATCGCCGGGATTGATATACCACGAGACAAGCGCATCGAGGTGGCTCTGACCTACATTTACGGTGTTGGTCGGCCATTGTCGCAACGCGTTCTGACCGCCTGCGGAGTCGATTGGAATAAGCGCACTTTTCAGTTGACGGATGAGGAACTCAACAAGATCCGTGCGGCGGTCGCCGACCTCAAGGTTGAAGGCCCGCTGCGCACCGAAGTGACCATGAACATCAAGCGCCTTATGGACATCGGGTGCTATCGTGGCATTCGGCATCGACGTGGTCTTCCCGTGCGCGGCCAGAATACCAAGAACAACGCGCGAACGCGCAAGGGCAAGAAGAAAGGTGGAGTCGTCAAGGTCAAGCGCCAGGTAGGAAAGAAATAGTGGCGAATTCCTTGGACGGCAGGCGTGTTCCAGCGCCATTACCTGAAGGACAGGGAGGCTTTTTGTGGCCATAACAGGCAAGAAACGGGCGAAGAAGAAGAAAGAGCGTGTCGAGGCAACCGGTATCGCCCGTGTCAAGGCATCGTTCAACAACACCATTATCACCATCACCGACAACTATGGGAATGTGGTCTCTTGGGCCTCGGCAGGGCGCATGGGTTTCAAAGGATCACGGAAGAACACGCCGTTTGCTTCCCAACTCGCGGCGGCGTCAGCCGCGAAGGCCGCAATGGACCTTGGGATGAGCAAGGTCGCCATTCGTGTCAGAGGCCCGGGGGCAGGGCGCGAGTCTGCCATCCGAGGGCTCGCAGCCGCCGGTCTCTCGGTCACTTCGATCAAAGACGAGACACCGATTCCTCACAATGGCTGCCGTGCACCGAAGCGCCGCAGAGTGTAGCGGGCAAGAAGAAAGGTAGTATATGGCACAGTACCACGGACCGGCTTGCAAGGTCTGCCGTCGCGAAAGTAAGAAGCTTTTTCTGAAAGGCGATCGCTGCCACAGCCCCAAGTGCGCTTTCGAACGCAAGGCGTATCCCCCCGGGATTCATGGGCGGAGACGGCGATCGAAGGTGTCGGAGTATGGGCTGCAGCTTCGCGAAAAACAGAAAATTCGTGACACATACGGGCTTGGCGAGAGCCAGTTCCACCGCTTCTTTACCGAAGCTCAGCGCCGGATGGGTGTGACTGGCGAGATCCTGCTCCAGCTTCTCGAGAGTCGGCTCGACAATGTCGTCTACCGCATGGGTTTCGCCAGCTCGAGGCGGCAGGCGCGACAACTGGTTCGTCATCGTCATTTCCTGGTGAATGACCGTATCGTCGATATTCCGTCCTACGGCCTGCGACCCAATGATGTCGTGCGCGTCAAGGAACGGTCGAAGAAGCTCGCCGTCATTCACGGGGCCATGCAGAAGGTGCGCGAAGGAAAGGCTGTCCCGTACCTTTCATTGGACAAAGCGAAGATGGAAGGAGTGTTTCTGGAACGCCCCAACCGAGCCGACATTCCCTTCGATGTCAACGAGCAATCGGTTGTGGAGCTGTATTCCCGGTAGAAATGCCAGAGGGATCCCATGAACGGACTGAACTTTCAAATGCCCGAAGCCATTGAGCTGGATGAAGCCTCCCATGCTGATACCTACGGGAAGTTTATTGTCCAGCCCTTGGAACGGGGCTACGGAGTCACCGTCGGCAACGCGCTGCGCCGCGTGTTGCTGGCCTCTCTTCAGGGGGCGGCGATTGTCTCGGTTCGCTTCGACGGAGTGCTCCACGAGTTTTCCACGATTCCCGGGGTGACCGAGGACGTTACGGAAATCGCTCTGAACTTGAAGAACATCCGTTTCAAGCTTCTCAGCAAGAAGCCCGACAAAGTCACGATCGATCTCAAGGGCCCCTACGAATTTACGGCGCGTGATCTCCAGACCGGAAACACGGATTTCGAAGTCCTGAACCCTGACCTGCACATCGCCGCACTGAACAAAGACGCCCACCTGAAAATGGAGCTTGCCATTCGCAAGGGCAGGGGGTACGTGCCGGCCGAGGAAAACCGCTTGCCCGACGCTCCCATCGGCACGATCCCGCTGGACGCCATCTTTGTCCCGGTTCGCAATGTGACCTACACGGTCGAGAACACGAGAGTCGGTCAGCGTACCGACTACGAACGGCTGATACTCGAAATTTGGACTGACGGCTCAATCGCACCGGAAGATGCCCTGACCTTCGCCGGCCGTATCCTTCGCGATCACATTCAGCTTTTCATCAATTTCGATCTCAAGCCCGAGAAAGAGGATGAAGAAGATATTGATGAGGAGGTGCTTCGCACCCGGAAACTGTTGCGCAAACCTGTGGAGGATTTGGAGCTTTCGGTTCGGAGTGCCAACTGCCTGAAAGAGGCCAAGATCCGGACGATTGCTGATCTGGTGCGCCGTGACGAAAATGAGATGCTGAAGTTCAAGAATTTCGGTCGCAAATCCCTGACCGAACTCTCGCAAATTCTGCGCAACAAGAACCTTGAATTCGGCATGGATGTTGACAAGTATCTTAACCCAGATTACGGTCGCAAATGAGACATCGCAAATCCGGTTATACCCTGTCGAGAACCGCCAGCCACCGAAAGGCCCTCTTCGCGAACATGGCGCAAGCCCTCTTCGAACATAAGCGGGTGCGCACAACTCTCGCCAAGGCCCGTGCCGTGAGACCCTTTGCTGAGCGCCTCGTCACCTACGCCAAAAAGGGAGACCTGGCCGCACGGCGTCTCGTGCTCAGGCATCTCAGCAAGAAACCGGTCGTCAGGACGCTTTTTGAGGAAATCGCTCCTGCCTTTGCCGACCGTCCCGGCGGATATACACGGATTATCAAGCTTGAACCGCGTGTGGGGGATGCCGCGCCGATGGCGATGCTCGAGCTCGTCGGATTCGAGGGTACCGCTCCAAAGAAGAAGGAAGAGAAAGCCAAGGCTTCCAAGGGTGAGGGCAAACCGCGACGGCCTGCAGCTCCTGCCAAGGCGGCGAAACCGGCGAAGAAGCGAGCCGCCGTGAAGAAGAAGACGGACAAGGATGAGAAACCATCCCGCCGCAAGGCTCCACGAAAGAAGAAGACCGAGGGAAGAAGTCCGGAGGAATGAGGAACGGAGACCTGGAAGACTTCTCCTATGTTGAAGGGCGGTTGCTCGATGCACCGTCCTTTTTTGTCTCTTCAGCGCGGCGTTGAAATTGTACAACTGATTGCCTATATTGCTGTGGTGCGCGCTCGTCCATCCGAACGCCCGCGCATGGCGGGTTCGGGAAGCCTGTGTGGAATCTGTCGCGGGAAACCCTATTCTGACGGCACGAATCGGTGCCGAAGACACGCCGTAGAGCGAGGACTGACATGATAGACATCCCAAGGACCCCGACGGGAACGACAATATCGTGCAAGGGGTGGATCCAAGAGGCCGCTCTGCGCATGCTGCTGAACAACCTCGATCCCGCTGTTGCCGAAAAGCCTCAGGAGCTTATCGTCTACGGAGGCACGGGCCGAGCCGCTCGAAATGCCGATGCTTTGAAGAACCTTCTTCTCAGCTTGAAGAAACTGGGCAACGATGAGACGCTCCTCGTGCAATCCGGCAAGCCCGTGGGTGTTGTTCGAACTCACGAAGACGCCCCGCGCGTGCTCATCGCGAACTCAAACTTGGTGCCGAATTGGGCAACCTGGGAGAAATTCCACGAATACGAGCGCCAGGGGCTCATTATGTACGGCCAGATGACGGCCGGCTCCTGGATCTACATCGGCACGCAGGGAATCTTGCAGGGTACTTACGAGACTCTGGCGGCTTTGGCCAACCGACATTTCGGTGGAACGCTGCGCGGGCGCTGGGTCCTGACCGGAGGTCTGGGCGGCATGGGAGGCGCACAGCCCCTCGCCGTCACGCTGAACGAAGGTGTCGCGCTGGTGGTTGAAGTGGACCGCGCTCGCATCGAGCGCCGGATTTCGATGGGCTTCTGCGACCGCTGGACGGATTCTCTGGACGAGGCTCTCAGCTGGGTCAAAGATGCGAAGAGCGCGAATCAGCCGTTGTCGGTAGGTCTGCTGGCGAACTGCGCCGATGTTCTTCCCGAACTGCTGAGGCGCGGTGAGCGACCTGATGTTGTGACGGATCAGACATCGGCGCACGATGAACTGAACGGGTATGTGCCCCACGGCATTTCGTTTGAAGATGCGCTGAAACTGCGGCAGGAGAATCCAGCCAAATACATCGAAATGAGCACGCGCTCGATGGCGGTTCATACGGAAGCCATGGTTGGATTTCTCGACGCGGGCGCTGTCGTTTTCGACTACGGAAACAACTTGCGCGGGCAAGCGCAGAAGGCTGGATTCGCACGCGCTTTCGCCTATCCCGGTTTTGTTCCTGCCTACATTCGACCTCTGTTCTGTCAGGGCAAAGGGCCGTTTCGCTGGGCTGCGCTCTCCGGCGAGGAAAACGATATTCGCCAAACGGATCGTGAAGTACTCCGACTGTTTCCCAAAGACGAAGCGCTTCGGCGCTGGATCGAGAAAGCGGCACCCCGAATTCCCTTTCAGGGACTTCCTGCGCGAATCTGCTGGTTGGGGCAGGGGGAACGAGCCGAGTTTGGCTTAGCGATAAACGAACTCGTGAAGAAGCGCAAGATTAAAGCGCCCATCGTCATTGGCCGCGACCACTTGGATACCGGCTCTGTGGCTTCACCCTATCGCGAGACCGAAGGAATGAAGGACGGATCAGACGCCATCGCCGACTGGCCCGTTCTGAATGCGCTGGTCAACACAGCCTCGGGCGCTTCGTGGGTTTCTTATCATCATGGAGGAGGAGTTGGGATCGGTTACTCTCTGCACGCTGGTCAGGTGATCGTCGCGGATGGAACAACCGCTGCCTCGCGCCGACTGGAAAGAGTACTGACGAACGATCCCGCGACCGGTGTCATCCGTCACGCCGATGCGGGCTATGAGGACGCAATTGCCTGCGCGAAGGAAAAGGGAGTCAAGATTCCCGGCATCAACTTCTAAAAAACGATGAAACTCTACTAGCCGCGACCTCCGGTCGCGGATAAACATGCAATTTCCCTTAGAGTTGAGGTATGGTCTCGTCGTACCGCACGGCGGTGCGCTTGGATCATTACAATAGATACAATTGAGGATAAACATGGCTGTCAAAACCTACCACATCTCCATTTCATCCAAGGGAGACGGAGAAATCAAAGACCTCACCGAGCAAGTCACGAGCAGACTCACGGAGTCCAAGCTGAAAGATGGCACGGCGACGGTCTTTGTCCCCGGTTCGACGGCCTCCATAACGACGATTGAATTTGAACCCGGGCTCCGGAAAGACATGCCCGAGGTTCTGAATCGACTTGTGCCTGCCGGCGTTCCGTATCACCACGATGCCACTTGGGGAGACGGAAACGGTTATGCCCATGTTCGGTCGGCACTCATGGGGCCGGGTATCGTGGTTCCCTTCGAAAACGGTCGGCTCTGCTTGGGCACATGGCAGCAGGTGGTTCTGATGGACTTCGACAATCGCCCGCGCCGTCGCGAGGTTGTTATCCAGCTCTCCGGCGAATAGCAGTGATGAATCTGTTTGTAAAGAACATTCGCCGCCTCTACACGCCGCGTGCAACCGACTCGGAAGATCCAACGCGGCCGGTCTTTGAAATTCCCAACGCGGCGGTCTATGTCTCGCAGAAAACCATCGAAGCGGTGGGGACCGAAAAGGACATTGCACCACGGGTTCCCAACGGAGTCCCGGTCCTGGACGCCGGGCAGCGCGTGGCTTTGCCGGGTTTCGTAGATTGCCATGCGCATCCGGTCTATGCGGGTGAGCGTTCTCACGAATTCCATCGTCGCAATGCCGGCGCCACTTATCAACAGATCGCGCGGGAAGGAGGGGGAATCGCAGCCTCGGCGCGAGCTCTGGCAAATGCTTCCGTCGGCGAGATTGTGCAGCAGACTTTGCCGCGACTCGACCGTTGCCTTCTGTCCGGTACCACAACGCTTGAGGCCAAGTCCGGTTATGGTCTTCTTTGGGAGGAAGAGCGCAAGCAGCTTGAGGCCATCGCACAACTGCGTCAACAACATCCCATTGAGCTCATCCCCACCTTTCTCGTGCATTCGGTTCCGGCCTCAAGAGCAAACGACCGCAGCGCCTTCATAGAAGAGATTTGCGAAGACGTGTTGCCGACCGTCGCATCGGACAAGTTGGCAGAGGCGGTGGACATTTTCTGCGAGGAGAATGTCTTCACGGTTGGCGAAAGTCGCAAGATTCTTCGCCGAGGGAAACAGCTTGGCCTGACTACGAAACTGCACGCCAATCAGTTCGGACATTCCGGCGGAGCGACTCTGGCTGCTGAACTTGGAGCGGTATCCGCCGATCACCTGGAGCACCTCGACGACAGCGAAATCGCAGCGCTCGTCGAGAAAAAGGTGATTTGTGTTCTTCTGCCAGCGTGTGTCTTCTTCCTCGGTGATTTGCCTTACCCGCCCGCCCGCAAGCTGATCCAACAGGGTGCACGCGTCGCGGTTGCGACCGATATGAACCCGGGTTCATCCATGACCGAATCGCTGCCGCTGTGCCAGACAATCGCCGCTATCTACTGCCGGATGACTCCCGCAGAGCTTCTCTGGGCGGTCACCTACGATGCCGCACGCGCTCTCGCAAAGCATGACCGGGTCGGATCGCTCGAGGTCGGGAAAGAGGGGAACATCACTCTCTGGGATATTCCTCACCTCGAGTATCTAAGCTACCATTTCGGTAACTCACTCCTCACGGACGCGGTAATAAGAGGGCAGATAGTGGTCTCGCAGGGGCGAGTAAGCTATGCAGATTAAGGTGGGGACATCGGGATGGAGTTTCGATGACTGGGTGGGCACCTACTACCCATACAGAGTCAAGAAACCGGATTGGATTCGCTTCTACGCCCGCGATTTTCGCCTTGTTGAGATCAATTCCACCTACTATCGCATCGCATCACCGAAAACCTATGAGGCATTGCATCGGCAGACACCTCCGGATTTCGAATTCTTCGCCAAACCTCACGCTCAGGTGACTCACGAACGGAAAGACGCAACATCTTCAATGAAGGCCTTGCGCGAGTGCCTCAAGCCGCTGATGGATTCGGGAAAACTGAAGGGTTACATGGCACAGTTTCCTCAGTCTTTTCGTCAGATTCCGCAGAGCGAAGATTATCTTCTGCAGCTCCGGGATTTGTCCGGAGATATCCCGCTTTTCGTTGAATTCCGTCACGAGAGTTGGTGGAAAGGTGAGGTATTCGATGCTCTGCGTGACGCCGGCATCTACTATGTCTCCATTGATGAGCCGAGACTGCCCGGTCTGATGGTTTCAGGACTGAAAGTCGTTGGCGATACTCTCTACGCTCGGTTCCATGGACGCAATGCAGATGCGTGGTGGGATCGGGGCAAAGGAGATCGCTACGATTACCTGTATTCGGATGACGAGCTGAGAGAACTTGGCCAGGCTGTCCTGGAACATGCGCAGAGTGCGAAGCGTGCCTACCTTCTTTTCAACAACTGCCACGCCGGCAAAGCCGTGCGCAACGCGAAATGGCTGAAACTCTGGCTCGCCGAACAGACGGGCGAACCCCAATTTGCGGAACCCGATGACGGCATCTTCAATCAATAAACTCCTCGGCCCGAAACCTGTCGGCCACTGGAATGAGACGCGGCTGAGGGGTGACGAGCTCTCACGGCTGCTCCACTTGCTGCTCTTCGCAGAGGAGGACAGGGCGGCGTTATGCGCTTCCTTTGTCCACGCTCCACCCGACTTCCCCGTGCCTTGGTCGGAAGCACCGGCACGCGGGACGACTGCGCCGCGGCTCTTCCTCGCTCGCCCCGGTAAGAAGGCATCGGAGGCTCGACCCGTTCGAAGCCTGCTACCCCTCAACGACCTTCTTGTTGCTGTTGTGATACGAGATGGCGCCGCTGTCGCAGTCCTTGCAGACAAATGCCCAGCCGGTGATCACCTGTTTCGCGGTGGGGAAGACGACTTTCGTATATTGAGCTCCGACGACGCACGGGCGCTTGGACCGCTCTTCCGGAAGCTTAGACGACCTCTGGGCAAGCGAGGGAGCGAGCTTCTCGATACATGGGATGCCACTTCTCCGTTACCGGATTTCTTTCTGCGAGCCTCCAATCTCTTTTTCCGCAGCAGAGTGCAACAACTTCTCGGCGCGCAGATACAGGCACAAATTCGTGAATATCTTGCGAGAACGCTACCGATTGAGCTCGAAGGTGAGCCTCTGTTCTTGGCTTTGAATCGATTCTTCCGGCGATTTCTCAGCTACGACTACCTGGAATTGCAGATTCCTACTCCCGGCGACTTCTGGCCGGGGCGAGGCCCGGGCTGGGTCTGGAGGGATACAGAGTGGACCGGACAGCTTCTCTCGGTGATTGTCCGACCTGAAAAGCTCGCAGACTATGTCCGGGACGGCACACCGGCCGTGATTCATGATGTGTCGAAAGTTGGCTTTCTGATGAATCCCTATCTCCTGAGGATCATGGGGCTGAAATCAGGAATCTTGTTGCCGCTGCCGCTTAGAAGCCGCATGCCGGGATGGGTCAAACTCTTTTTTGAGCGTGATCTCTCGCTGACGGATGAGGACATCTCTCTTCTCAAGTTCCTGTCGACAGCCGTGGCCGAGACCTTGGTTCGCAGCCGACTCTATCTTCGTACTCAGCAACTGGCGACTGCGGACGGCTTGACCGGTCTTTTTAATCACCGTTTCTTCCGGGAGCAACTGCGCAAGGAGTATCAGCGCGCCAAGCGCTACGAGAATGCCCTGACACTGATCATGGTGGATGTCGATGATTTTAAGCAGTACAACGACGCGAACGGGCATTTGGCTGGGGATCAGGCGCTCATCGTCTTGGCCTCTCTTATTAAACAGACCGTGCGTGACATCGACTTCGTCGCCCGCTACGGCGGGGAGGAATTCGCTCTGATTCTGCCGGAGGTAGACGCACAGGGCGGACTCATCGTTGCCGAGAAAGTCCGGCGGGCCGTGGAGCAGGAAACCTTTGAAGGCGAACATCGGATGAAGTCGAAGAAGGTAACGATCTCGGCGGGGGTATGCGACAACGCACTCGTATACGGCCCTGAGGAGATGATCGAGTTGGCTGATCAAGCTCTCTATTGGGTGAAACGCCATGGACGAAACCAGTGCCGGTTGGCCCGAAAGGAGATGAATGCGTAAGAAGTATCGAGTTCTGATGGTTTCGCCGGAAGTTGTGCCCTTCGCCAAAACCGGTGGCCTGGCGGATGTCTGTGGCGCCCTGCCGCATGCATTGGGAGGTCTTTGTCACGATGTCCGTGTCCTGATGCCTCTCTATCGCGAGGTCGACGCAAAGGCGCATCAGCTTCGGCGTTCCGCAGCTCTGAAAGACGTACCCATAAGAGTCGGCGACAAAGAGATTCGGGTGGATTTCCGCATCGGGCGATTGCCTGAGAGCAAGGTGAAGGTCTATTTCGCGGAGCAACCAGCCCTGTACGACCGCGACGGTCTCTATGTCGATCCGGAAACCGGTCAGGATTTCGACGACAACGCACTGCGCTTTGTGACGCTGCCCCGCGCGGCTCTCGCCCTCTGTGAGCGACTCGATTGGATCCCCGACATTATCCATTGCCACGATTGGCAAACAGCTCTCATCCCACTCATGACGAAGAGTGATGAGTACCGCACATCCTTCGCTCGAACCCGCACAATCCTGACCATCCATAATCTCGGGTACCAGGGGAATTTCCCACCTGAGACGATCGAACTCTTGGAGAACCATCGCCATCTCCTCCAGCCGATGGGGCCGCTCGAGTACTTCGGAGATCTCAGTTTCTTGAAGGCAGGCGTGGTCTTCGCGGACAAACTGAACACCGTCTCCCCAACCTATGCTCGCGAGATTCAAGCAAGCGAAGAGTATGGCTATGGATTTCAAGATATTCTACGGGGGAGGTCTGAGGATCTCGTTGGGATTCTCAACGGCCTTGATGTGAATGTCTGGAATCCGGAAACCGACCCGGACATTGCCGTGAACTACAACCGGGATAGTCTCGACAAGAAGGTTGAGAACAAGAAAGCTCTCTGCGAACGCGTCGGCTTCTCGTATGATAAAAGCGTGCCGCTGTTCGGGATTATCTCGCGTCTGGCCAGCCAAAAGGGATTTGATCTCTTGTCCGAGATTCGAGACAGCCTTGTCGCTCTGCCGATCCAACTTGTTCTATTGGGAACCGGTGAGGAGCAATACGAAACGCTTCTCCGCGAGATGGCCGCACGAAGTCCCAGAAAATTCCACGCTGTGATTGGCTTCAACAATAAGCTGGCCCACAGAATCGAGGCCGGTGTGGATTGCTTCCTCATGCCTTCGCGCTATGAGCCATGCGGGTTGAACCAGATGATGAGCATGCGTTATGGGACGATCCCTTTGGTTCGCGCAACAGGAGGGCTGGCCGATACCGTGATAGATATCGACGACGATCCGCAGCGTGGCAACGGTTTTGCCTTCAGCCAGTATGACGCCGATGTGTTTCTGGAGACGATCAAACGAGCCTTGAAAACTTACGCCAACAGATCTCGATGGCGAGACATGCAAGTGCGGGGCATGTCGCAGGATTTCTCTTGGGCAGCCTCCGCGAAAAAGTATGTTGAACTCTATGAACAAGCTTTGCAGAAATAAGATCTTCCGGTCACATTCTCCGCTTGAAGTCAAGGGAATCCTTGGCTTCTCTTTTTGGACGATTGTCTTTCTTGCATTAGTGGCGATGGGCCTTCCGCAAGTCGCTTGTGGGCAAGCGGGTATTTCTCTTCTTGTGAGCCGTGACTCAGGTCTCTTGCGTGATGCGCGTGCCGTCAGCATCGCTCCCGATGGGTCCATTTACATCGCCGATACAGGGCATAATCGCATCCTTCAGCTCGCACCGACCGGTGAGTCGCTGGGAGAGATTGGTGATTTGGGTCGCGAACATGGACAGTTCCAATGGCCGATTGATGTCGCTGCTGAACAGGGTACAAGTGTCTGGGTATCAGATTTCGGCAATCGTCGTATCGAGAGATTCACACGGCGTTTCACATGGCAGGGATCCATCAAGCTACCCTCCCAAAGTGGAGACATCGCCGCTCAGCCTGGCCCATTGGCCGTCACGACAACCGGGGACCTGTTCGTGGTTGACCAGGATGGCCAGCGCTTGCTGAAATACAATCCGTTGGGGATACTGCAGGCGGAGTTCGGTGCTCGCAGGGGAATCACATGGGTCTCGGCCATCCAAAATCTCGCGGCGCATAGCGAACTCGGCGTTGTCTGGGCAAACGCCGAGAGGAATCTCGTCCAACGGATGGACATCTTCGGCAATGCGATGGGAGATGTTGGTCGCGGTCAATTGCAGGGGCCGAGACTCGTAGCCTTTGGGGACAATACTTTATGGGTCTGCGATTCTCTCGGCATTAAGCGCGCCGATGTCGATGGAGGAGAGTTTCAATTGGTCATGGCAATGCGCGCGATGCAAGCACAGGGCGTTCAGCAGGTCAGTGATTTCGCGTGCCGCGGCGATTCGCTCCTCTATCTGCTGGATGGGCGCCAAGGGCAGCTCTGGCAAGCCATCCTGCGCTCGGAATAGGAGTACGCACGCGGGCGTGAACAACACTTCACACCACAACTCGTTTGTTCTTCCGGTTGGCTAAGTTGCGTGACTTCGTTTCAAGAATCGAGCACGTGAGGCGGCTCTTTTGGCTGTCCCTCCCTGTGCTCGTTTTTTTTGCCGGAATGGCGCAAGCCCAGGTGTCGGCACGCCGCGCGAACATTACCTTCGTCGGAGGCGGGCACGCGGATAGTCTGTTCGTGTTGCCCGCAACCTGGGTACTGCCCGAGTCTCTCTTCGTCTTTCGCAACGGCAAGCAACAGAGCGAATACTCGGATTGGAGGCGAACTCCGGCAGGCAATGCCATCTGGCTCTATCGCCCGTTACTACTGGGAGATTCCCTCGCAGTCGAATTCAGCTACCTTCCCTACCCAATGACTCGCAGTTACGCGAGGCATCTCCTGCGCGAAGTGACCGTCGCCACACCCAACGGCGATACGATGAAAACATTTGCCGAAGTCCCCGTCCGAAAATCCGAAGAACCGGGTTGGTCGGAACTCAGAAAGTCCGGCAGTCTGCTGCGGAGTGTCTCCGTAGGCACGGACCAGGATTTGGCGATGGAAAGTGCGCTGAACCTGCAGTTGAGTGGAAAGGTGGGCAGAGATGTTGATGTCGTGGCGGTGTTGACGGACCAGTCATCCCCGATTGAACCGGAAGGGACGACCGAAACGCTGCAGGAATTAGACAAGGTCTATGTTCAGGTTCAGAGTCCTCATCTGATCGGCACACTTGGAGACTACACGCTTGACCTCCCCGGCGGACGCTATGATACCTACATGCGCAAGCTCTCCGGAGTGCAGGCCGTGGCTCGCTGGCCTGCGACAAGCGCCACAGCGGCCGGAGCGGTCAGCGAGGGTGAGTTTTACACGAACAACTTCATGGCTCAGGAAAACAACCAAGGACCCTATACTCTCGTTGGCAAGAATGGCGAAAGCGGTGTCAAAGTGCTTGCCGGAACCGAACGCGTCTGGCTCGATGGCGAATTGCTGACACGCGGCGAGGGAAATGACTATGTGATTGATTATTCAAGCGGGCAAATCGCCTTC
Source organism: uncultured Alphaproteobacteria bacterium (assembly GCA_964543855.1). Classification (GTDB taxonomy): domain Bacteria; phylum Electryoneota; class RPQS01; order RPQS01; family DYHQ01; genus CAZJAD01. The sequence goes on from CAZJAD010000009.1 coordinate 43,835, forward strand.
ACCAGCAAACACCTCATGACTTCCGACAGACGAATCGTCGTGGATTTTGAGTACGCGACCGAGCGCTTCCAGAAATTCTATGGTGCCGCGCGTGCCGAAGGCGATTTTTTCGGGAACAGGCTCAACACGAGGGCGACGTGGCTCGACGAAGCGGATGACCGCGGTCGGCCACTTCTCACGAGTTTCACCGAGGAAGATCGCGCCGTGCTAACGGCAGCGGGAGACGACCCGCTACGAGCGATTGTTCCGTCCGCGGATTCAGTCGGTCAGGGCCAAGGCGACTACATTCGCAAGGATACCCTGTGGAACGGCTCAACCTACTCGATCTTCGTCATCGCTGCGCGAGACAGCCTTGGCATGCCGCAGGGAGAGTGGCGCGTAACCTTCGATGATTTCGGACAAGGCAACGGAGATTACGAACTCGTCGTCGACTCGTTCGGTCAAATCTACTATCGCTGGGTCGGGCCGGCGGCTGGTCGTTACTTCCCGCAACGCAAGCTGCCGCTCCCGACTGATCACCAACTCGGTGATTTCCGCGTGGACGCAGAGCCCATTACGGGAATCAGGGCGGGGACGGAGATCGCGCTCAGTCGATTCGATGAGAATACCTATTCAAGCTTGGACGACGAAGACAACAACGGTGTCGCCGTCGTTACGACAGTCGAACTTGAGCCTCAAGGACTGCGGATCGGTGACTATCGCCCCGATTACCTGCGAATCTCCGGCTCACTTCGCCATCGCGACGAACGATTTCGGGATATCACGCGTTCCGATGTTATCGAGTTTCAGCGCGAATGGGACACAGAGCGAGTCACGGGAATCGAAGAAACCGTGCGTGAAGTCGCCGGGCAGTTTCGCCCGGTTCCTTTCTTGAGTGTTGCAGGTGAATATGGCGAGCTGTCGAGGGGGAATCAATTCCAGTCTCTCAGACGAACCGGCCAGTTTCACATGAAGCCTTTTGGCGAATGGGAAGCCAGTTACAGGTTTTTCCATCTGACTTCCGACGACAGCGTGACCGGTCGGTCCAGTCGCTGGACGCGTCAGCAAACCAAGGCAGCGGGGAAGTGGTGGCGATTTCGTCCGCGCGGGGGCCTCGAATGGGAGAATCGCCGGGACAATTATGCTACCCAGAACTCAGGATTTCGCTTCTTGGAGTGGCACTCGGGCCTTGGTGTGGAGTTGCCGGAAGATGTGACGGTGGACGGCGAGTATCGACGCCGACTGGACGACGGATTCTCCGCGTCGCGCTTCTTCCGATTCGCCAATGCCTACACCGCCTCGGCTGAGGCGCGCTGGTATCCATCATCCCTCGGCCGGACGCTCCTGCGATACGCTCATCGTGAGAAAGACTACACGGTGCCCGACTCGGCCGATGTTGTCGCCGAGATCGCGCGATGGGAAGCCTTTCTTGTCCCGCAATCCCGCCTGTTTGACGCGAACTGGACCTATGAATTGGCAAGCACTCGGTCGCAGAGTCAGGTCTTGGTGGCCTTGGAAGTGACACCGGGAACCGGGAACTACCGTAGGGAAGGCGGCGGGTATGTTCCAGACGATCAGGGCGACATTGTCTTGGTGCCCCGGAACACCGGTCTCTTCGTGCCTGTCACCGAGATCCGCTTCACATCGCTTCTCTGGTTAAGATTCGACGAAGCAAAGTCGCTGATGTCTCTCCCGACATGGCTTCATCCGTTCTCGTCGGAGACAGAAGTCCAGATTGACGAGCAGACCCGCGAGAAGCCGAGCCTCCGCCTGTTCATTTTTGATCCGTCCGTATACCGGGGCGACTCCACTCTCTATGGAAATTTCTCGGTGCGCGAAGATATTCACTTCCAACGCTTGAGTCCGACTTTCTCGACGCGGCTTCGGTATCGCTACAGCACGAGTCTGCAGAATCAGTATCTCAACGGGGGCGAAGAACGCCGGCTTCACCAGGGTGCCCTCCGCGTGCGAGCAGTGTATTGGAGCGGTTTGCGAGGGACAACCGAAATCTCCGGCGACCGTGAATTTCATTTCTATCGGATGACGCCTTTGCCTAGTCGGGAAATTCGCCGCGCGTCCTTTGATGAGACGATCACCTACAGCATCAGCAGCCGATGGGAAACGGGTGCCGGTCTGGGAAGTGACTACACCACGGACCGGCTGAGCAGAATCGAGGTCACCCTTTTTCGCGCCGCGCCTCGCCTTGCCTACATGCTACTCGGTCGCGGGCGGGTGGATGGAGAAGTTCGCCTGACCTACGCTCGCTCCACAATTGACATAATTCCGTTTGAACTGGCCAGTGGTGCCAATCGCGGCGCAAACTGGCGCTGGGAACTCACGGCAAATTACCAATTCGCCCGCAACTTCTCCGGTTCATTCACTTACACCGGACGGGCGGATCGAGGCGAACGAACCTATCACATGGGTCGAGTCGAAGCGAGGGCCTCGTTTTGAAGCGAGCGTTCCTGATCATACTCATCCTTTCCCTCGTTCCTGCTCTTTTTGCAGGCACGATAAGGAGAGTCAGGTTTCCCGGGATGCGGGCCTTCTCGACATCTGAGCTCGAAGCCTTCCTCGGAATTTCGAAGGGAGACATCCTCGACCTTGATGCTCTGCCCGAGCATCTCCGGGCGCTTGAAGACTCTCTCGTTGCCGCGGATTACCTCTTCGCACGAGTCGATTCCGTCCAGCTTGATACTCTGAAGCGTGGCCGTCTGAGCCTTTCTGTCTACACAAGCCTCGGTCCTCTGGCGCGGGTAAAAGAGGTGCAGTGGCAGGGGGACAGTCTGCTCATCTCGCCAAAGGTGGCTCGTGATGCAAGAATCCAACGCGGAGCTGTCTTTCGATGGGCGTCGCTTCGCTTAGACATTGCGGCCATCCTCGAT
>CAZJAD010000009.1:46798-52304 GCA_964543855.1 uncultured Alphaproteobacteria bacterium
TTGCGTGCCCGCCGCTACCTGCAGAAACTGCCCTTCTTGCGAGCCGTTTATGCACCCGAGATAGTCTTTGACGAAACAGGGCGAACGGGTCTGGCCTACACAGTGGTCGAAGCTCCGTCGACGAATATCGATCTCGTCGCAGGATACCTGCCGGAACGGGAAGAGGGAGAGAAGGGTACGCTGACCGGCCTCGTGGACATTAACCTCCTGAATCTCTTCGGGACGGGACGCCGAGCGCTCATCCATTGGGACCAACCTGATCGGTCAGTCCAGACGATCCAATTGGAGTACGAGGAACCTTGGGTCGCGAAAATGCCACTCGCGCTGGCGCTCGGATTCAGACAACGCATTGAGGATACGGTCTTCGTCAAGAGAGAGCTGAGCATGCGGGCAACAGCCATCCTGACCGAAACCGTCGATCTCTGGGGTCGAGCCCTCTTTGAGGAAGTCATCCCGGACAGCGTCAGCCGTGTGATCCTGGGACTTCCGGCCACGACGACCCGTGGTCTCGAGGTCGGCTTCGTCTGGGACACGCGGGACTGGCCGCTCAATCCCCGTTCGGGAGCAATGTTCTCAACTTTCGGGGGCGTTGGTTGGCGGCGTACATCGGAGGTCTCATCGCTTGACAAGGTAAACCATTACCGGCAGAACTCGGCCGGGCTGGATGCAGAAGTCGCGCTGGAGGTCTTCCCTCGCTGGATAGCCGATATCGCTTGCCACGGCAGAATGCTTGAATCTGACGAGCCTGAGATCCTCTTGCCCGACCTTTACCGACTCGGCGGTGCGCGTTCCCTGCGCGGGTACCGCGAAGAACAATTTCTGGGTTCTCGCATAGGCTGGGTGAATTCGGAGCTTCGCTACTGGGTAGGCCCCAGGTCGCGCTTCTTCGGGTTCGTCGATGGCGGAGCCTTCTTCCGAGAAAGATGGGAAGGGGAGAGCCTCCGGCGAATCCAGGGCTTCAAGGTTGGTGTGGGCGTCGGGCTGCGAGTCGGTACCCCTATGGGAATCTGGGGATTCGACTATGCGCTGGGAGAGGGCGATCGGTTGCTGTCCGGCAAGGTGCATCTGTCTCTCCGAGGTGAATTCTGAGCGCTTGGTTTTGCCGAATGTTCTTCGTAAATTGATAGGGGAAAATAGAGCAACAATTCGTGAAAAAAGAGATAATCATCAACTCCACGACGACCGAGACCCGGATTGCACTCTTGGAAGACGGGCAACTCGTGGAGCTCTTCGTCGAACGGCCGGAGACCGAGCGAAATGTGGGCGACATCTACAAGGGGCTGGTTCACCGCGTGGCCCCGGGAATGCAGGCGGCGTTCGTCGACATCGGCTGGCCGGTGGATGCCTTCATTCATTTCTCGGATCTGTCTCCCGGAGCAATGAGCTTGGCTCACGGCGTTGACGAGCCAATCCCCGAGGAGAGCAGGCGACCACGCCGCTCGGTCGGGAGGGCCCGAAATATCAAGGTCGGCCAGGAGATTCTGGTACAGGTGGCAAAGGAGCCTCTGGGAAACAAAGGGCCGCGTGTCACCGCCGAGGTAAGTCTTCCGGGCCGTTTCTTGGTGCTCGTGCCCGGAGCAGCCCATGTGGCCATCTCACGCCGCATCGAGAATTTCAAAGCCAAAAAGACACTCAAGAGTGTCCTCCAGAACATTCAGCCCGAAGGGTTTGGGCTTATTGGACGCACGGTAGCTGAAGGGCGAAGTGAAGAGGAGTTGCTGACCGACCTGCGAGCCACACTGCGATTGTGGAACATGGTCAGCTCTCGCGTCGCCAAGACCACGGCGCCAGCCCGAGTGCACAAGGAAGCGCCTCTGACTTCGAGCATCATCCGCGACCTCTTCGCGCCGGATATTGAGCGGGTTCTCGTGGATTCGAAATCACTCTACCGCGAGATTCGCAGCTATGTCAGATCGGTTGCTCAAGGCCTTCTGGACCGTATCCAGTTGCATACCGGTCGGGCGCCGGTCTTCGATGTCGCCAATATCGAGGCCGAGATCGAAAAGGGGCTTGCACGAAAGGTCTGGTTCGGCGGCGGTTCGTATCTCATTGTCGAACAGACGGAAGCCGTCGTGACCATCGATGTCAATTCCGGTCGATTCATGGGGAAGAAAGCCCAGGAAGAGAATAGCCTGAAGGTCAATCTTCAGGCCGTCCGTGAAATCTGCCGCCAGATCCGCTTCCGAGACTTGGGGGGAATCATCGTCATTGATTTTATTGACATGTCCGAGGAAAAGAATCGACGGCGCGTGTGGGAAGAGATGCGCAAGGAGCTCAGAAAGGATCGGGCGAAATGGGACATCGCCCCGATCTCTCAGTTCGGCATTCTGGAAATGACGCGCCAGCGCACCAAGCCCAGTCTGGTCTACACCTTCAACGAACCATGCCCCACCTGCTCCGGGTCGGGTATGGTGGCTTCCAAAGAGACGGTCGTGACGAGACTCGAAGGCTGGATCAAGCGTTTCCGCGGGCGTACCGGAGAACTCGGTCTGACCGTGCGCTGCCACCCGGAAATTGTTGAATTCATAACAAAAGGCCTCAAATCTCACATTCGTCAAATCATGTGGGCCAACTTGATGTACATCAAGCTGGAGCCGGATGAAAACCTAAGGCTCGAAGAATTCAAATGTTACAGTTGGAGGCGCGGAGGCGATGTGACGGACGAATTTCGCGCTTGACTTTCATCTCGAGTTTTGATATATTTTAGGTTCGAATAATCTGCCACATCAAGTCTATCACCGGGTTTGTTTGCCGGATTTTGCCAAGTGAGGTAGGATGTACGCTGTTTGTCGCATAGGTGGTCGGCAGTTTCGTCTGGAACCAGACGCTGTCGTGCGGGTGCCGAGGATTCAGGCTGCCGAGGGAGACGCCCTCGAGCTGCGCGAAATCCTGATGGTTTCCGACGAAGCAGGGGTTCGCTTCGGCAAACCCCATGTTGAAGGACTTGTCCGCGCTCGCGTCCTGGCGCACGGTCGCGACAAGAAGGTTGTCATCTTCAAGAAGATTCGCCGTGCGGACTACCATCGGAAACGAGGCCATCGTCAGGGTTTTACCGAACTGAAGATCGAAGCTATCGAAGCATAGCACTCTGTTGGAACGAGGAACTCATGGCACACAAAAAAGGACAAGGAGCTTCACGGAACGGCCGCGATTCCAACGCTCAGATGTTGGGCGTGAAACGCTATGGCGGCCAATTCGTGCGTGCGGGGACCATTCTGGTTCGCCAGCGCGGAACGAAGATTAGGCCCGGCCAGAATGTCGGTCTTGGCAGGGATGACACTCTCTTTGCCTTGGTGGAGGGAGAGGTTCGTTTTGCCTCGCATCCGAGCGGTCGCCGTCAGGTTCATGTCGTGCCTGTCGAAGTCTAAGTCGCCAGCCTTCGCCCCCGTTGGTCTCATCCGGCGGGGGCTTCATTTTCCAACCATTTGATACACATTTCACAAACACCTGCAGGAGTTTGCAATGAAGATCACCGTGATTGGCGCTGGGCATGTAGGCGCCACAACCGCCTTGATGCTTGCCCAGAAACAGTTGGCGAAGGAAATCGTTCTGCTGGACATTCTGGAGGGGATTCCTCAGGGCAAGGGCCTCGACATGTATCAGACAGCCCCGGTGGAGGGATACGACACTCTCGTCCATGGAACGGAGGATTACAAAGACACGGCGAATTCCGACCTGATCGTCATGACAGCCGGTCTGGCACGCAAGCCGGGGATGTCGCGCGACGACCTCCTGGCAGCGAACACCAAGATTGTCAAGGACGCCATCAGTCAGGCAGCCGCCAAGTCGCCCAAGGCTCTGCTTCTAATTGTTTCCAATCCGCTCGATGTCATGACCTATGTCGCACTCAAAGTCTCGAAATTCCCTCATCAGCGCGTCTTTGGCATGGCAGGAATTCTGGACACGGCTCGGCTCAGGGCGTTCGTCGCAATGGAGCTGGGGGTGTCCGTGCGGGACATCTCGGCAATGGTTTTGGGTGGCCATGGAGACACCATGGTTCCTCTCCCGCGTTTTACGACCGTGGGCGGTATTCCGATTACCGAACTGATGCCGAAAGAGCGTGTCGATGCGATTATGGAGCGCACCCGCGGAGGCGGCGCGGAAATCGTCAAATTCCTGAAGACTGGTTCGGCATACTACGCCCCCTCAGCGGCGGTGGCCGAAATGGCCGATTCCATCGTGAAGGATCGCAAGCGTGTCCTGCCTTGTTGCGCCTGGCTGACAGGTCAGTACGGCGAAAAGGATGTCTACATGGGCGTGCCTTGCGTTGTGGGCAGTGGCGGCATCGAACGCATTCTCGAGATGCCCCTGAATTCAGAGGAAAAGGCACTCTTCAAGACGAGCGTGGATCACGTTCGCGCTACCGCTGCCAAAGCGGCCATCTGATCCGCGATCTTACTTACTCTTCTTGACCACAGCGATCGAGAGCTGAGACAATTCAGTTGAGGTTCATTATGGCGAAGGTGGCAGTTGCCCTTTCGGGATGCGGCTTTCTCGACGGCGCTGAGCTCCATGAGTCGGTCGTCACCCTCTTGGCGCTCGACCGAGCCGGCATCCCGTATCAGTGCGTCGCTCCGAATATTCCTCAGATGCATGTTGTCAATCATCTGACCGGCGAGCCGGTTGCAGGAGAAACCCGCCAGGTGCTGGTGGAATCCGCCCGGATCGCCCGGGGCGACATCAAGGACTTAGCCGAGGTGAAGGTCGCTGACTTCGACGGAGCCATCTTTCCCGGCGGATTTGGAGCCGCCAAGAACTACTGCGATTATGCCGTCAAAGGAGATGCCTGTCAGATGCACCCGAAGGTCGAGGCCTTTCTTGTTGGAATGGTTCAGGCCAGGAAACCCGTTGGTGTTATCTGCATCTCGCCGGTTATTCTGGCAAGAGCTCTTAAGGGCCGGGACTACCACCCGAAACTGACCGTCGGCACCGATTCCGCTGCGGCGAAGTCCATCCAGACTTTCGGATCGCGACATGTCGAATGCCCGGCAACTGATTGTGTCGTGGATAAAGATCTCCGAATCGTTTCGACGCCGGCTTACATGACTGCCCAAAGCATCTCGGAGGTCGCTGACGGAATCGAGAGGCTCGTCGCCGAGTTCTCCAAGCTTCTGAAGGCATAGTCCAGCGGCTTGGCGATTTCTTGCGAGAGGCGACAAGGACACAGCGTTCTGCCTGCGGCAGTCGCATATAGGCAAAAAGAGAGACCGTTTCGCAAAATCACTTGCGAAAAGACCTCAGGGAGTGTATATTGATGCCTGCCGGTTAAGTTTGGGCAGGCTTGTCTGCGGCAAAGGTAATTGACCCAGGGGGCCGGCGGATTTTCCCGTTCGGTCCCTTTTTCTTTTTAATCAAACCTCCGAAGACATCGAGACTTGGAGAGCACTACCCCAAACATACTCATTGTCGACGATGACCCGCAGATTCTCGAGATGTTGGGGGCATTCTTGGAGCAGGAGGGTTACCGTGTCTGCTCGGCGAGCACGGGAGAGGAGGCGGCCGCTCT
>CAZJAD010000010.1:0-50435 GCA_964543855.1 uncultured Alphaproteobacteria bacterium
CGCGCAAGCACATCGTCGAAGCCGTCGATGCGAGCCTCACGCGGCTGCAGACAGACTGGATCGATCTCCTCTATGTTCACATTTGGGACCCGGTAACGCCACTTGAAGAAACGATGGGCACTCTCGACAATCTCATAGAGCAGGGCAAGGTGCGATACATCGGTTGTTCGGATTTCACCGGTTGGCAGGTCAGCGAAGCGGCCGCATGTGCCCGCGAGCAGGGATGGGAGAACTACATTTGCCATCAGGTCGAATACAGCGTTCTCGTCCGGGATGTCGAAGTGGAGATTGCGCCAGCGTGCCGATACAATGGCATCGGACTCGTTGCCTGGAGTCCGCTGGCCGGTGGGATGCTCACGGGCAAATACAAATGGAGGCAGCCGAACCCCAAAGGAAGTCGGTTCGCAGGGGGTGAAGCGGGACGATGGTGGGGGAAACGATGGGCCACTGAGGAGAATTTCCGCGCCGTCGAAGAATTCTTGAAGATTGCAGCCCAGATGGATGTCCCCCCCGTGTCTTTGGCGGTTGCCTACAGCCTTCTGCCGGATAGCGTGGATGTGACCATCGTTGGCCCGAAACACGAGGACCAGCTCGAGGTCAACCTTGCCGGCGAAGAGCTTGTGATCCCCGATGACATCCGGGAGCGTCTCGATGCGTTGCGGCCGCCACCCGAGCTTTTCCCGCTCAAGATGCAGGAAGAGGCCCGTGTAATTCGGGAAGAATCATGAAATGGACGGTTTTTTGTCTCTTGGCAACAGCAAGTGTGGCCTGGGGCGCAGAGAAAAACATGTTTCTCAACGCTCAGGTTCACTGGGACTTTGACCGAGAATTCACGACATCCACGCTGGAGTTCTACCACACGGACGGTTTGGGCAACACTTTCTTCTTTGTGGATTTTGACTTCGATGACGCTGGGCAGCACGGCGCGTATTTCGAAATCGCACGCAATTTCCGTGTCGTGCCGACCGCCCGAGGCAATGTGAACCTGTCCATCCAATACAATGACGGAGTCGCCGAAGCTCCGGAGAAGATAATTCCCGGCGTCTTTCTCTATGGGATTGCCTTCGACAATCTTCGTGTAGGTTCAGCCTGGCTGGAATTTCAGACTCTCGTGCGGAAGGAATTCGCAACGCGCGTTTCATGGCAATTGACTCTTGTGTGGCTTGTCCGGCTTCAACCATGGCTGGCGTTCAACGGTTATGTGGACATCAATGGCGACCAGCAACATGGAGGGCGCACGCGCATTCAGACGGAACCGCAACTGAGAGTCCTGTGGCACCAGTGGGCCGTCGGCAGCGAAATCGAGGTCTCACGGAATTTCGTGCCCGCCGGCACGGACCGCCATCCTTTTGAACAAGATGAGTGGTTTGCGCATCCGACGGTGTTCGTGCAGTTCAATTTCTAAATAACTTCTCCATATTGCGCGAGGTGAAGGCACCCCGCGCAGCGAGAAATCTGCCTTATGGATTTCCCCATCGACAGACCGGTGCGGCCGTCCTGGTTGACAGTTCCAGCATCCCACATTTACGAAATTCTCGTGGATTTTCACCAGTGGCGCTTCGAGAAGATTCCGGGACGGGTCGGGCGTGTGCCGGTGCCAGTGATTTCCGTGGGAAATCTGACCGTCGGAGGCACCGGCAAGACGCCCTGTGTGGTCAGTCTTGTGGCGCTGCTCCGCGATATTCTCCAAGAACACCACATGCCGGGCGTGCCCGCTGTCCTCACGCGTGGCTACGGTCGCCAGGTGCGATCCATGCGGCGTCTGGGTCCGAAACCGGCCGAATCCGTAGACTGGCAGGAATTCGGTGACGAGCCGTTGCTGCTTCATCAGCTTCTGCCGAAGATTCCCATCATTATCGAGCCAGATCGCGTCAAAGGAGCGCGCGCAGCGGTTCGCGATCACCAATCGCCTGTGCTTGTCCTCGATGACGGTTTTCAGTTCCGCGCGCTCCACAAGGACCTCGAAATCGTGCTGGTTGATGGACAGAATCCCGTCGGAAACGGACATCTGCTCCCGGCCGGACCCTTGCGCGAACCCGTAGACGCATTGCAGCGAGCAGACATCATCGTCGGCGTCGGCTCGGGAGATGGTGAGACGGTGGCAGCCGCCCAGTTGGCTGACAGGTACAACAAGCGATTTCTTCAAGCATTCCTTCGGCCCGGCAAACCGAAACGGTTCTCAGCCCGCAAGACCGACCAGCCTCCTGAGAAAGTCGTGCTTCTCTCCGGCATTGCGCGTCCCGAAAGATTTCGCCGATCCGCGCTTGAGGCGGGATTTCGTGTGCTCGAACACTGCCATTTCCGGGATCATCACCCGTTTTCCCAAGGCGACATCGCGAGCATTTCCACACTCACGCACAAGGTCGGCGCCGAAGCCATCCTCACAACAGGCAAAGATGCCGTCCGTCTCGTCGGCTTGACTTTCGGACTGCCCGTCTGGATCCTGCCGGTGGAATTCTGCTGGAAGGAACCTGAAGGAATCACGGAACAGCTCGCAAGAATCTTTGAAAATTCTTCCCGGAAGAGCGCAGACCGGAAATGAGCCGATTGCGTGGCTCACGCGCACCGAATAGCAGCCAAGACAATGAGAGAAAGCCGACCTCGAAATCGGGATCGGCTTTCCTCTTCATTGGAGAACGGAAATAGACAAGCCCACCGCAAGAAAATCCGATGGGCCTGCCTATCGTTTCGAGTGCTGATTAATTCAGTTATGAGATCTTCACCGGGACGTGCTTGGACTTGCCGGTTTTCTGAAGGGTCACCGTCAGGACACCTTCCTTGCAGACTGCTTTCGCCTTCTTGAGGTCCACGTTACCCGGGAAATTGAAATAGCGCTGGAAGCTTCCCGTGTAACATTCATTGCAATAGCAGTTTGCGGACGTCGGACAGGGCTTGGCCGAGGTCGTGCCATAGATTGTCAGCGTGTTGCCCTGAAGAGAGATGTGGCAATCCTTCTGCGTGCAACCGGGGACATAGGCACGGATGGTGTACATCTTGTCGGACTCCCACCAGTCACAGCGAGGCGTCCAAGGACGGCCTTCCATGTCGTTCTCGACCTGCCAGACGAACTCGTCGAACATCCGGTTGACCTTCTCCTGAAATTGAGGGTTGGAGAACATGGCCGGCCAGTTCGTCGGTGTGTAGCCCGAATAGCCGGGGGCGTAACCGGCCGCGTAGGGCGTGGGACTGGCCGCGTAGCCGGTCATGGGGTAACTTGTGTACGCCACGGGCTGCCAGGGCTGCTTCGGACCGTACTTCTTGGTCCACTTGCTGCCGTAGCTCGGAGTGCGAGTTGTCTTGTACTTGTTCCACTTGCTGCTCCGCGCCTTGGTCTTGGCTCTGGTCTTGGTCGTGGTGTAAGCCATGATTTGAGTCTCCTGTGCTTGGGGTTATCGTTCCTCGGGGCACCGATGGCGATCCAGATCTAAGCGTGGCGTGCCCGGCCATATATCAGTTGCGTGGCTTTGCAATGGATGTGCCAGCCGTTGCGAGGATACTCGCAGGATGGCTGTTCTCCGGAAAAAAACCGCTGAATTGCCTCACAAGCAGGGAAGAAGATTCCGACCCTCGCGGCCATATCTTCCGCCGGAGTCCCGTACGGCGGGATCGGAGAGAGCCGAGGAGCGCCTGGTGTGACGAGCGGAAAGAGAAAGCGTCTCCGCCGTGCTTGGCGGAGACGCTCCTGCTTACTCTACCTTTTCTTGGGCTTACGGCCACCAGAATCCGACATGGATGCCAAAATGAGGACGGCACGGGCGCCATCTCCAACCGTGCCGGGGTCCCCAGACATAGCCGTGGCGCGGAAAACCATGTCGAGGATGGTGTCGGTACCACTGACGGGGCGGTGGTGGTGGCGGCGGACAATAGTAGTAGTCCCGGTAGAAGACGACGCTGGGCCGCCAACCGTCATAGTAGTCATCATCAGGAGCCCAGCGCGGGTAGCCGTACTGGTCGGCCAGGTCAATGTAGAATCCTTCTCCCTCGATCTCGTACGGGTAGACGAATCCTCTTTCGTCGTCCCAGACTTCACCGTAGCCGCGGACCATCACATCGGCGCCGGTTTGCAGTTGGTAGCCACGCTCCCGCCAATACCAGCGCGGCCCAAGATGGACGGTAACGCGTCTGTCGGTGTCCGTTCGAAGGGTCGCTTCTTGTCCTTCAATGCGGACGATCTTGCCGCGCACATGGACGCGTTCAAGGTCATCGGTGGATCTGCGCTCGCGGTAGCGGGGTGCCGCCGAAAGGCTCGTAGCCACGCCGAACGACAGAAGTAGGGTGATGATAAACAAGTGTTTGCTTCGCATGGGGCCCTCCGGAGATTAAGCCGTCTCTCCCCTATCCACTTTCTTAGACTTGCCCCTCGGTCCAGAAGTTTAATCGGCTTTGATTGCCGTAGCCTTCAGCGGGTGCGCCAACAGACAGAGAATCGGTCGTCTTGAGCTGCCAAGGGGTTATGCCGACTGCTTCCTCGCCCAAGAATGGCCACGATCATCTTGCAATACATTGAAAACACGAGAAATAGATGGACTCTCCAACAGGAGGCACGGACGAGCTGTTCGCAGCCACGGGAGGTTGCGGCGAGAACTACATCAAAGTGCAACGAAAAGAGGCACTTGAGCGTATTACTATGCAGCAGTGTCAGCGTCAGAAGGCAGCCAACAGAGCATGCCGAGGACATGAGGTGCCCGGCGGTGTGTGGCAGCGGCGCCCGATGTTGACGACACCTACTGACAGGAGAGACGCGGAGAGCTCGTGCGAACGCCAGCGATAACAGTTGCACTGCCCGTCTATAACGGCGAGCGGTTCCTGGCTGAGAGCATCCGATCCATAAAGGCCCAGACTTTCGAGGATTTCGAGGTCATTGCGGTGTTGGATGGTTGCACCGATCGCTCGGAGGGAATCCTGATGGACATGCGGGATGAGCGTTTCTTGGTGGTCAAGAAAGAGCGCAATGAAGGACTGGCTGCGGCGCTCAACCATGCGCTCGCAGATGCGTCGGCACCGCTGATTGCTCGCATGGATGCCGACGACGCGATGCATCCCGAACGCTTCGAACGGCAATTCGAGTGGTTGGCTCAGGAGCCACAGGTCGATATTCTGGGCACCTGGTTCGACTACATTGACGAAAATGGGAAACGGGTGAAGAAGGCCTTTCCCTTTCCCACGACACACGAGGACATCAAGCAGGATTTCCGGATCCGAAACTCGATTGGGGGTGCGACCGTCATGTTCCGCACCGAGCCGATTCGCCGGATAGGTGGGTACCGCACGGATTTTCCTCTTGCTCAAGATTTGGTGCTGTGGCTCTCGTGTCTGGCGGCGGACTTCCACCTTGCGAACCTGCCCGCTGTTCTCTACAGCTATCGCCAGTACGGAGCGCAGGCCTCACGACAGCGGCGGGCAGAGCAGCTTCGCCTGACGAAACTCGCCTACGCGCAGTACGGCTCAGAGATCTGGGGCAACGACGCTCCGGAGTTCGAATTTGGCTTGCCGCTCGGCCATCGAATCGTAAGAAAACTCAAGCGTGTCATGACCGGTGGGAAAAGGCAGTAGTGCCAGGGGAATCCGTGAACCGATATCCCGAATCCAATTGGGTCACAAAATGTCTCTTGCCATCCAAATAGAGCGACTTCACTCAGAGGTCCCGTCCGCGCGACACTGAGCGATTTCCAGCCAAGAAAGACTCTTGCCTCCTTCACTCCTCAACAGAACCTTTGGCAATGCCGCCGTGCTCCTTTTTGGCTCGGCTTCAGAGGGACTTGCGCTCTTGATTTTTCTGGTCGTCGCTGGGCGAGCCCTCGGGCCCGAGGGGTTCGGGTATTATGGCTATCTCCTCTCGATTCTGATGTTCGTACTGGTCGTGACCAACTGGGGCCTGCCCTCGATTGTGGTTCGAGAACTCGCTCAAAGGCCGGAGGATGAAGCTCGCATTTTTGCGTCGATGTTCCGCATTCGCGCCAGCCTGGCCGCATTTTTCTTTGTTGGGGCGCTGTTCGTAACCACGCTACAGCCACACGCACCCTCCGACCGCCTGGCGGTCACACTGATCTTCCTGTATCTGCTTTTTGTCCCTTTCGATCTTGCTCCGCTTTTTGACGCCCACAAGCTCTCACGCTGGGATGTACCAGGCAGGCTATCGGGCCGGGTAGCCTCGGTGGTTGTACTCCTGATGCTGTGGATGGTGAAGGGCAAGCTGACCGTTGCGGATGTGGCAGCCTGTGCCAGTCTTCTCATGCTGGTCAATGTCTTGGTGGCCTGGCGGATCAGCCGAAGACTTGGTTTCTCCCTGCGTCCGTTGGGACCACCGGCAGATACGCGGCGGCTGATGCGGGTCTCCGCGTATGTCATGTGGGGAAACCTGATGCTCACGACCTACCTGTACAGTCAGACAGTGCTGCTGAAATGGCTCTCGACCATGCTCGAAACGGGATACTATTCGATGGCCGCTCGGCTTCTCATGCCGCTGTATGTGTTGAAGGGGATTCTTTATCGACTCTTGCTCCCCATTGTTTCAGAGGCGGCTTACGATGACGCGGCTTTCACCGCACGGCTGCAGCGGGCACTTCCGGCGCTGACACTGATCTTCGCACCTGCGGCCGTGCTGGGGGTCGCAGGCGCCGAGGTTGTGATTATCCCGATCTTTGGTCGAGAGTACTCGGGAACCATTTTGCCCCTGCAAATCGGTCTCATTCATTTTGTCGTTACCGGCGCCGGATCTCTGTTCGGGACCGCTCTCTTGGCAGCAGGTGATCAGCGGACCCCGGCGTTGGGCCTGACAGCCGGGTGTGTTGCGGGACTCGGGCTCAGCCTCCTCCTGATTCCCCCCTACGGTGCAGTGGGCGCCGCGTGGTCGGCATTCGCTGCAGCGATCATTTCGGCATGGGCGCCATTCCCCGTTTTTTCCCGCCGTTGGCGACTCGGAATCGGCTGGCGGATGGTCCGCATTGTGCTGAGCTCGCTTGTCGGGCTCACAGGGTTCTATGTGCTCGCACACAAGGTAATGATTTCAGCGATTGCCGCACTGGGCGTGTCAGCAGTCATTATTCTGATTGGATTGTGGTTGAGCGGCGAGATTTCGAGAAGAAAGCTCGATGTTCTCATCTCAATGTTCAAAAAGCCTGCCCAGAACCTCGACCCTTAGAAGTGCCTTTTTGATTACCTCCACTACCGGGTCCTTCTCCGGCTTTGGCCTTCGGTTACGCCCCCAACACATCTCTCGTTCGATGAACTATCGGGAGCCAGTCAGTGGCTTGTGCCAAGGTTCAGGTTACGGCGATGCCCGTCAAGTGGGCTTCGGAGACTCGGGGTGAAGTGGGTGCTTTGGTCCTCAACGATATGCCCAATCCTTTGGGAGGGAGTTGCTTGATTTCTATGGAGAAATTTTGTAACTTATTTCACTTGGAGAGGGAAACGCGGGCTGCCGGCGCACCGCAGTGCATTAGGCATCCCACATTCCTCGGCAGCACCAGATTCGGTAGCGACGGCAAACGGTAGGACCCCGGGCTTTCGGGCACAAAGGAGATATACATGGCGGAAGACACCTGCAAACATACCTGGAAAATCACGGATACCCGGGATGGGTTCATCGTTGCGGAGAAGTGCTTTCACTGCTCTCAAGTTCGAGAATACTTCGCCAGTGAGCGGACTCCTCCCAAGGAAGAGTATCGTGAAGGACCCCACTACTACAATTACATGACGAGTGCACAGACCATTCAGTTCAATCTACGCTGTGATAAATGCGGCAAGGTGGTCGCACTGCGCAATCTGATGGCCATTATGCAGTGCGAGCATTGTACGGAAGACTGCCCTCTGCATCTCATTTCCCGGACGGCTGAAGAGCAGAAGATGTGGGTTTTCGGCGCGCTTTGTTACGCGGCGCCGGATGGCAGTGAAGGCACCCTGGACCTGGAGCAGTTGCTTGCCCTGAACGAGTTTTTCAACGCCCGCCTGAAATCGCCGGGGAAGAAGATTCTCATTCTGCCCAGTGCGTTTCGGGCCAGTGCGTCCGACTGCAAGGCCATCATCCTGACAGATGTAGGCTTGCTGCCCGAGGAAGACGAGGAGTGACCTGTGTACCTGAGGGCGCGCCCGCGCAATGTTCGATGGATTTCAGTAATCAAGTTTTACTCTGAGAAGGAGATTCGGCGATGAGAGTTGCGGAGCTCATGCAGAAGGTGAACCTGACGCCTCTCAATGGTATTCATGACAAGGAGATTGTCGGAGGCCTTGTCACCGATATGGTCAGTGATGTGATGGCATCGGGACAGGCCGGAAACATCTGGGTCACGGTCCAAACCCACAAGAAGGTCATCGCGGCAGCGAACCTTGTCGATGTCGCCGCGGTCGTCATCACACAAGGCAAGAACATGGACAGTGATGTGCTGCAAGCCGCCGACAAGGCCGAAATTACCGTCTTTTCGACCACGCTGCCCTCGTGGGATCTCGTCGGCGAGCTCTACGCCTTGGGGATTCGCATATCGCCGTACGGTCAACCCGCTTAAGGGCTTCGAGACATGCAATCTGGAGAATCCAGGTGGGCGGCGGATACCGGACAAGGTCAATTCTGGTGTGGGCAAGCCACTGGAAGAAGATGAGGAAATGAGCGATGAACCGCCTCCATTCCGACTGTCTCGCATCGAAATAGACTACCGCTCTCAGTTTAACACAAGGGGAGGATTAGGCAATGAGAGTCGCAGAACTTGCACAACAGGTGAACCTGGACCCTCTCAACACGCTGTACGACAAGGAAATCGCTGTCGGCAACATTCTGGTCAGTGTCGAGAATGAGCAGACGATCAGGGCCGGAGTCGGCCCCACCGACATCGCGGCGATTGTTGTCACCGAAGGGAAAATCGTGGCGACCGCTGCACTGCGGGCTGCAGACAGGGCTGAAATCACCATCTTCTCGACCCCCTTGGACTCCCCCGATGTTGTCGGTGAACTGGATGCCCTGGGGATCCGAATAACTCCATACGGCCAGATCGATGCTTTAGGGATTCGCATATCGCCGTACGGGTAAGCGGAACGGGGCTTGAGCGCATCCAAGAAGACGGGGCATTCGAGTCACCGCGAAACTGGCCGAGTTGCAATTCGCGAGATTTTTGGGTATAATGATAGAAATGGCAAAAGAAGATGGAGTGCTCAGTGAGCACTTCAGGCTTCTCATGTTCTGAAGACTGTATGTACTCGCATGATTGTTATCCCATCTGGTGTATGGTTTTGTCAAGGGTTGCATGATGACGGATGATGCCATCGGAAAAGAGGCTTGTGGGCGATTCTACGAGAACCTGCAGCTCGTTCTGAAAGGGCCAAATATCACGCGTCTGGGGATGCGCGAGCTTCGGCCTATAGCCGAGAAGACCGGAACGCGGACCAAATACGGCTCCTATGGCTGGCGCTCGATGATTTCGAGCCGTGTGGCGCCGCGCACGGTCTATCTGGGCTCCCCATCGGTGCGGCTGCCGAATCCCTCGGACCTGCACCTGCAGCTCATGAACGCAGCACCTGAAGAGCTTCACAAGGTCCTGCAGGTCATGCGCACGCTGCCGATGGTCCACCTCCGCCGGCAGATGGGCAACAACGATCAGTACAATCCCATCTGCAATCTGTACATCTCTGTGGCGGATCCCAAAAATGCGCGACTGGCCTACATGTGGGGCAACACGATGCGCGAGCCGGACCGGAAATCGCCGGGGCCGGAATTCACCATGATTCACATCCCCGAAGAACACCTGTTGCGCCAGCAGGTACTGGTCCTCCCCGAATTCGGGATCAACATCGCGCTGGGAACGGACTACATGGGAGAAGACAAGAAAGGATTTCTGCGGCAGGCGATGTACGGTGCGGATGAGCGGGGAATGCTCGGGCTGCACGCCGGTACGAAAGTTGTCACCGTACGAGATGCCGAGACGGACCGCCTGAAGAAGTACGGCGTTTTTCTCTTTGGGCTTACCGCGACGGGCAAATCCACCTGGTCTTGCCACCAACTCGGTCTCGACCACAAACGAGGCGAGAAGACCGAGGTTGCCCAAGATGATATTGTTTTCTTGAAAGACGACGGGTCCGCTCTTGGGACGGAAACCGGCTTCTTCGTGAAGACCGATGTGGACGCGCGTTTTCAGGAGGCGATGTATAACGCCTTAATCCACCCGACTGCCCTTTTCGAAAATGTGATGATCGAGGCTGACGGCACGCCCAATTTCCTGGACGAAAGACTCTGCGCGAATGGACGAGCGGTGATCCGAAAGGACAAGCTGGCGGTCCGGGCTGGCCGGAAGATGGCAGGCATTGCCTTTCCATCCATTGACCTGCCTTCGCTAGATGAAATGGAAGGGCTCGTTTTCGCTTTCATCACGCGGCGCAACACGATCATGGGTTTCTCACAGGAGTTGACTCGAGAGCAGGCGGTCCTGGCCTACCTTTGGGGAGAATCCACGCATAGCTTTGCCAGTCAGCCAGCTAAGGCTGGCGAGTCGACACGCATTGTCGGCACAGACCCGTTCATCATCGGTTCGCGTGCGCGGAAAGTGAACCATTTTTACAGGATTATTATGGAGCTCACCGAGCGGTATCCGGGCAAGGTGAGATTCCACCAATATAACACGGGCGGTATCGGCGAGATCCTGGAGACAAAGGAAACCAATGGCAAAGTCCAGAAAACACTTGTGCGCAAGGCTACTCGGGTGCCCATTGACTTGATGGCAGCGATCCAGCGAGGGGATTTGCGCGGGACGAACACGTACAAACTCGGACCCCTTGGCGTCAACAGAATCGAGGCCTGCGAAGGACAGGATCTGGAGCCGTACGATCCGAAGAGGTTCTACAGCGAAGAACAGATTCTGGGATATATCCGGGATCTCGTTGAAGGACGGCGGCGATTCACCGAGGAGATTGCTCGCGAGGGCCTCGATCCGAAGATTCTCGAGTTTGCCGAGAGGTCGTTTGAAAGCTGCGGGGTTCATGAGAGAACGCTCTTCCCCGTGGGCTCGGATACCAAGGAGAAGAAACCCGAGCTGCAGCCCTCGACATCACCAAGCCTTGTACCACGCTCAATCTTTTCCGAACCAAAAACCCGGCCTCCACGGTCTTTTCATTCCCGCTTTCGGTAAAAAGCCAACCCGGCCGGAAGCATTTGTTCCGATTTAGAAGACAAGGTGTGAGAAGGAGAATAGAATGATCTCCACACTTATTACTATCGGTGTGATCGTTGTTGTCGTTGCCCTGATCATTGTGGCCATCGCTCTGAACTACAAGAAGGTCGGTCCGAACGAGGTGCTTATCATCTCAGGCGGCCGCAAACGGACGATCACTGAACCCGACGGCACAAAGAAGAAGATCGGGTACCGCATGCACATCGGCGGAGGCACCTTTGTTTTGCCCCTGCTCGAAAGTGCGCAAACGCTGCCCCTGGAGGTCTTCACCATCCCGATCAAGACGCCGGAAGTGCTAACCTCTGCAGGCGTTCACATCATCGCCGAAGCGATTGCCCAAGTCAAAGTCGGGAGCCACGAGCATCTCATCCGCACAGCCGCTGAGCAATTTCTGGCGCGCGGCGCTGCGGGTATCAAAGAGGTGTCGGCCCAAATCCTCGAAGGCAGCGTACGCGCCGCGCTGGGAAGCATGACGGTCGAAGAAATCTATCAGCAACGCGAAAAGGTGGCCAACCGGGTCATGCAAGGGGCGTCTGATGATTTTACCCGAATGGGACTCCAAGTTCTGTCCTTTGCTCTGAAGGACATCAGCGACACGCAAGGCTATCTTCAGGCTCTCGGCCAGCCTCGGATCGCGCAAGTGAAAGCCGAAGCGGAGGTCGCCCAAGCTGAGGCCGACAAGGAATCGACGATCAAAGCCGCGTTGGCCCGCAAGGAAGGTGATGTGGTCAAGTTCCGGGCCGAGACGGAACTGGCCGAAGCGAACCGCGACTATGAACTCAAGCGCGCGGAATACCAAGCCGTCATCAATCAGAAGCGCGCAACCACGGACATGGCCTATGACCTCGAACGACAGAAGCTGAACCGGGAACTGCGCAAGCAAGAGTACGAGGTAAAGCTCATCGAGAAAGAGGGGGGCATCAAACTCGAGGAGAAGGAGATCGAGCGCAAACAGAAAGAACTGGAGGCGCAGGTCAAACTCCCGGCGGAAGCCAAGAGCCACCAAGCCAAAGTTGAGGCGGATGCCGAAGGCTATCGGTTGGCGCTTCTGGCAAAGGGCAAGAATGAGGCACGCCGCCACGAAGGTCTGACCGAAGCGGAACTGATCAAGGCCCAGGGCGCGGCGGAGGCGGCCGCGATGAAAGACAAGGCCGAGTCGTGGAGAACCTACAACGAGGCTGCCATCTATCAGATGGTCGTGGACAAGCTGCCCGAGCTGGCTCGTGCCGTCTCGGAACCTCTGTCGAAGGTCGACAAGATCGTGATGATGAACACCGGCGACGGAAGTCTCGGCGCCTCGAAGATCACGGGGCAGGTCGCGGAAGTCTTGGCACAACTTCCGATCATCATCGAGACGCTGACCGGTATGGATTTGACCACATTCTTGAAGAGAATCGGCGAGGAGAAGAAATCAGGCTCCAAGAAGCCGCCGGAATCTCAGAAATAGCGTCACTTCGTGAAACTCCCTGATCCTCTGTGAGGATTTTACATGCTTGCGGATCGCATACAACGCATTGGCACATCGGCTACACTGCGTATCAACGCAAAAGCCAAGGCCCTGATGGCTGAGGGGATAGATGTCGTCGACCTCAGCGTGGGGGAACCTGATTTTCCGACACCCTACAATGTGAAGGAGGCGGCCAAGCGCGCGATTGACGAGGACTTCACGAAGTACACGATCAACGAGGGAATTCTCGAGCTGCGTAAGGCCATTTGCCGCCGACTTCATGAGGAACACGGACTAACATACTCCCCCGATGAGGTTATCGTCTGCTGCGGTGCCAAACACTGTCTCGCGAATCTATGCACGGCATTGCTCAACAAGGGCGACGAAGTCATCATCCCTGTGCCGTACTGGGTGTCCTATCCTGCGATGGTCACGCTCGCCAAGGGGGCGTCAGTTCTTGTTCGGACAACCGAGGAAAACGGCTTCTGTCTGACGCCAGACCAACTCAAGGCCGCGATTTCTTCCAATACCAAGGCTCTTATTCTGAACAACCCGTCCAATCCGACGGGTGGTGGCTACGAACGCAGCCAACTCCAAGAGCTGGTTGACATCGCAGTTCAAGAGGGACTCTACATTATCGCTGACGAGATTTATGAGAAGCTCGTCTACGACGGGTTCCGATTCCACACCATTGGGTCTCTCGGCGACAAAGTGCGGGAACGCACGATCCTTGTCAATGGTGTATCGAAGGCCTATTCGATGACCGGATGGCGGATCGGCTGGGCGGTCGGACCCAAAGAGATAATCCGCGGCATGGCCGCCGTGCAGAGTCATAGTACATCCAATGCCAATTCCGTGGCGCAGATGGCCAGCCTCGAGGCTCTCCGGGGACCACAGGGAGACATCTACCGCATGGTGTCTGAATTTCAGCGCCGGCGGGACACGATGCTCTTCAAGCTGCGCTCCATTCCCGGCGTCTCATGTTTCCGACCGAAGGGCGCTTTCTATCTCTTCCCGAATTTCTCTGCCTACTACAACAAGGAGTTCGAAGGGACACTGATCCGCAATTCGCATGGTCTGGCGTATTACCTTTTGAAGCACGCCCATGTAGCGGTTGTGCCCGGTGACGGCTTTGGCGATGACAACTTCCTCCGCTTCTCTTACGCTACATCCCTCGAACGCATCGAGGAAGGGATGGAGCGGGTCATTGACGCCGTAGGCCAATTGCAGACGCCGCGCAAGGTCGCGCAAGTCGAACTGGCCAACACGCAGACCCGGGTTCGTTCGTTTGTCGAAACCGAAACCTCGCTGACCGCCGAGATGCGCGAAGCCCTGGTCGCCGAGGCAGACGCGCATCTCTCCTATGACAACTACTACGAATGGAATGTGAATATCGCGGGAGTGGTCCTTCAACTCCGCACGAACCACCGACATCTGTATGACTTCTGGGTTGAGAATTTTTATCCGGCTCAGCTCGAGGCGGACATCGAGCCTCATGGTATCGTTTACGCGGTCGGCTGGATTCCGGGGCGTGAGCCACGCGCTTACTACCACTCGGACACGCATACAGCCTTGCTGTTCAAATCCGCCTACTACGCTCAATTGCGCAGTCTGGCCATCGGTTTGGTCGCCGATTTCATGGATCGCCAACCTGACCTCCATCTGATTCGCGGGTTCTGCGTGGATTTCGATGGCAACGGCATCGCGCTGATTGGTGCGCCGGGCACGGGCAAGATCGGGCAATTGGCGAGGCTGCTCAAGCGCGACCGCGTGCGCCTGATTGCGGACGATGCCATTTTCCTGCGATTTGGACGGCGCGAGGTCGCCGCGGAGACGGCTGAACGGAAGTTCTTCATGAAGACCAACCTGGTCAAGAAAATTCCGGAGCTTGAGGCGTTGTTCGTGCGCTCCAAATGCGAGAATGTGGTGACTCGCAAAGAGGATTGCATGGATGAGAGCTGCATGCGCAGCGATGAATGTGTCCTCGATCGGGGTGCCGCTTACTGCTTCGTTGGATCGGACAGTTCCTATGCGATGCTGGATCCCTACTGGATCGGCGGTACGGAAAAGCATGCCAAACGAACACGGCTCCAGGCGTTGGTCCACTTCCGTCGGGAGACATTTGAACCACCAATCAAACGCTTGAATCCCGAAGAAGCGCTCAGGATTCTCGAACAGGGCTCTTCGCCGGCGGGTGCCAAGTCAGTACCGTTCTTCAATCCGCACCTGCTCGGACAGACGGAAGAGCGCCTGGCCGTTCAGAAGCGGCATTATCAGAAGTTGCTCTCGCTGGTGCCGTTTTTCAGCGTGAACACGGAGACGGGAACTGCAAGTGAGATCGAGCGTTATCTGTGTGATATACTCGCCGGTGAGAAAGTACCGGCTTGACTCAGAAAGCAATAAGGATCAGTGAAGCATGACGATACATCTCGATGGAAATGAGCTAACGATCGAACAAGTAGAAGCGGTGGCGAGACTCGGGGCCAAAGTCGAGTTCTCTGAAAGAGGGAAAGAGAACATCGAACGGTGTCGTGCCGTTGTGCAGAAGCTCGTTGACAGGGGTGACATGATTTACGGCGTCACGACAGGAATCGGTGAGTTTGCGCGGATTCGAATCAAACCCGAGGACAGCGCCGAGCTGCAGCGTCGTATTATCCTCAGCCACGCCGCCGGAACTGGCGACATTCAGCCGGAAGCAGCGGTTCGAGCCGCCATGTTGTGCCGCGCGAACACCTTGGCCAAAGGTTATTCGGGGGTGCGGCTGTCGACGGCGCAGATTTTCCTCGATGCGCTGAACGCAGGCCTGTGTCCTGTGGTATTTGAAAAAGGCTCCGTTGGAACCTCGGGAGATCTCAGTCCTCTGAGCCAGCTTGCCGAGGTTTTCTTGGGTGAAGGAGAAGCTTTCTACCAAGGGAAGCGATTGCCCGGAGCCGAAGCCCTTCGGCGCGCGGGCCTGAAACCGATTGACCTGAGTTACAAAGAAGGCCTGGGACTCATCAACGGCAGCCAGATGTGCACGGGCGAGGCGGCGCTGCTGTTGGTGGACGCGCGCGGGCTTCTCAAGAACAGCTTCATCGCCTCGGCGATGACCATCGATGTCCTTAAAGGCGTTCCCAAGGCGTATGATGCACGACTTCACGCGGTACGACCTTTTCACGGGCAGAATCTGGTCGCGCGGCATCT
The DNA here is from genome assembly GCA_964543855.1 of uncultured Alphaproteobacteria bacterium. Taxonomy (GTDB): domain Bacteria; phylum Electryoneota; class RPQS01; order RPQS01; family DYHQ01; genus CAZJAD01. The sequence goes on from CAZJAD010000010.1 coordinate 15,781, forward strand.
GCGCACTTTGATGGCGGACTCAGAGGTCATTGCCGAGAGATCCGGCAAGGTGCAGGACGGGTATTCGATGCGTTGCACGCCCCAGGTACTGGGGCCCAGCGTGGACACATGGCACTGGGCGCACAGCCAAATTGCGACTGAAATGAATTCTGCTTCGGATAATCCACTCTTCTTCCCCGATGACAATGCTCATCTTGCCGGTGGGAATTTTCATGGGCAGATCATCGGGCTGGCGATGGATTTTCTGGCCATTGCCATGAGCGAAGTGGCGAACCTGTCTGAACGCCACACGAATCGCCTATTGAATCCCACGCTGAGCGGCTTGCCCGATTTCCTGGTGGAAGGCCGAGGGCTGAACAGCGGGCTCATGGTGGCTCAGTACAGCGCCGCGGCCTTGGTCAGCGAGAACAAGGTGCTCTCGCACCCGGCGACGGTGGACTCGATCAGCCTCTCGGCAGACCAGGAAGACCATGTCGCGATGACGCCTATCGCAGTGCGCAAGTGTCGAGAAATCCTCAAGAATGTCGGCGCTGTTCTCGCGATTGAGATGATGGCCGCTGCACAAGGCTTCGATTTTCGCAAACCTCTTAAGCCCGGAAAAGGCACTGGCATCGCGTACGACATCATTCGGGATCATGTCTCCCACCTCGAAGACGATCGGGCCCTTTATCCCGACATCAACAAGATCGCCGCCCTTGTCCGGGACAACACGATTCTGAGAGCCGTGGAAGAGAAAGTGGGCGAGCTGTCGCTGGAATAGACGAGCGACCCAGACCACTCAATCCTTAAGGCGCGGAATCATTCGTCCGAACTTTCCCAAGCACCTCGACATACGATTCAATTCCTTCCACTGTTGAAGGGATTTGAACAACAAATCCCTCACGGCAGCTACCGATGAAGGGAACGGTTGTGCCAGAGACGATAATCGATAAAATCATTGAGCGCCATGCGTCGCGCCGAGTCGTACCCGGCGATATCGTGGATGTTGCAATCGATGTGCGGGTTGCGCGTGATTTTGGCGGGGCGAATGTTGTGAAGAACCTGCGAGACAGCGGCTTGGGAATCGCCGACCCTTCGAAGACGCTCTTCACTTTTGACTGCAATCCAGGCGGCTCCGACCAGAACTACGCTTCGAATCAACATATCTGTCGGCTGTTTGCACGGGAAACCGGCATTCCCATCTATGACATTGACCGCGGTATCGGGACACACCTGGCGATCGACCAGGGTCACGTTGTTCCTGGTTCGACCTTCGTTTCCACCGATTCTCACGCGAATATCCTCGGCGCCATCGGCGCGTTCGGACAGGGAATGGGTGATCAGGACATTGCTGCCGCCTTTGCAACCGGCAAAGTCTGGTTCAAGGTTCCTCCGTCGGTCAAGGTGATTCTGAAGGGAAAACCGGGTGCTGCCGCCACGCCGAAGGATGTGGGGCTGGCTTGCCTGCGCTTCTTCGGTGCGAACGGACTGCTGGGATTCGCGGCGGAATTCTACGGCGATTACGTGGAGACGCTGGGTCTCGACGGACGCATCACGATCGCTTCGCTGGCTACCGAAATGGGTGGGATTATCGCGCTGTTTCCTCCAAACGATGCTGTGATTGACTACTGCCACAGAGCCTCGGGCAGGGAATTCGAGCCCGTATATGCGGACCCGGATGCGAAGTATGAACAGGTTTTTGAGATCAACATTGAAGATCTGGAGCCACTTGTGTCACGGCCGGGACATCCGGAAGATGTTGTGCCGGTCTCCGATGTTGCGGGCCGCAAGATTGATTCGGCTTTCTTCGGGTCATGTACAAATGGCCGACTTTCGGATTTCCGCGAAGCTGCGAAGATCTTGAAGGGACGAAAAGTCGCGCCGGGAGTGGTCTACAAAGTCGTTCCGGCAACGGATGGCGTCTGGCGCGAACTGCTTCGCGAGGGGCTCTTGGAGGTTTTCAAAGAAGCCGGTGCGCTGGTCGGCAACGCGGGCTGTGCCGGGTGCGCCGCAGGACAGATCGGGCAGAATGGGCCTGGCGAAGTGACGATCAGCACCGGTAACCGCAACTTCGCCGGGAAACAGGGCAAGGGCGAAGTGTACCTCGCTTCGCCGCAAACGGTTGCTGCATCCGCGATTGCAGGAGTCATCACAGCAGCAACGGATATTCCGGTTCGGCCGGTGATTTTCGAGACCGGCAAGGCACCGGCTGCCCGAGCGGAGAGAGCGGGTCCGTCGGCGGTTCGTGCGAAGCCAACTACAGTGGAAGGACGTGTCTGGGTTATTCCCGTGGACAACATTGACACGGACATGATCTATCACAATCGCCACCTTGCCATCACGGATCGGGCGCAGATGGGGCGTTACACCTTCGGCAACTTGAAAGGCTGGGAAGATTTTGCGGAGCGTGCCAAACCCGGCGACATTGTCGTCACCGGTAAGAATTTTGGAGCGGGCTCGTCCCGACAGCAGGCGGTCGACTGTTTCCTGAGTCTGGGCGTGTCCGTGATTATCGCCAAGTCGTTCGGCGCCATCTACGAACGGAATGCGATCAACGCCGCGATGCCCATCCTCATCGCGGATTTGGTGGCCGAAGGGATGAAAGACGGAGACCGAATCCGTGTGGATTTCGCGACAGGCGAAATTGAACTCATCGGCAAGAGCAAATCGATTCAGGGCACGCCTTTTCCTGATGTTCAAATGCAAATCTACCAACGGGGCGGGCTCTTGGTGAAATAGAGCCACCGGAATGTGGCGTTTTTTAACAGATGAGGCAAAGGATGCCGAAAATTGGAACGGCCGGACGAAAGGGAACAGGGGTCCGGTCGGATTGCCATGTGTCCTTGGAGATGCGCGAGAGCGGAGGCCTCGAGATCTCTGTTCAAAGCCGGGTGGAATCCATGTACGGCGCGTCAATCCGGACACTGTGCAAGGAAGTACTCGAGGGACTCGGGATTCGCCACGCACGACTGGTGATGGAAGACACGGGAGCGCTTCCTTTTGCCCTCATGGCACGGATCGAGGCAGCGGCTCGGCGGGCGGGTGCGTCAGGCGAATTTGTCCCTGAAATGAATCCCTATTGCACCTATGAAACGCAACGCGACCGCTTTCGGCGTTCGCGGCTTTACCTTCCGGGGAATGAACCGCGGTTTTTCGTCAATGCCGGTCTGCACAGACCGGATGGTATTATTCTGGATCTGGAAGACTCGGTGGCACCCGCCGAGAAGGACGCCGCGCGCGTTCTGGTGCGCAATGCGTTGCGGCAAGTGAACTTCTACGGCGCCGAACGCATGGTTCGTATCAATCAGTTCCCCGAAGGCCTCCAGGATTTGGAATGGATCACTGCGAGTAATGTCCATGTTGTCCTCATTCCAAAGGTCGAAGAGGCCAGTCAGGTGCGTGAGGTGGACAAGCGCATCCAGAACCTTCGAAAGGCACAGAGCATCCGGTCACCCGTCTATCTGATGCCGATTATCGAGAGTGCGATGGGAGCGATTCGAGCCTACGAGATCGCCGCCGCTTCGGAGAACAATGTCGCACTCGCGCTTGGTTTGGAGGATTACACGGCGGATATCGGGACACAGCGCACTCAGGACGGACGGGAGAGTTTCTGGATGCGGAGCATCATTGTCAATGCGGCTCGCGCTGCCAAGATTCAGCCGATTGACACGGTTTTTTCCGATGTAGCGGACATGGAAGGATTGAAGGCGAGTGTCGAAGAGGCCAAGGCCCTTGGTTTCGATGGTAAAGGTTGCATTCATCCGCGCCAGATTGCGCCGATCCACGAAGCATTTGCTCCGGCCGACTCGGAGATCGCCAAAGCGACGAGAATCGTGCGCGCTTTTGAGAAAGCTCAAGCCGAGGGACTCGGCGTGGTCGCGCTGGGAAGCAAGATGATTGATCCACCTGTCGTGAAGAGAGCGCTGAGAACCGTGGATATGGCGGTATCGATTGGACGGCTGTCGGCCGATTGGCGGGAGGGCGCGACGAATGAGTGAAAAGCTGATCGAGAACGCGGCTGGACGATTGGTTCCCGCCGAAATCAATGGCGCCCGGCAAGTGGCCTTCCAAGGTGTGGGCAAGTATCACCCCAAGGGAAACCGGCATGGCCCACCTCTGGTGAGCTGCGCGGATTATCCTGCCGACGGCAACAAAGTGGTTTCAAGTCTGAAGACGGCTTTGAAAAAGGCGGGACTGCGCAACGGCATGACAATCTCGACCCATCACCATTTCCGCAACGGCGACCTTGTAGCGAATGCGGCGTTCGATGCCGCGGCGGAGCTTGGAGTGAAGGACTTGCGATGGTTCCCCAGCGCATCGTTCCCCTGCCACGCCCCAATCATCAAGCATTTGGAGAGTGGCGTCGTTCACCACATCGAGGGGAGCATGAACGGACCGCTCGGAGATTACTGCAGCGCCGGGAAGATGCGTGGTATGGCGGTCCTGCGCTCTCATGGAGGCCGGTACCAAGCGGTGCAGGATGGCGAAGTCCACATCGACATCGCCGTCATTGCGGCACCAACTGCCGATGCCTTCGGCAATGCCACGGGCGACCGTGGCCCTTCGGCGTGCGGCCTCTTAGGATTTGCGCTAGCGGACAGCCAGTACGCGGACCGCGTGATTATTGTTACAGACAACCTCGTTCCATTTCCGTGCATTCCGTGGCAGATTCACGGAAATTTCGTCGACCATGCTGTGGTGATGGATTCGATTGGCGAGCCAGCCAAGATTGTCTCGGGCACAACCGAAATCACGCGCAGTCCGGACCGACTGCTCATTGCCGAACACGCCGCACGCTTTGTGGAGGAAGCGGGCATTCTGCGCGACGGGTTTTCCTTTCAAGCAGGGGCAGGGGGCACATCGCTGGCCTTTTCCATTTTCCTGGGCGAGATGATGCGCGAGCGCAATATCAAGGCTCGTTTCGCCCGCGGCGGGTCTAATCAGCACCTCGTCAAGATGCTCGAGGAGGGCCTTGTCGAATACATTCTCGACGGCCAAACCTTCGATCTCGACGGCGTGCGTTCCATGCGTGAGAATCCGACCCATGTGAACACATCGCCCTTTACCAGCTACAACTATCACGGCAAAGGGAATTTCTCGACGATGGTGGATGTCGTCGTTCTCGGCGCGACTGAAGTGGATGTCCATTTCAACGCGAATGTCGTCACACACTCGGACGGGCGATTGCTGCACGGAATCGGCGGATGGCAGAATTGCCTGTTTTCCAAGTGCACAATGCTTCCCATCCCATCGTTTCGAGACCGGATCCCGGTACTTGTGGATCGAGTGACGACGCTTTGCGGCCCGGGAGAGCTGATTGATGTTGTCATCACCGAGCGAGGCATCGCAATCAATCCTGCCCGACAGGACTTGACGGACAAGCTGAGGGGATCATCATTGCCGATTCGACCGATCGAGGAAATCAAGGCGGAAGTGGAAGAAATCTGCGGCGGCAAGCCGGCCCCACCTAAGCTCGGTGAGAAGATCATCGCTGCCATCAAATGGGTGGATGGCACCGTGATTGATTGCGTTCGTCAAGCAGAAGCCACAGCGTTTCCTTCATAAATTGGGAGCACCAGATTGGCCAGAAATCTTTATATTACCGCGACCGAGCCCTACAGTGGCAAAAGTACGATCTCCCTGGGGCTTCTCCAACTCTTCCAAGATCACGGAGACAAGATCGGTTATATCAAACCCATCGGCCAGCGGTTTCATCGTGGATTAGAACAAGATGAGGACATCGAGCTTGTTCGCCGTGTGTTTGGCCTGGATCTCGATGCAAAACTGCTGAGTCCCGTGCCGATTGATGAAGCGCGCGATTACATCGCCCGCGGCCGACCGGAAGACCTCATGGAGCGGATTCTTGAAGCTTACCGCAAGGTCGCGAAGGGTCGCGACATTGTCCTTGTCGAGGGGACGGATTACCAAGGTACGATGGCCGCCTTTGAGTTCGACATCAACGCCCAGATTTCGAAGACGCTGGATGCGCCGGTCATTTTGGTCGCCAGTGGGAAAGGACTGACGCCTGAGGAAATCCAGTCCAACTGCGCTGCCAGTAAGGAATCGTTCGACGAGCAGGCTTGTGATGTGCTGGGGGTCGTGATCAATCGGGTGGAAGAGGATCGAATCCAAGCTGTCGAAACGGCTCTTCACGATTGGCTGAAGGCGGAAAAGCTCACTCTCTTCGGTATCATCCCGCGGAACAGAGTTCTGGGGATGCCACGGATGGGCGAGATTGCCGTGAAGATAGGGGCGCGGTGCATCTTTGGCGCGGAATACTTGGACAATTTAGCGGGGGAGCCGGCTGTTGCCGCTATGCTCATCGGCAATGCCCTGCCGCATCTCAAGGAGGGACATCTTATTATCACCCCAGGTGACCGGGACGACATTGTCCTCGGTATGATGATTTCGCGCGTCGCGGCCACCTATCCAAACATCGCAGGCATTCTCGTCACGGGCGGGCTTGAGCCGAGCGATTCGGTCAAGAAGCTCATCGGGGGCCTTTCCGGTTTTCACATACCGATCCTGGCTGCGAAAGAGACAACATACGATGTCGCACTGAAGGTGCGGGATATGCCGGTCAGCCTCTTCTCCACCGATACACAGAAACTCGACCTTGTGAACTTCCTCATCCGTCGGCACTTCGATCACGAGAAGCTTTTTGGGATCATCCGAATGAAGAAGGGCCGGAAGCGGACGCCGGTCGTTTTCCTGCACGATATCATGGAGCAAGCGCGAGCGGCACGCAAGCGTATCATTCTGCCCGAAGGGGACGAACCCCGCACGCTGAAGGCTGCCGAGCGCATCCTCGAGCGAGGCATCGCTGAGCTTGTCCTGTTGGGGAATCCGGACGAGATTCGCCATCAGGCGGCGCTCGTCGGCGCTGACATTTCCAAGGCGGAGATTGTCAGTCCCACCGAGTCCGACCACTTCCAGGACTTCGTGGAGACATACGCCGAACTCCGGAAACACAAGAATGTCACCGAGATCATGGCAAGGGACACGATTGCGGATCCGATTTATTTTGGGACTATGATGGTCTACAAGGGCCTGGGCGATGGTCTCGTGTCCGGAGCTCAGCATACGACAGCTCATACCATTCGTCCCGCCTTTCAGATCATCAAGACAAAACCTGGGATTTCGATTGTGTCGTCGGTGTTTCTTATGTGCCTGCCCGAGCGCGTCCTGGTTTATGGGGACTGCGCGGTGAATCCGGATCCGACGAGCGAAGAGCTGGCGGATATCGCGGTGTCCAGCGCGGATACTGCCGCCAGTCTTGGCATCGAACCGGTGATCGCGATGCTGTCCTATTCGACCGGTGCTTCCGCAGAGGGTCCTATGGTGGCCAAAGTGCGTGAAGCCACGAGGATTGCCAAGGAGAAACGCCCGGACCTCCTCATCGAAGGTCCGATGCAATACGACGCCGCGATTTCACCCGAGACCGGCAAGGCGAAGATGCCTGGCAGCAAAGTGGCTGGCAAGGCGACCGTTTTCATCTTCCCGGATCTCGACGCGGGGAACACGGCCTACAAAGCGGTCCAGAGGTCCGCCAAGGTTGTGGCTGTCGGACCGATCCTCCAAGGGCTTCGCAAGCCCGTTAATGACCTGAGCCGAGGGTGTCTGGTGGAAGACATCATCTACACTATTGCGATTACGGCTCTGCAGGCCCAGCAGAACGGAACCACGATCCGGACCCGCGAGCTCGAATCCGACAAAGCGGGCGTCGTGTAATGCTATCGATGGCGCATTCTCGGAATCAGGGGGAACAAACATGAGTGCGACAATCGCAACACAGGCTCCAGCGAGAGAAGCCACCGAGTGGACTCCAGAGAAGCTGTTTCGCGAGATTCCATCCTGGATGGAACTCCTGAAATCCGACCAGTCCGATGAAGAAGTCCGGCACGAGCTTCTGACGCGAATCCACACGATTCAGGTTGAACATGAGTTTCCGGAACAGTGGTATTCGGACCTGGAAGAGATCACGGTCCGGGACTGCGCGCGTTCGCTTCGGGCTATTTTCAAACTCCGCAATGAGCGACGCGCAGGTTTTGAGCTGTTGCCGGCATTGCGAGACCTTGCCAAAGGGAACGAGCGGTCCGACCTCTCTCCGGCTTTTATCGCAGACCTCGTCCATCTGTTCCGAGGATTGCAGAGACAGACTGGCCTGTACGAACATGTCATTGCCGAGAGCGACCTCGAAGGCCGGGAGGCAGCCTTAGCACGGTCTGAGCAGCTGGATGAAGTGTGGGAGCGAGCCACCGCTTTCATGTCGAGGTACAAGCATGGTCTGATGCCGGAGGTGATTGAGAAGCGTGAGAGCAATCGCGCAAGGATTCTGGAAGCGTTCTCGGCGACTCTGGAGGACTGGAACTCGGCACGCTGGCAATTTCGCCATGTTGCACGCACCGCTGAGCAGCTTGAAGCGATGACGCCACTGACTCCGGACGAGCGGGAGTGTATCCGGTTTGCCACAGCTAATCGAATTCCGTTTGGAGTAACGCCGTTCTACGCCTCTCTGATGGACGTTGAGCCGGAGTCTACTGATGACCGTGCGATCCGGGCGCAGGTCATTCCTCCGGCGAACTATCTCGACGAGATGGTTGCACACCGCGATGATCGGGAGTGGGCCTTCGATTTCATGCTGGAGCGGGACACCTCTCCGATTGACCTGATTACCCGCCGCTATCCGGCGATTGTGATTCTTAAGCCTTACAACTCGTGTCCGCAGATTTGTGTTTATTGTCAACGCAACTGGGAAATCGAAGAATGCCTGGCGCCTCACGCCATGGCCGATCCCGAGAGTCTGAGCCGCGCCATCGAGTGGATTCGGGAGCATCCTGCCATCCGCGAGGTCCTCGTCACGGGCGGTGATCCTTTGGTGATGTCCGATCGCCGCATACGCGATATTCTGCAGAAACTGGCCGATATTGATCACATTGAGCGAATTCGTATCGGCACGCGTTTGCCTGTAACCGCGCCGATGCGGATAACCCACAGTCTTGTGAATATGCTTGCACGGTTTGTCATCCCGGGCAGGAGAGAGATCTGCGTCGTCACGCATGTAGAACACCCTTATGAAGTCAATCCGGACATGGTTGCTGCTGTTCATCGGCTTCGCTTGGCCGGGATTTCCGTCTACAACCAGCTCGTTTACACATTTTACAATTCCCGGCGTTTTGAAGCGGCTCTTCTGCGGCGATTGCTGCGCCTCTCCCTGATTGACCCCTATTACACGTTTGGAACGAAGGGCAAGGCAGAGACTCGCAATTACCGAGTGCCCATGGCCCGAATCGTACAAGAATCAAAAGAAGAGGCTCGGCTGTTGCCCGGTCTGGCGAGAACCGATGAAGCAGTCTACAATGTACCTCGACTCGGCAAAAACTACATTCGGGCGTGGCAACATCGTGATTTGATCGCCATCCTGTCCGATGGTTCGCGACTCTACGAATTCCATCCTTGGGAAAAGAAGCTGCTCAATCAGCAGACCTATTTCGGCACGGATACTCCGATTCTCGATTATCTGGAGCGGCTCCGTGAAATCGGCGAAGACCCCAAGGAATACGAGAGTATCTGGTACTACTACTGACCAATCGCGTGAGCATCTGCGGAGATTGGCAAAAACGACTTTGAACTTTGCGACCGAGACAAACAACCATTGAACGAAACAAGAGAACGGCAACCAAGCCCTCGCACAAGAGGCACTGTGCCGTTGAACTTGGAGGAGCTGCGATGCGGCGGGTTACTTGTGTTTGTATAGCGCTGGCGTGCTTGACTGCTTGGGCACAGGCGGGCTACCTTGACGACCATGTGGATTATGCGAAGAACCGGTTCATCGTCAAGCTGTGGCCGGATATAGGAGATCTGAACCCAATGGACGATGGTGCTTTCGTCCGGGTTTCGGATACATACTTGACTGCACTCAATCGCAAATGGAGAGTCATTCAGGTTGAGCGTCTTTTCAACGGCAGTGGGCCGAAAGAGACTCCGGAAATCGACCTGCCGGGATACTGGCGGTTCTGGCTCGCCCGCCCGGTCGACTTGGAGACCATTCTGTCAGAGTATGCTACGGCCGCCATTGTTGAGCATGTGGAGCCGGTGGGTGTCCATCCGGTCTGCTATTCCCCCAACGACCCGAGCTGGCCTGCCCAGTGGTATCTGCGTAACACAACCTTCGATCATGATATCGACGCCGTGGAAGGCTGGGATGTCGAGCGTGGGGATTCGACAGTCATTCTTGGGATTGTCGATACTGGGGTCCAGTACAGCCATCCAGATCTCCTCGCCGGGATGTGGCGAAACTGGCCCGAGGTCAACGGAACACCGGGCTACGATGACGACGGCAACGGCCTGGTAGACGACACCGTGGGCTGGGACTGGGTGAATGGTATTGGCGGATGCGCGGATGGCGAAGACTGCGATGATCCCGATGCTGATCCCAAGGACTTCAACGGTCATGGAACGCACTGCGCGGGAATCGCCGCCGCCCGGACGAACAATGGCGTTGGGGTCGCGGGGATTGCCGGAGGCGGTGGGGAGTACACCGGAGCCCGGATTCTGGCCCAACGCGTCGGCTGGACCGACTCAGAAGGAGGCGGCTTTGTTGACATGAGCTTCTGCGCTCAGGCCATTGACTACGCCCGCCAAAAGGGTGCCTGTGCGGTCAACTGTTCTTGGGGATCGAGCAACAGTGGCGGCATCGGAGCCGCTGTAGATGCTGCAATCGCCGCGGGTATGGTTATCTGCGTTGCGGCGGGCAATGACAACTCGCCGTACCAGTCGTACTTGGCTACTCGTGATGATTGCATTGATATTGCCGCGACGGATGCGAATGATGTCAGGGCTTCCTTCTCCAACTATGGAGATTGGGTGGATGTCTCGGCGCCAGGCGTCAACATCTACTCAACCTACTCGAACCAATACCAGAACACCTATGCCTCCCTTCAAGGGACATCCATGGCAGCACCCTGTGTCACCGGGGAAGTCGGGCTTCTGAAATCTCTCTACCCGGCGTGGACCGGAAGTGAGATTACCGACGCGATCATCAATAATGTGGACTATATCTATGACGAGAATCCGGGGTGGGAAGATCTGCTCGGCACAGGCCGCATCAATCTCGGTCGGGCTCTGCTCTCGCAATCCGGCATAACGATTCTTCGGCCGAACGGCGGAGAAGTGTGGGCTGTGGGCGAGACGGATACGATTCGGTGGAGGAGCGACAACTTCACAGGCGATGTCAATATCAGTGTTAATCGGAGCTATCCCTACGGTTTTTGGCAGAACATCGCGACGAATGTTCCAGGCACAGGCGAATATTCCTGGCAGGCCACGGCGCCAACCTCGACCCAGGCTCGCATTCGTGTGCTCGCTGCCTCCGATCCTACCTTAGGAGATACTTCCGATGGGGATTTCACTATTCTTCCAACCCGCATCCTTGTCGAATACCCGAATGGCGGAGAGAGTTGGTGTGCTGGTCAAACTGAGACCATCACCTGGAGGGGAGCTCATTTGGGAGGGACGGTGACCATTTCACTGAACCGCAACTTCCCAAGCGGCCCGTGGCAGACACTCTTCAGCAACATTTCCAATGACGAGCATGAAGCGTGGGTGGTGAGCGGTACGGCGAGTACCGCTGCCCGCATTCGCGTGGTCAGCGACAGTGACCCTTCCCGGCGTGACTCATCGGATGGCAACTTCACGATTATCAGCCCGTGCATTGATGTCACATCACCCACAGGTGGCGAGACGTGGGCCATCGGCGAGACTCACGCGATCACCTGGACGGCGGGCGGGCTTGCGGGCAATGTCGAGATTGCAGTCAACCGCAACTACCCGGCGGCTGCGTGGGAGACCATTTTTGCCAACACGGCCAACGATGGCATGCAGAACTGGGTCGTTGCGGGATTCCCTTCTTTCCGCAACCGCATTCGTGTGAAAAGTGTCAGCGACCCCAATGTCTACGCCATTTCGGAGAGTGATTTCTGGATTATCCAGCCCAACGAAGCACCGCAGATTGTCCACGACCCTTTGCACGACAGCTGGGAGCCGGAGGCAATGGTCACGGCAATCGTCACGGATGACAGCCTCCCCGTCCCGCCGGGCATCCAACTCTACTATCGTATCGAGGGGGCTCCAGTCTACAGTCGCACGATCATGGAGCCGACAGGTTACACCGACGAGTACGCCGCTTACCTGGCTTCCCTAAGTGAAGGGCGCTACGAATACTATATCTGCGCCGTCGACATGTTGGGTGCCGCGGACAGCACACAGATTCTGCAATTCGATGTCGGTGTTCTCTGTGAGGAAGAGTTGGCCTTTGATGATGGTGAGGGCGAGGGCTTTGATTGGATGGCAGACACAGATTTCCGATGGGCGGTGAAATTCAGCCCCGAATCCTATCCGTTTGTGCTGTGTGGCGCACGCTTCAGCGTGGCTCGGTCCCAACCGGAATCGAGCCACGAACCTGTGCTCGTGGAAGTCTACGCAGATGAGGCCGGGCTGCCTGGAGCATTGATTCACAGCGAAATCACCGGGTCCGTTGGTAATGTTGTGGGCGGACTGCCCGAGGACATCCCTCTTTGGGCGGATGTGGTGGTGCACAACAACGGTTTCCCGGTTATGCTGGAGGGCGAGTTCTTCATTGCCGTGAGCAATCCGGAGTCGTATGGCTATGAAGCCTTCGGTCGCGATACGACAGGTGAGAATTATGACCGGAGCTACTTCTTCGATCCAGGTGACGGTTTGTGGCACAATGAGAATGACGCTGTTCCCAACGCACATCCGGGCAACCGCCTTATCCGAGCGATCGGCTATGCGACCTATCCGCCGGATGCCTTTTCTCTCCTGTCTCCGCTCAACGGTGATACGGTGTGGACGATCACACCGACACTTGATTGGGAAGATGCGTCCTCGCCAGATCCGAACGACGAATTGGACTATGTGGTCTACTGGAGTCAAGATTCCACTTTCACGGCGGGCGTGGATTCGCTGGTAACGGACAGTAGCTTCTACGCGTTTGACGAAGGAGAACTCCTTGGGCTGCCAAGATCCGGCACGAACGGAACATTGGACGATGAACTCCCTGACGATGTGACAATATACTGGCGCGTGCGCGCTCGCAACCAGGTCGGCGCAACGCGCTGGGGAACACCTGAGATGGGCTGGCACTTCGCTGTGTTCCAGCGTGAGGCGCCGGATCCGTTCAGTCTGCTGTCTCCCGCAGATGAGACCATTCTGAATGTCACCGAGGCAGACCTTAGCTGGGAAGCAACGAGTGACCCTGATCCCGGCGATTCGGTGGCGTTTTATCGGGTTTATGTCGCGGAAGACTCGCTGTTCAGTCAGGCAGACAGTTACGATGTTGTTGGAACGACCACTCATGTGTCAGCGCTTGAGCACAATTACACCTACTGGTGGAAGGTGCACGCCTACGACACGTACGGCTTGTGGCAGCCATCGACCGAGATCTGGTCGTTTTCAGTCGCTTTGAGCGTACCGGAAGACGCCAGCGGAGTTCCCAAGGACTTCGCCATGGAACAGAATTATCCCAATCCGTTCAACCCGACAACGACGATACGGATTGCCATTCCCAAATCGTCAAGAGTAGTCGTTGAGGTGTACGACATTCTTGGTCGCACCGTTGCGAAGCTGGCAGATCGGGAGTTCAGCCCCGGGTACCACAATCTCTCGTGGGGTTGCCGTGCGTGTGCCGCGGGCATTTACTTTATCCACATGCGTGCGGAGAATTTTGTTCAAACGCGCAAAATGCTGATTGTGAAATAGAATTCAGAAGAGCCTCTTCGAGTCATGAACGAAACCGCGCAAGCCGTGCTCTGCGCGGTTTCTTGTTTTCGCAGACCAGGCGCTGATATGTGTTGGCCGTTCATGTGCGTGACCACGCAGATGCATACACTTGCAGTTTTCAAGTAGAATTCTTTTCTTTCAGTCAAGCAAATACAATCCGGAGTCTCGATATGTCATCCCGTATTTCCTTGATGCGCCCTGTTGCCGCGTTCATCCTTGCGGCAGTAACTATGGCGACCTCGGTTCAGGCTGAGAATGACCTTGCGGTCGAAACCGTGCCGACGGATTGGCTCGTGACCGGGCCGCTGTGGGTGCCAGGCCCAGCCCTTTCGGACAAAGATAATCGGATCGCCGACGCGATGAAAGCTTGCTTCCTTGACCTCGACAATCTCGAGCCGAGCACAGGGCGTGCGCTGGAGTGGTATCCCGGCGTCGAGTGCGTTTGGAAGAGAGAAGAGGCTGTCGATGGCCGCCTCACTTTCTCGGTCGTCGAAGGCCGGGAAGGGCAAGTCTATGTTACATACGCTGCAACCTATGTTGAAGCTTCGCGCTGGCAAGAAGTGACTCTGAAAGTTGAAAGCGACCAGCCGGTGGCTCTCTATGTGGACGGCATCTTCAAGGAGCAAAGCAGTCTCGGCGAGAATAGGGCCGGTCTCTCTGTCACCGAGGCCCTCCACCGCGGGAAGCACCTTCTTCTGCTCAAAACCGCTGTCATCGCCGATACTCTGCCGATTTCATGGGAGACAAAGGTTCGTGTCGAAGGCGTCGAGTTGCTTTCGTCATCGGTGAATCCCCGCCGCGGTCTCACCTGCTTTAGTGACTACGCTCTTTTCGACCGAGTCTCACAGATTGCCCTTTCGAACGATGGCCGTCTCGCAGCTTTCGTTCACAGTCATCGCGATAAGGAATACAAACGGCATTCGCACATCGAAGTCTATGACCTGCGAACCAATCGGTTGCTTCACACAATCATGATGGCGAAGAATGTACGCAGCCCTTTCTTCCTGCCTGCAGGTAAGCAGCTTGCCTTTCGCATGGCAGAAGATGAAGGAACCTCTGTCTGGATGTTTGATCTCGAAACCACCGAAACCGAACGAGTCCTGAAGCCCACGAAGGGACTTCGTGATTGCGTTCCATCTCCCGACGCAAAGTTCCTGTACTACAGCGCAGATCCTGAAAAGAAACCACCTCACGAGAGATACACGCTCTTATCGGAACTGGAAGAGCGCCTGACCGATTGGACGGACACGCGCAGGATTTCAGTTATATCACTGGAGGATGCAACGACGCATGATCTCACAGGTGTTGGCGAGTTTGCTCTGGATGAATTCGCCCTTTCGTACGAGGGGGACAAGCTGATATTCACTCGCCGCCTTCCGGTCGCTGGCCGCCCGTATTTTTCGACAGAATTCTGGCTTGCGGATCTGTCGTCCGGTGAAACCCAGCTGCTTCTGGCACAGCCCATCGCTTTCGAGACACGCCCACTTAATCTCACATGGCTGCCGGATGGCAACTATGTCGCTTACACCGCTGCAAGCCATCTGACAGAGGAAGATGAAACCATCAGCCACAATGTCAGCGAGGTAGACATCTACCTTCTCGACACCAAGCGGAGGCAAACGGCGAATCTATCCGGCGATACTCCGTTCACGGTTGCAGAAGGAAGCGGCCTCCACTGGAATCCACGCGACAAGCATCTCTATTTTGTCGCGATGGTTCGCGGCTTTGCGAAAGTCTACAAAGTCGACCCACTGCGTGGAGTCGAATTTCGGGAAGTGCCACTTCCTTTCCCTTATGTTGAGAGCCTAGAGCTCGCCGATGACGGCAGCGTCTTCACCTTTACGGCAAGTTCGCCGGATCATCCAAGCGCAGCCTACGCGTATGACCTCAAAAAGAGGCGCTGGTGGGAACTTGCTGACCCAACTGCGGAACTGATGGAGAAGACTCGACTGGCATCCTGGGAGAGATGGGATTTCGTCAATTCGGACAGCCTACTGATCGACGGTTGGATATACTACCCACCTGATTTCTCTCCTGAAAAAAGGTGGCCACTCGTGGTCTATTTCTATGCGGGAGTGTGGCCGCAAGAAGAGAACTTCTACTTCACCTTCCATTGGTGGGCAGCGAACGGCTATGTCGTCTATGCTCTGACGCCGGTCGGGGCCATCGGTTTCGGCGACGATTTCTCTGACAAACATGTGAATGACTGGGGAGAGTTGGCCACACGGGACGTCATTGAAGGAACAGAAAAACTTCTCAGAGAGAAGGCTTTCATCGATCCAGAGCGGGTCGGCGCTTATGGAGGCAGTTACGGGGGCTTCACGACGATGGATCTCATCACCAAGACGGACCTCTTCGCCGCGGCGATATCCATGTACGGCATCAGCAATATCGGAAGCTACTGGGGCGGAGGCATCTGGGGCTATACCTACGGCGACATCGCCCTCGCTCGCAGCTTCCCCTGGAATCGCCGGGATATCTTCGTGGACAAATCTCCCCTCTACCACGCCGACAAAATCAATACACCCTTACTGCTCTTGCATGGTCTCGATGATGCAAATGTCCCGCCGTTGGAATCGGAACAGATGTTCACGGCACTGAAGGTTCAGGGAAAAGAGGTGGCCTATGTGCGGTTCCCAGGTGAGGACCATGGCATAGCCGGTAACTTCGAAAACTACATCGATCACCGGGAAATGATGCTGGAGTGGTTCGACAAGTACTTGAAAGGACAACCGGAAGCGTGGGAAGCTCGTTGCAGGATACAGAGCGGCGAGTAGAAACAAGAGATTACAGTGCACTCCAAAACCATCAAAACGACATTCGATCTGCGTGGATTGACTCCTGGCGGACCTATCTCAGAATAGCGCGTTGCCAAATGATAGATGTGAACAGCCCTCCAGGACCACAGAACAAACCCCATCGGAACAAGATGGGGTTTTTCAACAATTGGAGCAGCCACGAATCGGCCGTGACCGCCTGGCGCTTATTGTTTTCTGACGCCCTGCTACCGCACTGCCGTCACCATGTAGAAGTGTATGTCATGGTTGAGAGATTCTCCGACAAGCGTCGCTGTTGTGTCGGTTGCAGTGGCAATAATGTCCGTAAAGTTGCCCGGATTCTGTGATGCGTAGACATTGTAGCTTGTCGCGTCATCCACGGCTTGCCAGGTCAACACAATGTCATCTCCGTTCACCAGAGCCGTCAATTCCTGCGGAGGATCGATGGGGACAGTGGGCAAGTTGCCGAGGCTGCCATCGGGATTGATGTTCTGCAGGTAAATGTCCCACGACGGATCAATTCTTCCATCCGGCCAAGTGGCAATCACCTGGCCGAAGACATTTATCGCTGCAGCCATCCGCTGCTTCTCGCTCGGCACCGAGCACATGATCACCGGAGATGTTGCCCATACATCCGCGCCGTTTCCATCCACACGGATCGCTTCCACATCCGAATTCACGGCGGAGCCGCTCAGGTATTGTGCAAACACGGCCACCGCTCCATCGCCCAAAGCAAAGGACGAAAGGCTCAACTCCTGCCGCGAATCGAGCGGCGCATATAGAATGCCATTGTCCGTCCAGAGACGCGCGCCTGCGGAGCTGATTCGCTGATAGCCGATACTGAAATTGGATTGACTCTGGTCCGTTTCCAGATAGAACAGGATGAGATCCTGTGAGCCGGTTACTCGGCTCGCCGTGGGAGACATTTGCATCCGACTGGTATTCATGTCCGCTTGCACTCCGTTTACCGTCCACGCCACCGTGCCCGCCGCGAGGATGTACTGTGCCCACGCATGCAGGGCGATGGCTCCCAGACGGCTGTCGTACCATGTGCAATAGGCCCCGCCGAGAGAGTCAGCGAGAAGAAACGGCTTCACTTGAATTCCTAAGCCGTCGCCTGCAAACACTGGAACCCCGTCGGGTGCCCACTGGACACGACCAGAAGCGTCAAACTTCTGCATGTAGATGTGGCGCGGCCGCCAGTACTCGGTTCCCTGCCGCACCACATAGCTTGCGATGAACCCGTCGTTGTCCGCCGGAACGATCCGCGGGTACTCATTTCCATAGGTGGAGGTTACCTCAAGTGTGGATGGAATCCACATGTCGGTTCCCGCCAATGTCAGCTTGCGGACCTTCACGGCGTTGCGGCCATTCGTTCCCACGCCCTGCCAGGCAACCAGTACATTCCCACTGCTTGAGATCGCCACGCGTGGATCGGCTTCGAAGTCTGCATTGCCCGCCGCCGAGAGCGCGATTCCATCGGCCCCCCACAGGAAGTCGCCATCCGGTGAAATGCGGTAGGCGTAGATGTCCCAGCTCGGATCCGTGCGTGTGTCATTGAATACGACAATCGCGCTGTTCGTCGAATCTACACCCAAATCCCAATCAGTAATCCATGTGTTTTGCGGGTGATTGCTGATCAGCAATCCGTTGTGCGCCCACACAGAATTGCCCTGTGGATCCAGTCTCTGCATGTACACATCATAGTTGCCGGACGCGTGATCATACCACGCCACATAGCATCCGCCATCGGAAGTGGCAGCGATTTTCACCACCGTCTGCTCGCCCGTGCGGTCGCAAATCACCAAATTCGTGTCCGGCGCGGCGGGCCAGGCTCCCGCCAAAGAACACCACAGCAAGATACATACTACTGACCCAACTCCTAATCTATTTTTCATCTGAGCCTCCGTCTCCCCTCTTGAATCATCAACAAGTTAGCGCCACTTCAGTTGCCAGCAGATGCCTAAATATACACTCCTACAAAGCCAATTACAAGAGAAGAACTCCAATCGGTAAAATAAACGCAAGCAGGCCCCAAGGATCCGAGAGCCTGCTTCAGGCATCAGAAGTGGAGATTTGGAACGGGGTGGCAGTTCTCCGCATGTGCTGCAGCATAGATAGCCCGCGTGCGAAGAAGTGCCACCCCGTCGGCTTCCGGAGATACAGGGGTAGAGTTATCGCAGCCTTTTGCCAACCGCTAATTCGAGAGCGATAAGCTGGCTGTGGTATTCGAGCATCTTGGAAAGGTTCTCCGTTTCGGCCTGAGCGTAGGTGATCTGCGCGCTGCGCAGATTAAGCTGGGATGTGGCGCCGAGGCGATAGCGTTCGCGCTCGAGTTCGAGGGTCCTTTCAGCCAGATCGCGATTTCTTTCAGTGATGAGGCTCTGATCGAAAACCTTCTGCAGGTTATAATAGGCGTCGCGAACTTCCTTCTCAATGCTCAAACGCAGAGCCCTTGTCTGTTCGCGCGCTTTGTCGCGTTCGATGCGTGCCGCGACGACCGAGCGCTCTCGGGTCAGCCCATCGAAGAGCGGCCAATGGACCGATAACGAGTAGGAGGTGTTGCGACTGCGCGGCGACAGGGTCCAGGCCTGGCTGGCACCAGATTGCTCCGAGCGTGAGAAAGTAACGCCAGCACTGACGGTGGGCAAATAGGTGCCGTAGGTTATCTTCACGGCATCGTCGGCCATACCCGTCGACAGCTCGGCCATGCGCAAGTCCGTGCGGTTCTCGTAAGCAGTCGCGACGAGCGCATCCAGCTCAAACTGGAGCGGTCCCATCGCCGCGACTTCCTCAAGTGGGAAGCTGCTCTTCAGGTCGATTCCGAGGAGCTCGTTCAAATTCTCGCGAGCTGCTTGCAGGTCACGCGCGGCGCTGCTCGAATCATTCTCGGCCGTTCCGACATCAATCTCTGCCTGCAGAACATCCAGCTGAGTCACCGTCCCCACATCGAAGCGAGCCTGCGCAAGCTCCAAGGCATCCCGGCGCTGTTCGAGGAGCTTCTGGCTCAGCGTCACCAGTTTCTCACCGATTAGTATGAGGGTCACCGCCTCGGCCACGGCTTGGTCGAGGGTTTTTTGCGCGTTCAGATGCGTGGCCTCGTTCAGATCCGCCTCTTTCAACGCTTGCCGAAGCTGAAACAATCGTTGCCCACCTTGGAATATGGTCTCCTGGAGCGAGAGATACATCGAGGAGCTGCGATTCTTCCCTTCCTCGGCCTCGCGGGTATAGGTCACCGCCTGCGGGAGATACTTCAGCGAATCCGGATCCCAATAGGGTACCGTTTCCGTGTAAGTGATCGGATAGGTCGACACGGAGCCGTCAGGATTAATAAAGGTGGGATAGTAGTACTGATTCTCTGACAACTGGAGACCGGCGGTGACCGATGGCAGGAAGGCTCCAACCGCACTCAGTTTCCCGATGGCATTGATTCTCAGGTTCATCGCTGTTTGGCGGATGTCCGGATTGTACTTGCGGGCAATGTGCTGCAAGCTGTCGAGGCTGAGAGGTACTGTGGAAGTGATCCGCGGATTCTTGAGTTCGCTTGCAAACAGAATCCCAGGGCATAAGAGCAGTACCGCAAAAAGGTTTTTCATGGGTGATTTCCGGCTTTTGTTTCTCGATTCGGTTTCACGCGGCTCGGGCGATCCGCCTTGTCGGGCTGCATGAGTTAGACGATCTGCCTCTGCGAAACATTCATGGCAAGATCTGCTTCGGCGTAACAGTCTGTGCTTCAGGATTTTACCGTGTTGATAATCTTGTCTTTGATGTCCATAAGGTAAGCGCGGGCCGCACCGTGCTCGTTCGGAATGACGCCGTCGAGGATGGCTTCCTCGATAGCCCTCTTTAATCTTCCGACTAAAGGACCGGGGTTTAGGTTGCACAATTCCATGATTTCGTTGCCGCGCACCGGCGATTGGAAGGCTCGGAGCTGGTCCTTTTCCATCACCTCATTCATTCGGGCGACCATTTTGTCGAACTCCGCAAGGTAGCGCGCCACCTTTTGCGGATTGGCAGAGGTAATATCCGCGCGGCAGAGGGCCAGCAGATCTTCCCGATCGTCGCCCGCCTGGACGATGAGACGCCGCAGTGCACTGTCCGTTACCTCGTCATCCGTGAGATTGATCGGCCGCATGTGCAACCGGACGAGCTTAGCCACCTTATTCACGACATCTCCAGGAAGACGCATGCGACGGCCAATAGACCGGGCCATTCGGGCACCGAGATCCTCGTGTCCGTGGAAGGTCCAGCCAGCTTCGGAGTCGAAGCGCTTCACTCTCGGCTTGGCAATATCGTGAACGAGCGCTGCGAAGCGCACGACGGGGTCTTGCGTCATGGCTGCCACCGTGTCCACGACGGTCAGCGTGTGCTCGAGGATGTTCTTGTGGTGGTATCTGCCTCTCTGTTCCGTCTCCGCCAGTACACTCAGCTCGGGGAAAACGACATCCATGACGCGAGTGACATAAAGCAGGCGAAGGCCGACGGATGGTTTTGGTGCGGCGAGAATTTTCCAGAATTCGTCGGTGATTCGTTCCTGGCTGACAATGGAGAGCCGCTCGGCCATCGCCCCGACGGCTTCGAGAGTCCGGCGCTCGATGCCGAAACCGAGCTGAGTCGCAAAACGGATGGCTCGCATAATGCGCAATGGGTCTTCGGAGAAAGTCGCTTCCGGCTCCAGCGGTGTGCGCAGCACTTTTTCCTGAAGATCTTTCACGCCATCAAAGAGATCGACAAGCCGGCCGAAGTTGTCCGAGTTCAGTGCAATGGCGAGCGTATTGACAGTGAAGTCCCGGCGAGCCAGATCTTCTTCCATCGAGGCGGCCTCGACCTCGGGTTTGCGCGAATCGGCGTCATATCTTTCACGGCGCGCCCCAACGAAATCAAGCCGCCAGCCCCGGTAGGTTACCATCGCCGTGGCAAATTTCTCGAAAACGACATGGTGGCGAACCTTGAGGTCATGGCAGGCGGCCTCAGCGAACTCGAGACTATCCCCGAGAACCAGGAAATCAATGTCCTTGCAGGGACGGCCCAGCAGGAGATCGCGCACGTAGCCTCCGACGGCGAAAGCACGGGTCTGCAGTCGGTCAGCCGTCGCCCCCACCCGGTCCAAAAGTCGCACTTTCCCAGGTCGAATGACGAGTGAGCCGGCCTTCAGTTCTCGCCGTTTTTCTGGAGTCTTATTCTGGCTCTTTCTTGCCATTTCTCCAAGATTTCCAAGTCTCGACGGCGGCGTTCCCGTGCGTCGCTTGTCATAGAGGCGGCGAGACCTGCCGCGCAGAACCGGAGTACCGCTTCCTGGTCATCCAGTCTCATTGCAGCGTCCGCCATGCGTTTGTGCAGGCCGACAACATCATAGCCGTTGTTTCGAGGTGATGCAAGATACTGGGCGACCAACTCCTCCGCGGAGGCGATGCATTTACGAAACCGTCCTGTGTGGTACTGCAACGCGATAAGCGGCCAGAGGAAAGACCGCGCATTCGGAAAACGCTCCAATTCGCGACTGATCAACGATTCGGCTTCGGCATACTGTCGGTCATCTATCAGAAACCAGACCAAGGCGCTCGCCGCCGCATGCCGCGAGAACCGAGATGAATCGACTGCCAATCTTATATCCGCAAGCGCCTGGTCTCGGGTTGGGAGAAACGGCAAACCGGCGAGTATTCCTGCGTGTTTGGCCGCGCCCCAACGATAGACCCCTCGCCCAAGATGCGCATCATAGAAAGTTGGGTCTTCCTCCAGAATGCGGGAGAAGACAGACCTCGCTTTAAGGAGCAGCTTCAGCGCAGGCCAAGTTCGCCCAAGGCGCCCAATGTAGAACGCGCGAGTGGAGAGGGATGAAGCCTGCAGAAACTGCAGCCAAATGCGTTCATCTTCTTCGGCTGACAGCGCCTGCTCGCGACAGACTTCCACAACGGCATCACAGCAGCGGGAGAATTCAGCCTCGCCCGTGGTATCCTCGAAATCTATCATCGCCGTGTAAAGGATCGTCGCACGAGCGAAGAGCGTTGTCGGGTTGTCCGGGTCGTCCTGCTCCATCGTGTCGCAGATCTGCCAAGCCGCCTCATAGTGAGACCCAACAAGGGTGTCATAGAGAGCGGCAAAGTTGTCGCATGGATGGTTCGCCGAGACCCCGCCGGGCACAAGGAGGCCGAGCAGAACTCCCAGCGTGGCGCGGGATATGCCGGGAGGAATGATCTTTCTTTTCCCTTCGGTAGGCGGATTCACCAGCGTTGGACGACAGTCGTTGCGTCCAAAAATATACGGACACATCCAGAGAGAGTCAAGCGGACGCCTGTCTCTGGAAATGCCCTATCCGTTGTGGGTTGCGACACGCAAGTCGACCTCGATGCCGAAGCGCCAGCGAAATCATGCTCATGAGAATGATCCAACTTTGGGAGGTATTCACACATCACGTAGACGAGAGGCGTCTTCCATCGTGTGACTTGACATATTGCCGCCAGATGCGTAATTTAATTGGAGTGTTCCAGCGACCTCGGCCGGTTTTTCGTGGCATGCCGCAGCGAATTGGCCTGCGAGGCATCACTCGGACAGGAAGGCAAACACCATGCAGCTCGCAACCTTAGCTCTCATCACACTATTGGCAATCAGCCAATGTGCACTGGCAATTTCACCCGAGAAG
This sequence comes from uncultured Alphaproteobacteria bacterium, assembly GCA_964543855.1. GTDB lineage: Bacteria > Electryoneota > RPQS01 > RPQS01 > DYHQ01 > CAZJAD01. The sequence continues at coordinate 38,977 of CAZJAD010000010.1, forward strand.
ATAAGCGTTCCCCTTACACAGGAACTTGCCTCGGCTCCATCGGACTCTATGATAGGTGCGATTGTTCACCTCACGGCGCAGGCGGACATTTCAACCATTGACCAGCAGCTTCACGAAGCGAAAGCGAGCCGCGCTCTGCGCCATGAAATCGTCGTCCAAGCTCTCCGCAGCGCCGCGGAGGGAAGCCAAGGAGAGCTTCTGGCAGTTTTAGAACAGTTCCAGGACGATGGCGACGTGGAAGGCTATACGCCATTCTGGATTACAAACTGCGTTGTCGTCAGGGGAACGCGTAGCGTGATCGAGACTCTCAGCGATCGCGATGATGTTCAATGGCTCGAGAGGAATTTCCGGGTCAGACTCATCGACACGGTGCCCGAAGGTCGTGCCCAGCGCGGCGGTCACTTGGACGACAATCACGGGGTACCGCGTGGTATCCGTGCCGTTGGTGCACCTCGCGCATGGTACGAACTTGGTATCACCGGTGCCGGGCGTTTGGTCGGCAATCTTGACACCGGCGTGGATGGCACGCATCCCGCACTTTCGGCGCGCTGGCGCGGCACCCTCGTTCCCGCAAGCGAGTGCTGGCACGACCCAATCTACGGGACGACTTATCCCCGGGATCTAAATGGGCATGGGACTCATGTGATGGGGACGATGTGTGGCAATTCGGAAGTCACGGATGATTCCATCGGAATTGCGCCGGACGCCCTCTGGATTGCCTGCAATGCGATTGACCAAGATATCGGTGATGATATCAATAATGATATTCTCGATGCGTTCCAGTGGTTCGCCGATCCTGACGGCGATCCCTTTACGGTCGAGGATGTTCCGGATGTCGTTCAGAACTCGTGGGGAGTCTATAGCGCCTTCCCCGGCTACGAGGACTGTTTCAATCTATGGAACAATGTCATCATCAATTGCGAGGCGGCAGGCATCGTGGTCACCTTCTCAGCGGGCAATGAAGGACCCGGAGCCCGGACTTGCCGCAGCCCAGCGACGGTGGCCATCGACTCGGTGACGATGTTCGCTATTGGCGCTGTGGACGCGACCAACGATACCACTCCTCCCTATGATATCGCGTCGTTTTCAAGCCGCGGGCCAAGCGACTGCCCGCCCTATACCGCCATCAAGCCGGAAGTCTGCTCTCCTGGAGTGGATGTGTACTCGTCCGTTCCCGGTGGAGGTTACGCGCAGGAGGACTGGAGCGGAACATCGATGGCAGGCCCGCATGTGGCGGGAATTGTCGCTCTGATGCGGCAAGCCTGTCCCGATGCTGAAGTGCGCGACATCAAGTCGGTTCTCATGCGGACGGCCCATGATTATGGCACAGCCGGTGAAGACAATACCTATGGGTTCGGGTTCGTGGACGCGTACGAAGCCGTCTTCCAGATAACCGTCGACCGTGGTTTCGTGGAGGGCATCGTCCGAAACGACGACACGAGCGAGCCGATTCATGGTGCTGTCGTGGAAGCGATCGGAACAACCCGGAGAACTCGAACGAACGCAGACGGGTTCTACTGGATTTCGCTCTTTGGTGACTCGACATGGAACCTCCGGTACAGCGCGTTTGGCTACTACTCTCAAACAGTGGAAGTCGAGGTAACCGTCGGTGACACCACCGAGCAAGATGTCCGTCTCGTGCCGTCACCCATGGGAACCTTGGCGGGCTGGGTTGCGGCGGGAGACTCCATTCCCGTCGCGGGCGCACTCGTGTCTCTTCCGGGAACCCCTCTCCCTGTGATGGAGACGGATTCCCTGGGTGGATTTGAAGTCACGCTGCCCGGCGACACCAGCTATGATATGCACGCCACTTACCATGACGCTTCCTTCGACACGACCATTCTCGTCACCAGCGGTGTCGTAACAAGCGCAATGCTCTATTTGGACTCTCCTCGGAGTCTGCCGACCGGGCCCGATGCCTATGGCTATCTGTCTTATGACCATCTGGATCACGGCAATGCGGCGGTCTTCGACTGGGTCGAGATATCTCCGTCACTTGGAGGGAACGGCACGGTCGTTGCCCTTCCGACGTACGATTCATCGGCATTTGTCGCCATGCCCTTCCCGCTCTACTTCTATGGTCAGGCTTTCGACAGCCTGACGATCAACGAAAATGGCTGGCTCTCACCCGGCATTTCCCACGACCATACCTATTGGAACTCCGCAATCCCTGGCGGGCAAGGCCCGTCGGGTATGCTGGCGCCGTTCTGGGACAACCTGCATGAACTGGGCGACGGCGAGATCTGTTACTTCTATGATTCCCTGAATTGTCGTTTTGTCGTCGAGTACAACGGGATGCAGTATCCCCCTCCAGGCTTGCCTCGCGTAACCTTCCAAGCGCAGATCTACTCAGCCGAGGCCAGAGCGACGCCCACTGGAGATTGCGAAGTGGTCTATCTGTACCGACGCATCGACATTCCAGACGCCTCCACGGTGGGCATCGAGGATCCGACGGAGACCATCGGGCTTCAGCTTCTGTTCAACGGCAGCCACAATGAGCACACCTGGTTGATTGGCCCCGGCGCAGCTCTACGCCTGACGACTCGTTCGCAGCCGGACGCGTATGGTTCGCTGGCTGGCCAAATCATCACGCACCCAGAAGTAGTTGATATTTCAGAAGCTGTGGTTCGTGTGGGATGTGGCGAGGTCCATCCCGACGAATCGGGCTCCTTTCAGGTGGATTCCCTCTTGACCGGCCTTCACCGGCCGGAAGTCTTTTTGGAAGGCTACGAAGCTGGAATGACTGAAGCCTTCATCGAGGTGGATTCGACAACCGAAGTCACCCTCGAGATCTGGCGGCTCGATCCTCCACGGGACCTGGAGGCCTCGCACGAGGGCTGCGCGGTGCTGCTGCAATGGCGGCCTCCAGAAAGTGTTCAGGGGGCTGTCCATTTGGACGCCTTCGAGAGCTATGCGGTCTATCGCAACGATTCGACCATAGCCGTGCCGGTCGATACCTTCTACCAAGACTCGGTTCCGGGGGCTGGCATCTACGAGTACTTCGTGGTGGCGCGGTACGATGGCGGAGAGAGCGACTCCTCGAATCATGCAGTGGTGGAGGTCCCCGCAGGAACTCCCGCGGACCAGACTTTCCTGCCCGGGCACTTTGCCCTTATGCCGTGCTATCCAAACCCATTTAATGCAGTTACGGCGATCGCCTTTGCGCTTCCGCGCACCTCTCGCGTGCGGATTTCGGTCTACGACATTCTCGGACGGCGGACGGTTCAGCTTGCCGACAATATCTATCCGGCAGGTCAGCACCGCCTCGTCTGGCAGGCCGGGGAGTTGGGCACAGGCCTATACTTTGTCCGCATGGAGGCGGAGGGATTCCGGCAGGTTCGCAAGGTTCTCCTGCTTCGGTAGAATCCGCTGCCGGGGCTGGATCCAAGGCCTTGACCGGAAGCCCCAGCATCGCCGCTTTCGTGCAACAAAGACGATAAGTCCTGTATCTAAACAGATGTTAGGAAGTGAACAAGGGCTGTTGCAATCATACACTTAATCAGCGATTTGGAGGTCAGCGATGAAAGGGCGAACAACATTGGGCTTGCTTCTTATCGGCACCATGGCGCTGGTGGCCTTCGGTCAATCTGAAGTCCCGGAGCCAAAGGGCAAACTCCTCTTCGAAGGAGCGAACGCGATTGTGAAATACGACTGCACACGCGTCGTTGCCCAGAACACCGGTCACTTCGAGGAGGTCAACCACTATCGCATTCACCTGCTCAACGAGCGAGGAGTCCGCGAGCATGCTCAGGATTTCAATTTCTACTTCCTCGCCTACGACACGGTCGAGATCGTGGATGCCCGTGTCCACATGCCGGATGGGAGCGTTGTGGTCGTCACGGAGAAAGACATCAAAGATGTACCGCTACCGGCCTTCGGGCCTTTCTATTTGGAGAATGTGAGAGAGAAAATCATCACGTTTCCTTCGCTGCAGCCGGGTGCGGAAATCGAGGTTGTCTCCAAGACAATCGCACGGGAACCACCGATTGATAATGTATACGATTTCAGCACATCCTTCGAGTACAGGGATCCCATTCAGACGAAACTCGTCGAAATCAATGTGCCTGCCGACATGAAGCTCCGATGGAAGGCACGGAACGGGACGGTGCCGTACAAATCCGAGCGACAGGGCGAGCGCATGGTTCATCGGTGGCAGGTCAATGATGCTCCGCAAGTGATTCCCGAACCGGGCATGCCGCCATGGCCGGAACTCGCCCAGCAGATCTATGCGTCGAACATGGAAAACTGGGAGTTTATGTCGAAATGGTACGATGGGCTTGCCGGTCCAAGCTTTGATCCGGATGAAGCCGTACGAGCAAAGGTTGCCGAGTTGACCCGTGGCCTTTCAACCGACGAGGAGAAGATTGCGGCGATCTTCTACTTCGTATCCAACGACATACGCTATGTGGAAACGAAGCTGTCCGGCCGCAAGGCTGGGTACAAACCGGAACCGGCTGGCGTGACCTTGTCCAATCGCTACGGCGTATGCCGCGATAAGGCCGCGCTCATGGTTTCGATGCTGCGCACCGCGGGTATCGAATCAGACATCGTGCTCATGAATCCGTCGTACAAGATCTTCGAGGACATCCCGTCGCAGCAGTTCAACCATGCGATTGTTGGCATTCCCGACGAGAAGACCGGCAAATACCGATACCTTGACCCAACGGTCGAGAAGACCAAAGACTATCTCGCCGCCATGGAACAGGAGAAAGCCGTCTTGCCTTGCTCTGAAAAGGGAGAACCCCTCGAATGGCTCCCCCTGATGCCTCCGGAAGATCATCTGTTCCACATTCAGGCCCGGTCGGAGCTTCGCTCAGACGGCGGTTTTGTCAGCCGGCTTACGATTTCGACGCGGGGTTTTCCGGATCTGGTCATGCGGAATTTCCTGGAGAGCATTCCACCGGAACAGCGTGAAAACATTTTCAAACAAATTGTCCAGATGATATCACCCACGGCGCGCCTGGAGAAGCTCGAAGTAACCGATTTGATGGACTTCACCCAGAATGTCGTGATCACGCTCGACATCGCCGCAACGGACTACAGCGTCAAAGCGGGAGACTACCTCCTGTTTCAAGTGCCAAATCAATCCAGTGGCCTTGATTTCCTGACGCGTTCGCTGCTGCGCGGAAGCGATCTGACCGTAAGGCGGTATCCGCTCAAAGTGATGTCCACTTTCGCCGTGCGGGCGGATGAGGAAGTAGTCTTCCCCGAAGGATACAATGTGAAATCCATGCCCGATCCGCTGGAACGCGATTACCATGATTTCCGATTGGCTCGTCGGTTCGATGTGGAGGGCAATCGGGTGAAGCTCGAGCGCCTGATGGAGATGTCCGTCCTAGATATCCCACTGGAAAAATACCCCGAATTGCAGGCGATGCAGAAAGAAGACGATGTGATGAGCAAAGGGCGGGTTATTTTGAAGAGAGAAAGCTAGAAGCGGCAGCATTCAGTCCGATGCTGCGGACAATTATCTTGTTGGCGGACTCGTTTCTTAGCGATACTGTAGGAGGTCATGTTGAAACCTCGAAGCATTTTGCTCGCCATGCTCTTGTTGGTGGCGCTCACCAGCTACGCCAAGGTCGATGTCGACCCGGCCATCGAGGAGCTCATCAAAAACTCGCCGGGACCCAGCGCCTATCCGCAAGCCGGCGCGCTCGTTTTGCTGCGTGATCGCGAAGTCTATGTTGACGAGGATGGCGATGTCACGACCCACGGTCACCTGGTTCTGAAGGTTCTGCAGGTGAGAGCCAAAGACGACTACGGTGACCACTCCATACGCTTCAATGATATGACCCATGAGGTCGTCATTGAAAAGGCGTACACCCGGATGGCCGACGGCACATGGATCGAACCCGAAAAAGACGCCTTCACGCTGACAAGCGCTCCGGAGGTTCAATGGGCTTCGGCGTATTCACAGGTTAAGCAGCGCAATGTGAACTTTCCGGGCCTTGAAATCGGAGCGGCTATCGAACTGAAATGGACCACGAAGCCGAAAAAGGAGAAAGACAGAGAGGAAACCGACGAAGCGTACGGCGGCGAGTGGATCTTTGGAATGACGGAACCTATCCTCAGCCAAACCATGATCTTGCGCCTTGCTCCCGGCAGGAAGGTCAGCTACCATCTCCTGAACTCCGATGTGCAGCCGGAGGTCAAGATGGACGAGGGAGAGGCCGTCTACACCTGGCGGTTCAAAGACATGCCTCAGATCATGAGTGAGCCGAATCGTGTGAGCACGGCGGACATTGCCCCTCGGCTGCTGTGGACCTCGTTCCAGACCTGGGAGGATCTGGGTGACTACATGGGTTCGCGCTTCTGGACTCGCGTGGATACAGCAACACAGGCGGATGCTGCCCTGGCCGAGCTCGTGCCGAATCGGCCGCCATCCCACGACGATTACACGCGGGACCTGTGCATCGCCGTTCAACGAAAAATCCGCAATGTGGGCCTTCGACTGGGCCGGGCGGGCTACGAGCCCAATACGGCCGACGAAGTGTGGGCGCACCGATACGGTGAAACCCGGGACAAAGCGGTCTTCCTGGCCGCACTTCTGAATCGCATCGGGATCACTTCATTTCCAGTTCTGGTGATGAACCGAAATGTCGAGTTTGTGGATCTGCCGGTCCTGGAGCAGTTTCGCCACATCATCCTTGCCATTCCCCGAGACAGCGACACGCTCTATGTGGATCCAATGGCCGAGGATAGTCGATTTGGCTCGATTCCGTTCGCTCGGACCTACGGCCACGGGTGTCTGCTTGTGCCCGGTCACACGACTCTGGTGAAAGTCCCATGCGGTGACCTCGAGAGTCGATCCTCGATCACCTACCTCGACGCGGTACTTCACGGCGATGGGACTCTGGAAGGGTCGGTCAAGGCCATTCCACGAGGGTGGAGTGAGGAACGGTGCCGTCAGCAGCTTAAAGACTTGAAAGAAAAAGAGCTGGACATCTACTTCCAGAGGGCGGCTTCGAGTCTGTCGCAGGGAGCCACCGTTATCCACTATGAAACCTCGGACCTGAAGGACCTCTCCGTACCGGCAGAGGTCTCCATGACTTTCGACGCTCAGCGGTACGCCAATCGACAGGGGGATGTTATCCTTTTCGACTTGCCTTCGAATCCGTTTCAGTGGGCGCTGCACGGATTCTTTCCGGCCTTGCCGGAAGTGAAATACCCTATTGAGCTGCCGCCACAGGGGGAAGCCCGGACCGTGCTACGCATGGAATTGCCCGAAGGCGTGACCGTCGGCTATCTGCCGGACCCGGTGCTTGTGGACAACCCTTACTTCCGTCTGGAAATGGTGGCGCGTGCGAGGGACAGGCAGGTCACCTGGGAGATTGCCGCGGAGATCAAAGCTGACAGAGTGCCTGTCGAAGACTACAACATTGTGCGGGAGGGATTCCAGAACCTCGGTTTGGAGAGGAACCGACTGGCAATTCTCGAAGTCAAGAAATAGTCTCAGGCTCATCCGCGAGCCGTACCAGCGGTCATGATGCAAGTCACCGCCAGACCCCGAGTGGTTCTATGGGGTCTGGCGGTGTTTTTTGCGCAGAGGCGCACTCCTCGAGCACACCGTGGAATAGGACAAGTTATCCTTGACTTTCACCGGATTTTTTTATATTTTTGCTATTCAATAAATTATGGAAGCGGCGAGGAAACGCCCGGATGCCTTGCTCGAGCAATCGCTGGCAGGGGATCGGGCAATCCGAGCGACGGGAGAGAGCGCGGCGCAATGGTCAATGCATGACTCGGAGATGGCGACTTCTCTATCCCGCGCTCATGGGCAAATCGTCGGGAAATCACATCCGCAACACCGGGTGGTCTCGATTTGTGGTTCGCTACATGCCGCGTTCGAGATTGATTCCTCGCTTCTGAGAATAACTAACGAAGATGGGAAGAACCGGGACGAGGAGAACATCGCCCTTCAGGTCTGGGAGTCAGCCCCAGACGAGATCTGCCTCCTCACCGTTGAGGAACAGAGTTCATGAGAAATGTCCGAAGCCTCACGGTGGGTGGTGTCTGTGTCGCTCTTGGTGTCGTCCTACCACTTCTGTTCCATTACGCGTTTGCGGTCTTGCCTCGTATCGTCCTCCCAATGCATTATCCGGTGTTTCTGGCCGGGACTCTCTTGGATCCTTTGGGTGCCGCTCTCGTTGGCCTGCTGACCCCTGCCCTCTCGATGGGCCTGACTGGGATGCCGACTCCAGACCAGACATTCCGGATGATGGGCGAACTGGCAACCTACGGACTGGTTGTGAGCCTTGTTCTGCGCCTTTCAGGCGGCTTTCGCTATACAACCTGTCTTCTGGCGCTGGCTGTTGCGATGATTCTGGGTCGGGCAGTCCACGCGGTGCTTGCGATGTTCCTTCTGGGCTTTCAAGGATGGAAGCTCTACCTGGCGTTCTACCTGCCTGGTGTGCCGGGCATGGCCGCTCAGTTTCTACTTGTTCCGCCGCTGGCTATGCGGGTGCGGCGCGCCCTGAAACTGCCCGTTTCAGGCTCTTCATGACGAATCAGCACTTCACCGATCTCAATAGCCTGTTCAACCATACAAACCGATGAACGAGAACCTCCTCGCCCTGATCCTCCTTTTTCTTGCGGCCATCGTCGTTGTCCTGGCTTTCCTGGCGCTCACGATCTTCTTTGGACCGAGGCGACCCAACGCCAACAAAGCGCTGCCGTTCGAGTGTGGCACCGTCGGCGTCGGGGATGCACGCGGACCATTCCCCATCAAGTACTACCTGGCCGCGATTGTCTTTGCCGTCTTCGATGTCGAAGTCGCCTTTCTCTTTCCCTGGGCCGTCGCGTTCAAGACGCTGAGCGTCACTGGCTTCGTCTCGATGATGATTTTCCTGGCAATTCTGGCCGTTGGACTTTACTACGCCATTCGCCGTGGCGTCTTTGAGTGGAAATGAAGCGATGAAAACCATGAAACTACGCCCGCCTTATGGGCTTCCGCCGGAAGGTGAGATTATCACGACCCGTTTTGACAAGCTGCTCGGATGGGGGCGGAAGTACTCGCTCTTTGTGTACCCTTTTGTGACGGCATGTTGCGGGATGGAATACATGTCGGTGTCTGCTGCCCACTATGACCTGGACCGTTTTGGTGCTGCCTTTCCACGGTTCAGTCCACGCCAGAGTGATGTTCTCTGGGTCGTTGGCACGATCTCGCAGAAGCTTGCGCCGTTGATGAAACGGGTCTACGATCAGATGTGCGACCCCAAATGGGTGATTGCATTTGGCTCGTGTGCGTCATGCGGTGGCCCCTACAACAACTACGCCACGGTGCAAGGCATTGACTCCATCATTCCGGTGGACATTTACATCGCCGGCTGCCCTCCGCGCCCGGAAGCGGTGCTTGACGGTGTCGTTAAACTGCAGAAGATGGTCCAAGAGTCCCGGCAGGTATGGAAGTAAGCGAATTTATTGAAGAGTACGTTGATGGAAGAATCGCTGGCGTATAAGAAAATCAAGGAGAAGTTTCCGGAAGCCGTGCTGGACTGGCATGTCCAACATGGCGACGAGACGATCATCCTTCGCGGAGATGCCATTCTGGAGATTGCGCGGCTCTTGAAAGAAGATCCGGAACTGCAGTTCAATTTTCTCATGGATCTGACTGCCGTGGACTATCTTGGGAGGAAACCGCGCTTTGAGGTCGTGTATCATTTCCTCTCGCTGCCGTTCAATCGTCGGCTGAGGGTGAAGTTGCAGCTCGACGATCTCTATCCGACCGTCAAGAGCCTGACGCCGCTATGGAAAACGGCGAATTGGCTCGAGCGAGAGTGTTATGACCTCTATGGCATTCGGTTCGAGGGACATCCAAACCTGAAGCGTATTTTGCTCTACGAGGGGTTTGAAGGCCACCCGCTGCGCAAGGATTATCCTAAGAAGAAGCGTCAACCCTTGATCGGACCGGAAGATTAGCAGAAGATTCGCTGATTAGACAAACACAACGGATTCATGGAAGCGAAAACCGAAATTCCCGAAAAAGAGTTCTTTTTTACGGCCGCGGAGCCTGAATTCAAGACGGAGGAGATGATCCTCAACATGGGGCCGTCTCATCCGGCGATGCACGGGATCCTGAAAATCATGGTCAAGCTGCAGGGAGAGCTCATTGTGGACGCCGATGCGGAGATTGGTTATCTGCATCGGGCGTTTGAAAAATCCTGCGAAGCTTGCACCTGGAACCAGGCGATTCTCTACACCGACCGGCTGAATTACGTGAGCCCAGTCATCAACAATGTCGGCTATTGCATGGCGGTAGAAAAACTGCTGGGTGTCGAGGTTCCAGAGCGTGGGCAATACATTCGCACACTGCTGTGCGAAGTTTCACGCATCGCAGACCATCTCACTTGCGTCGGTGCCGCGGCCATGGAACTTGGAGCCGTGACTGTTTTCATCTACATGATGAAAGGGCGCGAATATCTCTACGAACTCCTCGAAGACTTCTGTGGCGCGCGCGTGACGACCATGGCGACACGGGTGGGAGGATTGCCGGCGGATTTGCCGGATGGATGGATTGAGAAGCTCCACAGAGTGATCAAAGAAACGCGGATCATTCTGAAGGAGTGCCACGCGCTACTGACATGCAACCGCATTTTCTATGATCGCGTGCGCGGCACGGGCATCATGAAGGCTGATGATGCAATCAACTGGGGCTTCACCGGCCCGTGTCTTCGTGCAGCCGGCATCGATTATGATGTGAGAAAGAACTTCCCGTATCTCGTCTATAACCGGGTGGACTGGGCGATTCCCGTGGGCACCGAGGGAGACAATTACGATCGCTATCTGGTGCGCATGGAGGAGATGGAGCAGTCGTGTCGAATTCTGGAGCAGTGTGCCAAGCAGATTCCAGACGGGCCGCACTCGGTCGATGACAAGCGCATCATGTTGCCGGACAAAAAGGACACCTATGGCAACATCGAAGGCCTGATGAATCACTTCAAGCTTATCATGCACGGCCACGGCATTCGCGTGCCCGTTGGGGAAGCCTACCAGGCCGTGGAAGCCGGTAACGGCGAACTCGGTTTCTATATTGTCTCGTATCCCATCGAGGGCGAAGAGAACGACGGCTGCGCCAGCAAGCCGTGGAAGGTACGCTGCCGCCCACCGTGTTTCCATTTCACCGCGGCGCTGTCGGAAATGATCACCGGCGATATGGTCGCAGATGTCATTCCCACCTTCGGATCGATTAACATGATCGGAGGGGAACTCGACCGATGAATGCGATCCCTGACGAACTGGAAAAGAAGGCACAGGAAATCATTCTGCATTATCCTCCGGAACACCGCGGCGCGGCGCTTGTGCCCGTGCTGTTGGAGGCGCAGAAGTCGCTGGGATGTCTGACTCCGGACGTGGAGACCTGGGTGGCGGACACTCTTGGCGTCACCGCTGTCCGTGTGCGGGAAGTCATTTCGTTCTACACGATGATGCACCGCAAGCCCGTGGGGAAGTATCATATTATG